>NZ_CP068983.1:3090340-3398181 GCF_016801025.1 Paradevosia shaoguanensis | reverse complement strand
GGATCGGTAGGCGAAAACACCGAATAGCTGTCATAGATGGCGCTCAGCGCCATGTGGTGGAGGTCGGTGGCGAAGATCAGCGCCACGCCGAGGAACGAGAGGAACGTGCCGAACACCGCACCCTGCACCCCGCCCTGGTTGGGGTCGGCCATCATCGCGGCGGAGAGGCCGATCTGGAAGGCGATGATCGAACCCGCCACCTGCGCCGCCGAGACGAAGAAGCGCATCAGCGCGCCCAGCATCAGACCGATGATGATCTCGTGGACGAGCAGCACGACGATGGCCATGAGCTCGTCCGGCAGCGCCGGCAATTGCCCGCTCAGCAGCGGGTAGAGCACGAGCGAGAAGACCAGCGCGAAGCTCAGCCGCATACGGGCGGGAATCGAGGTCTCGCCCAGCGCCGGCATCAGCATCAGCATCGAGCCGACCCGCGCAAAGACGATGAGGTAGAGAAACGCGGTCTGCGGCAGCCAGTCGAGGCCGATCGTCATCGATCAGCCGCCCGTGGCGATGAGATCGGAAATATGCACCATCAGCATTGCCATCTGCGCGCCGATGAACGGCAGCGCGACAAGCATGGTGATGAAGATCGCCAGGATCTTCGGCACGAAAACCAGCGTCTGTTCCTGAATCTGCGTCAGCGCCTGGAACAGCGCGATGATGACGCCCACGACCAGCCCCACCAGCATCATGGGCGCTGCCACGATGATCAGCGTCCATATGCCTTCGCGGCTGATGTCGAGGACCTGAAGTCCAGTCATGCGTGCCTCTTTGGGGCGCCTGCCCCGGGCTAGATCGGCATCCGCATGATTTCTTCGTAGGCCGAAATCACCCGGTCGCGCACCGTGACCATGGTCTCGACAGCCATTTCGGTCTGCGAGATGGCGGTCACCACGTCGACCACATTCGCCTTGCCGTTCACAAGATCAAGCGACAACTGCTCGGAGGACCGGCCGGTATCCACAACAGATTGCACGCTGGAGGCGAGCATCTTGGCGAAGTCCGGGCCCTGGCCGCCCTGGTTGAGCATTTCGGGCGGCCCTTCGGTCGCCTGGGTGAGGAGTTTGGCGGCGTTGCCGTAGGCGGCTGCCGCAGCGTTGAAGGGAGTGGCCATTCAGATTTGTCCTTATCCGCGAAGAATGCTCAGCGTCTGGCCGAGCATGGAGCGAGTCGATGACACGACGTTGAGGTTCGCCTCGTAAGTGCGCTGGGCCTCACGCATGTCCATGGTTTCGATAAGCGCGTTGACATTGGGGTAGCGGACCATGCCGCTGGCATCGGCGGCCGGATGGCCGGGTTCGTACCGGGTGGTGAATTCGCTCATGTCATAGGCCAGCTTGCCGACCTGCACGGAGGTGCCGCCGAGCTCCTGGTCGAACACGGCCTTGAAGGTCGGAATCTTGCGCCGGTAGGGATCCTCGCCCGGAGCCTTGCCCGCCGAATCGGCGTTGGCGAGGTTCTCGGCGATCACCCGCATGCGCGCCGTCTCGGCGTGCAGGCCCGTGGCCGCGATTCGAATGGAATTGGAGAAGTCGGTCACGGCGTCGCCTCCTAAGCGGATTTGCCAAGTGCGGTCCGCAACAGCCGCACCGAACGCGTGTAAAGGGTGGTGACTGCCTGGTAATCCATCTGGTTACCGGTCACCTTCATCATCTCGTCCTCGAGCGTCACGCCATTGCCTTCGGGCGTGATCTCGAAGCTGTTGAGGCGGCGCGACTGGAAACCGTCGCCGGACCCGCTCGACACCGAAATATGCTTGGGATTGGTCGCCGCCGTCGTGACCTCGGCCGTCGACTTGTTGGCCATGTGGTCTTCGAAATCGAAGGCGCGCAGATCACGGCCGCGATAGCCGGGCGTTTCCGCATTGGCGACATTCTGCGCGAGCAGGTTCTGCCGCGCCTGATGCCAGCGCATCTTTTCCGTCATCGCTGCGAACAGCGGAATTTGGCCGAGCCCCATGGCCGTGTAACCCCCGAAACCAGTGGGCAATTTGTGCCGCCCGAATGGTTAACAGATAGTTAATCCACGGGTTTTGACGGACCGAAACTCTCGCAATTTGCAACTTGCACGGTCTATATAGGCAATATCTTCCCGCTTGATTGTCGACGTGCGTGATTCTGGAGACGCCTAGATGCAGTTTTTGACGGGCCTGTTCGGAGGCTCTGAGGGTGCGATTCTCAATGCCGTGCTGGCACTGGGCATCGTGCTCGTTCTCATCATTCTTGCCCTCTGGCTGCTCAAGTTCATCTTCCGCGCCTCCAACAATGTCGGCCGCGGCAAAAATCGTAGGCTTTCCGTGGTGGATAGCCTTGCCGTCGACCAGAAGCGCCAGCTCGTCATCGTGCGCCGCGACGACGTGGAACACCTCATCCTCCTGGGTGGCCCGCAGGACGTCGTGATCGAGACCGGCATCCCCGCCGAGCAGCAGCAGGCACGCCAGCCGTTGCGCCGCCCTGCCCCGCCGACGCCGGCCAAGCCGGCAAGCGCCTCCCAGGCTCCCGTCCCCGCGGTCGAGCCCGCACTGCGCCCGGCGGCCAACAAGCTGCGCGAACTTGCCGCACCCCCGCCGGCCCGCCAGTCGACCTCGCTCCGCCATACCGGCTTCATGCGCGCCAATGAGGACGCCGAACCTGTGGCAATCCACGCAAATGCCGATTCGCCTGCGGACGACTCAGCTAGAACGGGCCATCCGGATGATGCAGGGGCACGGGGTGGTGACGATTCTCAGAGCGATAACCCGACGGCACGCACGGCCGACTCGCACTAGGCGCGTCCGCTGGGCGCTCGGCCTCGTCGCGCTCGCCCTCTCGCTCCTGATCCCGGCCGTTGCCTTCGGCCAGGATCTCAACATCGATTTCGGCAACGACGCCTCGCTCACCGAGCGCGCCGTCCAGCTCATCGGCCTCATCACCATCCTGGCGCTGGCGCCCTCGATCCTGGTGATGGTCACGAGCTTCACCCGCATCGTGGTCGTGCTCTCCCTGCTGCGCACGGCCATCGGCCTCCAGACGGCCCCGCCGAACTCGGTGATGGTCTCGCTGGCGCTTTTCCTCACCGCCTTCATCATGGCCCCGACGCTGACACAGACCTACAATGTCGGCATCGCCCCGCTGATGAGCAATTCGATCACCGTGCAGCAGGCCTTCGAGCGCGGCTCGGTGCCCATCCACGCCTTCATGTCCGCCAATGTGCGCGACAAGGACGTGGCCCTCTTCTACGACCTTTCCGGGCAGGAGCCCCCCGACGAAGTCTCGGCCGTTCCGCTGCAGATCCTCGTCCCGGCCTTCATGATCTCGGAACTGCGCCGCGCCTTCGAAATCGGCTTCCTGCTCTTCATCCCCTTCGTCGTCATCGACATGGTCGTGGCCTCGGTCCTCATGTCCATGGGCATGATGATGCTGCCGCCAGTGATTATCTCGCTGCCGTTCAAGCTGATTTTCTTCGTGCTGGTGGACGGCTGGAACCTGGTCGCCGGCTCGCTCGTGCGGAGTTTCGTAAGCGGCTAGCGGTTGCTCCTGTCCCCTCCCAGGGGCTTCCAGCACCGCACCACCCCCACCCCTTACTTCCCCGGGCGAAGACCCGGGACCTATTGCACCGCGCCGTTCGAGTGGAGGTATCCATGGGCCCCGGCTCTCCGGCCGGGGAAGTGCGGTGATACTTGAAAGCTAGGCGCCCGGCCCCTTAGGTCGTTCTCGCGTCAGCCGGTCTTCCATCGCGGGGCAAGGCAAGGGTGAAGCCCGCGCGCCTACGCCGCCCCTGCCTTCGTGCCATCCGGCACCAACCCGTCCTTCGCGCCATAGGTCTCCTGGTACGACGCCAGGAACGCATTGAGCGAATCCATACCCGACACCGCCTTGGCCACCTGCGTGAACTCTGCCGGCGACGGGGCGCTGATCTGGCTGGTGACGAAGTCGAACATCGCCCATTGCGGGGAATTGGCCATCTGGTCGCCATACTTGGTGCGGAGGCGCGAGAGCCCCAGCGCGTCGTTGCCCAGTACATAGCCCACCGCTGCCTTGACGATGGCCATGCGGCTGGCCTGCGGCATCGGCTCGCCGGTCGGAGGGGCGGCATAGAGCGCTTCCATGAGCTCGGCCGACTTGGTGTAGCGATGCGCCTTCCAGTGGGCATCGGCCCGTAGCAGATCGACGTCGCGCCCGTTCATGCGCGAGAGCATGTCGAGCGCCAGGTCGTCGCGCCCGGCATCGATCATCGCCCGCGCCTCGAGAATGCGGCGCTGCCGCTCGAGCGTCGGCGCCAGGTCGGCGAGGCGCGTCTTGTTGAGCACCCGCAGCGCCGCTTCCGGATCGCGGTTGGCGACATAGATCACGGCGAGGTCGGCGCCGACCTGCGCCTGCGCCACGCCCTTGAGGCGGCTGTCGATCTGGTATTGCAGCAGTTCCGCCGCCTGCGCCAGGAGATCGACCTTGACCAGCCGGCGCGCCAGGTTGCGGATCATCTCGTCGCCGCGCGCGCCCGGCGGGGTCAGCTCGCGGAAATCGTAGAAGAGGCTCAGCGCATCCACCGGCTCCAGCGCATCGGCGCGGCCGTTGAGATAGAGGTCGGCAAACTGCGTGGCCGCTTCGTCGGCAAGGCCGTTGGTCGCGGAACTGTCGCCATGGAACACCGAAGCCTGCTTGGCCACCTCGAACCCGGCGCGATATTCGCCACGGTCGAAATAAAGCTCGGCCAGAAGCTTCTGCATCTGCGCTTCCAGCTCACCGCCACGCCAGAGCATGGCCTCGGCCGCCAGCGTCTTCACCGCCTTGTCGGCGTCAAGATTTCCCTGCTGCTTGAGAATGGCGAGCGTGCGGTAAACCGCCTCGGCGCGCGACGGACGATAGTCGGCCGCGATCACTTCGCCATAGGCATCCAGCGCCTGGTCGTTGCGGCCCATCAACTCGTCGACGCGGCCGGAAAGAAGGCGTAGCTCGCTCACCTGCTCGGGTTCGAGCCGGGCGACGTCGACCATGCCCAGATAGTGATTGGCCAGCGACTCGTCACTCGTTTCTACTGACGAGCGGATCGCCGCCAGCAGGAAGCGCGAGCGCACCCAGGCCGGGTAGCTTTCAAGCCCAGCCTCGGCGCCGAGGGAATCGCCGCGCGCGCCACGGAAGTCGCCGCTCTCCGTCTTGGCGATCGTCCGCCACAGCAGCGCATCCATGTCATCGGCCATGCCGTCGGAATTGAGCACTTCCAGCGCGTCCTTGGCGCGGCCGGATTCGGCATTGGCGATGGCCGTGGTGAACTGGAGCTGCCGCTTGAGCGAAGCATCCACCAACCCCTCATCCATCACCTGCAGCACGCCCAGCGCCTCGAGCCCGAACCGGTTCGCCACGAGATATTGCGCCAGTTGCAACCGCGCCGCATCGCGCGCACGGCCATCCGTGGCCGAGGTGTCGTTCATCAACTGGTCGCGGTAGCGCGTGAAGACGAGCGGATTGGTTTCCTGCAACGCGGCGAGATCGATGAAGCTCTCGCGGCTGGTGCCGTCGCCGAAATCGACCGCGCGGCGGCTGTCGATCGAGGAAACGGTAAGGCCGGCGGGGCTGTGGATCACGGCGAGCCGGGAATCGATATCGACATCCAGCCCCTCGCGGTTCGGCCGGATCACGAGGCCATGCACCGAGCGCAGCGCCGAGAAATCGACAAACGCCTGGTCGCGCGTAACGCCACGTGCCGGCGGGTAAGCTGTGATGACCGAGAGCGTATCGCCAACCACCGGGTCGATGAATTCATGCACCTTGCCCGGCCGTTGCAGGTCGGCGGTCATCTCGTAGAGCCCCTCGCGGTCGAGGCGGCGGTTGAGCGCCAGGGGCTCGGTCGGGGTCAGCAGCACATCGCCCAGCGAGAGCACCCAGGCCTTGCCCTGCGAGCCCAGCGTTGCAAGCCGATCACCATTGAGTTCGAGCTTGATCACCTGCGTGTCGCCTGAGGGCACGACGGTAAAGCTGCGGGCGATGGCGTCGAACCCCGGATTGGCCGGCGGCGGATTGATGCCGGTCATGGTGTCGAACACCATCCAGAGCGAGTCGCCGCGCCGGAAGACGGCAGCCGGCGTATCCTGGTCGAACGGGAAGACCAGCCGGACGGTCGAGCCCACGGCGGCAAAGAACGGCGTGATGCTGGCCGGCGTCGGCCCCACCACTGGCACGTTCTCGTCCTGCTCGCTCGCCACCGGCGCCTTGGGCCGGCTGGCTTCGAGAAGCGCCGCTGCATCGATCGGCTTGACCTGCTGCGGATCCTGCACGTCGAGATCGACGATGAACTGGCGGTCGGACGTCGCATAGAAGCGGGGCGTCACGCCCTCGGTGATACGGAACTTGATCTCGCTGCCCGCCGGGCTGACGAGATTGTCGACGGCCTTCATCTCGGCGGGCATGTCGGCCTTGAGCTGCCAGAGTTCCACCGGCACCGGCCAGTTGAACGTGAGCGTGGCGATATTGCTCATATCCATCGAGAAGGAGGCCTTGGTATCGGCCGACCAGTCGAATTGCAGGCGCGTGAAAGTCGGATTACGGCCGACGCGCAGCGCCGCCGCCGGCTTGATGATCGCGGCCTCTTCGGCCAGCCGCTTCTGCTCGGCAAGCTTGGCGGCCTCTTCGGCCCGGCGCGCCAGGTCGGCGATGATCTCGGGCGGCAGCGAAGGCGGCATACCCTGCCAATTGGCCGGCATCAGGTCGAGGAAGAGCTTTTCGCCCGCTTCCATCGGGTTGAAGTTGAGCTTGGTCCGCAGTGCAAAGCGCACGCCGCGCCCGTCCGGGTCGACGCGGCCAACTGAAATGAAATCAGGCAGGATCTTGGTGACGTCGGGCAGCGCGATGTCGATGGGTTCGTCGAACGTGACCGCAAGCACACCGTTTTCCATCTTCACCTGGTGCTTGGGCATCTCGTAGAGGCCTGGAAAGCTCAGGATCATCCGGCCATAGCCCTGCTCGGCCGTAACGAAAAGCTGCGCCTTGTCCGCCGCCCATGCCGGAATGGAAAACGCCACCAAAAGCGAAGCCGCCACCGCGCACTTCACAACCGCGCCGGCAAAAGCCCGCCCCACATACGCACTCACTGAAACTAACACTGCCTGACCGCGCCCAGATTTACCCATGCAAATTAGCGGCTTGGACTTAACGGGGCGCTAAAGGGGAATGTGGGGTTGCGGGAGAGGTGGGAAGTGGGGAGTGGGCATGAACCCGCATCTCTTTCCCCAACACCGCACTTCCCCGGCCGAAGAGCCGGCAACTGTAATTCAGGTTGCGAAGCGTGTTCGGGTTTTCATCATGGCGTTGATGGTGACGAGGAGCTTTCTGGCGAGGGCGACGAGGGCAGGCTTGGGTGGTTTTCCGGCCTGGCGCAGGCGGTGGTAGAAGGCGTTGAGAGGCGATTGTGTTCGCAAGGATGCGACGGCGGCCATGTAGAGGGCCTGGCGGACGCGGCGGCGGCCACCGCGGATGGAGCGCTGTCCGCGCCGTAGGCCGCTATCGTTGTTGAGCGGGGCCAACCCGGCCAGGGTGGCGATCTGCTTGCCCGAGCGCCGGCCCAGTTCGGGCATCAGGGCGGCCAGGACAGAGGCGGTGACCGGGCCGATGCCGGGCACCGAGCGGATCAGGGCCTGGTCCTGTGCCAGGGCGGCATCGCTGCCGATCTGGTTCTGGATTTCGACCTCGATGGCGGCGATGGCCTGGTTGAGGCCGGCCAGGTGCCGGTCCAGGTCGGCGCCGATGAAGGGATCGGTCATCTCGATCCGGCGCTGCTTTTCCTGGGTGCGCATGGCCACCAACTGGTCGCGGCGGCGGCTGAGCAGGCCGAGCCGCTCGCGTCCGGCCTCGGGCAGCGGGTCGGCCACGAGGCGCAGGGCCCGGCCCATTTCGGCAAGCATGGCCGCATCGAGCGCATCGGTCTTGGCGAGCTGGCCGCTGGCCCGCGCAAAGTCACGGGCCCGCAGCGGATTGACCCGGACATGGCCGATCCCGGCCAGCGCCAGTCCGGCGCGCAAGCTCCTGTCGTAAACCCCGCTCGCCTCCAGCACCACGAGAGTGCCCTCCCGCTCCAGCGTGGCGGCGAATGCGGCGATGGCGTCCATCGTGTTGGCGATCCGCTGCACGCCCTCCCCGCCGGAAGAGGCGATATCCAGCCAGGCTTTCGAAACGTCGATTCCAATCCAGGTCGGTGATAGGGTCATGGGCCTGTCCCTGTGATCCGAGGTCCGTCTCAAGCGGCCTCGTGCAACTGTTCAGGTGTTTGTCAAAGCGGGCGGGGACCCGTGCCGGCTCTCGGTCTTTAAACCTGGGGCCCAACGGTCTCCCGCCCGTACCCAATATGGCACAGCACAATTACACAGGGGCCCACGGATACCTCCACTCGAGTGGAGCGGTGCAATGGGCCCCGGGTCTCCGCCCGGGGAAGTTCCGTGGTTGGGGGAAGTGAGTAGTTGGAAAGCATGCCCGCCAGCTCATTCTCCCCCTAAAGCACCCAAACAAAAGGCGGGCTTTCGCCCGCCTTCCGACTGCCTCCAGAGCAGAATTCCTATTGTCCGACGATCTGCGGCAGTTCCGCATTGAGGTCGGTGCTGGCCATCGTCGTCGGCTGCGTCACCGGGTTGACGGCGGCTAGCTTGACGGTGAGCACCTGGGCCACCGTGGGGTTCATCTTGGCCATGATCGGGGCCATCTTGCGCGGATTGATCGCCTTGGCCACGCGCAGCAGCACGTCGATATCGAGCGCATCGAAGATCTTGGCCGCATCGGCCGGCTTCATGTTCTCGTACATCGAGACCAGACTCTTGAACTGCGCCTCGTCGATCGACTTCTGCTGGTCGACCAGCCCGTTGATACGCGCCTCGATCGCCTGCAGCGCCGCGGTGCGCTCGGCAAGCTTGCGCTCGGCGGCCTCCACCAATTGCTGGCGGGTGGCGAGTTCGCCTTCGATGCCATTAAGCTCCGAACGGCGCTCGGCCAGGCGGTTGAGAATGGTCCGCTCGGTTTCCCCGATCTGCTGCCCTTCGGGCTGCGCGGCGGGAGCTTCGGCGGTCATGTCCGGCGCACCGGTCGCAATGGCCTCCTCGGCAGCCGGAGCTGCGGCGGATTCAGCCCCATGCTCGCCCTCCGTGGCGGGAGCCGGAGCCCCCTCCCCGTGCCCGCCGGCAGCGGCAGGCGCGGCGAGCGGCATGGTGGGAGCGCCGTCCGAGAGGGTCGGCGCCTTGTCCTCGAGCGTGGGCTCGGGAGGAATTGTAAGCGTCTCGCCCGACGCCGGCTCCGCCGCGCCGCCACCGGCGGCAACCGCGGAGCTCGTGCCTGTCAGCACATAGCTGCCACTGGTAACCAGCCCGATCGTCTTGAACGCCAGCAGCGCCAGCGAAGCAAAGACCACGACCGGGAGAAGTCGGATCGATTTCACGCTGCGTTACCCCGCATGCGCTCGTGCGTTGCCAGCGCCTGCAGAGCCGACTTCACCAGGCTGGGCTCTTCGGCGCGGGGCTCGGGCTCCAGCGACTTGGAATGACGCGCGGCGCTGGTGAACTTGGCCACCCGCTCCATCAGCGCCTGGCCGGCATTGATGTGGCTGGCCAGCTCCACGCCGAACCGCTCGGCCTCTTCGAGGCGGGCATTGAGCGTCTGGTCCGTCTCGATGGCCGTGACCTTGAGTTCCTTGATCGCCGCATTGGCGAGATTGGTGGCCTGGACGAGGTCGCCCACCATCTGCCTCAGCGCATCGCGGTCGCCATGCAGGCGCTTGAGGCGCGCATTGAGCACCACGCAATAGCCGATGGTCACCGCCAGAAGAATGGCAACAGAGCCTTCAACGAGAAGCCCGAAAGTCATTTCTCAAATCTCCCCCGCTTCGTCGATCGCCTCGAAGGCCGCCATCGTCACCTTGGGCGGGTTGAGAGGCCGGATCGTCCGAACCGAAACATTGTTTCCAATATGCCCCATGATCGCCTGCGTCAGGTCGATATTGCCGCAGCGCAGCTTGACCGGATCGGAGGGGCTCCGATCGAACATGATGGTTTCCCCGCGCGAGAGGCCGAGCACGCGCGAAAGCGGCAGGTCCATCTCGTGCAGCACGGCTTCCACATCGACGTCGGCCGCATAAATCTCGGTGGCCAGGTGCCCTTCCCAGATCGGATCGCGACCGAACTTCTCACCCATGAAGTTCTGGAGAAGCTGCTCGCGGATCGGCTCGATCGTGGCGTAGGGCAGAAGGATCTCGATCTTGCCGCCGCGATCGTCCATCTCGATGCGCAGCTCGATGAGGATCGCCGCATGTGCCGGCCGCGAAATAGCGGCGAAGCGCGGATTGGTCTCGACGCGTTCGAGCTTGAAGTTGATCTGCGTCAGCGGCTCGAAGGCCTTGTGGATGTCATCGAGGATCACCTCGATCATCCGCCGCGCCAGCGCCATCTCGATGGTCGTGTAGGGCCGGCCTTCGACGCGCACGGCGCTGCCGATACGGCGGCCGCCGAGCAGCACGTCGATCATCGAATAGATGAGGCTGCTGTCGACCGTGAGGAGCCCGAAATTATCCCATTCCTCGGCCTTGATGACCGAAAGGATCGCCGGCAGCGGAATGGAATTGAGATAGTCCCCAAAACGCACCGAAGAGATCGATTCCATCGACACTTCGACGTTGTCCGAGGTGAAATTGCGCAGCGAAGTCGTCGACAGCCGCACCACGCGGTCGAAGACGATTTCGAGCATGGGCAGGCGCTCGTAGCTCACCAGCGCCGAGTTGATCAGCGCCTGGACGCCCGAAAGCTCGACATTGCCCGCCGCATTGGCGTCGAACCCGAGCAGGCTGTCGATCTCGTCCTGGTTGAGCACGCGGTCCACGCCGTCATCGGCAGCAGCGGCGGTGCCATCGTTCTCGAGCATCGCGGCCCATTCGGCCGAAAGCCCGGAATCACTGGAATCGGACGACGCGCCTTTGGTGATCTCGTCGAGATTCCACTCGTCCGAAATCTTGTCCTTGTCGTTCGGCCCGGCCATCACTGCACCAGGAGTTCTTTGAAGAGAACGTTCTCGACCTGCGCCGGAGCGATGGCGACGTTGACGCGCCGCAGCAGCTCTTCCTTGAGGCGATAGATACCGGCCGAGCCTTCGAGGTCGCTCTTGCGCAGCTCGCGCAGATAGACCTGGAACGCGTCGATGACCTTGGCCATGCGCGGCTGGATGGTCTTCATCATCTCCTCATCGGCCACTTCGAGCGCGATGGTGAGCTTCATGAAGTTCTCGGAACCCTCCGGGCTCGACAGGTTCACCGTCATTTCCGGAAGATTGAAGATGAAAGTATTGGGAGCGACCGCTGCCGAGGCGGTGCTTTCCACCGTCTCCTTAGGCTTGTTGGCGAAGAGGAAGAAATAGCTTCCCGCGCCAATGACGATCACGGCGGCCGCAACGCCCGCGATCAGCATGATACGCCCGCGACCCTTCTTCTTGGTCGCGGCGGACGCAAGTGCGCCGTCTTCGATTTCGGCTTCCGCAGCCATAGTCAGTGTTGCCCCCGAGCCCCTGCCGCCAGGCGATTCCAGCGACCCGTTAACCTTTGCGGGAGCTTGGTTAACGAACCGTTACTTTTGCCCTCCAGACCGGCAGAAATTGCCGGGCATTTTCTTCCCCGGGCAAATTCTCACCGCCTTTTCGCAATCTGCGATGAGGCCGTCATTCCGTTGTATTTGCTGCACTTTTCGACTTGGCACGCTTTCTGCAGTTAGGTTTGCGGGCCTGCCGGCTTGGGGAAGCAGGGTCGGTCCGAAGTTATTAACGGGGTACCGCGCCATGGAAAATGCGCAGCTCATCAGTCTGTCCAAGCAGATCGCCTTGCAGCGGCAGATGGATGTCGTGGCCAACAACCTGGCCAACATCAACACCACGGGTTTCAAGGCCGAGAACATCCTGTTCGAGGAATACAAGAGCCCGACCGCCCGCGACCGCGACTTCGCCTTCAAGGACCAGATCCTCTCCTATACGCAGGATTGGGCCACCGTGCGCGACATGACGCAGGGCGCGTTCCAGCAGACCGGCAACCCCTTCGACCTGGCCCTGGCGGGTGACGGCTACTTCGCCGTCCAGACGCCGGCCGGCGAACGCTACACCAAGTCCGGCTCGTTCCAGCTGGCCCCTGATGGCACGCTGGTCGACCTCTCGGGCAATCCGGTGCTCACCGAATCCGGCCCGATCAAGTTCACCGGCGCCACCGACGACATCACCATCAATGCCGATGGCTCGATCACCACCTCGCAGGGTGGCCGCGGCAAGCTGCGCGTCGTGGAATTCGCCGACGCCCAGGCCATCGAGCACACCGGCGGCAACCTCTTCACCGGCACCGGCGCCAATGCTGCCGCCAATACCCGCGTCATCCAGGGCGTTGTCGAGAAGTCCAACGTTTCCGGCGTCTCCGAGATGGCCGAGATGATCCGCGTCTCGCGGGCTTACGAAAGCCTGGCGAGCCTCATGCAGCAGCAGAACGATCTGCGCCGCACTGCCATTCAGCGCCTCGGCGACACCCAGGCCTAAAGGAGTTACCCGATGAAAGCGCTCTATATCGCATCGACCGGCATGGCCGCCCAGGAACGCAATGTTGAAGTGATCTCCAACAACATTGCCAACATGCGCACCACGGGCTTCAAGCGCCAGCGTGCCGAGTTCCAGGACCTGCTCTATCAGACCTACCGCCGCGCCGGTTCGCAGACCTCCGACCAGGGCACGCTCGTTCCTGCCGGCATCGAAGTCGGCTCGGGCGTGCGCACCGTCGCCACCCCGCGCATCATGAGCCAGGGCTCGATCGCCCCCACCGAGAAGGATCTCGATATCGCCGTGCGCGGCGAAGGCTTCTTCATGATCCAGCTTCCCGACGGCCGCACCGCCTATACCCGCGACGGCTCGTTCGAGCGCGACGACACCGGCCAGCTGGTCAACGTCAACGGCTACCAGGTGCAGCCGGGCATCACCATTCCCGACAACGCCACCGACCTTGCGATCTCTGCCGACGGCATCGTCGAGGCCAAGCTCCCCGGCCAGACCGCCGCCACCCAGCTCGGCCAGCTCCAGCTCGCCCGTTTCGTCAACAAGGCGGGCCTGGAATCGGCCGGTGACAACCTCTTCCTCGAGACGGCCGCCTCCGGCGCCCCGCAGATCGGCACGCCGAACGTGGACGGCACCGGCAACCTCATGCAGGGCTACCTCGAAGCCGCCAACGTCAACTCGGTCACCGAGATTGCCGACCTCATCGCCGCCCAGCGCGCCTACGAAATGAATGCGCGCGTGATCTCGGGCGCCGACGAGATGATGCAGTCCACCTCGCAGATGCGCTGATAGGCGATGATCATGTCCCGCAACCTCCTCAAAAGCCTGGTCGCTGTCTCGGCAAGCCTCGTGGCGCTTTCGAGTGCCATGGCTGCTCCGACCCTCAAGGCCGACGTGCTGGTGAGCACCGCAATCGTCACCGTGGGCGACATGTTCGATGGCGCCGGGCTCCAGGCCGAACAGGCCATGTTCCGCGCCCCTGCCCCGGGCACTGCCGGCACTGTCTCGATCGAAGCCATCCGCGCCGCCGCTCTTAAGGCCGGCCTCACCGAGTTCGACGCCGAAGGCATCGACAAGGTGCGCGTCGCCCGCCAGGGCACGGCGATCGACGAGACCATCCTCACCGATCTCATCGCCGCCGATCTCAAGACCCGTGGCATCCTCAACCCGGGCATGAGCGCCCAGGCGCTCTTCGACACCATGCTGCCGCATGTGAATGCCGATGACGCCGCGAGCCCCGCCAAGCTCGTGACCCTGCGCTACATGCCCGCCAGCGGCGCCTTCGCCGCCCGCTTCGCCGTCTCGGGCGTCGACAAGCCGCTCGACGTCACCGGCCAGATCAACCTGATGATCGAAGTCCCGCATCTCTCGGCCAATCTCGGCGCCGGCACCATCCTGTCGCCGACCGATGTCGAGATGAAGCTGGTGCCGCTCAAGTTCGCCGAAAGCTCTGGCTTCACCAGCGTCGACCAACTCATCGGCAAGACGCTGCAGCGCCCGAGCCGTGCCGGCATGATGCTCAAGGCCACCGACGTGGCCGACCCGGAAGTCGTGACGCGCAACCAGGCCGTCACCGTCTACTTCCGCAACGGCCCCATGACCCTGACGGTCAAGGGCCAGGCCCTCAATTCCGCAAGCCTCGGCCAGCCCGTGGCGGTCCTAAATTCCCTGTCCAAGAAGGTCGTGAACGGCGTGGCCACCGCAAGTGGCGCCGTCGAGATCAAGGGCGGCCCCGTCAACGTTGCCGGGCTCTAAGGAGTAACGAGAATGAACGCTTTCAAGATCGCGACCATCGTCGCCCTCACCTCGCTCCTCGGCGCCTGCTCCACCATGGACCGGCTTTCCCAGGTCGGCCAGGCCCCGCCGCTGACGGCCATCCAGGACCCGACCACCACGGCCGGTTATCAGCCCGTCTCCATGCCGATGCCGCAGGCCATCGAAGACACCTACCTGCCGAACTCGCTCTACCGCACATCGGCCAAGGGCTTCTTCAAGGACCAGCGCGCCCACCGCGTCGGCGACATCCTGACCGTGCTCGTAACCATCGACGACCAGGCCCAGATTTCCAACCAGACCGCCCGCGGCCGCACCTCGACCAACACTGCCGGCGTCGGTGGCGTACTTGGCTCGATCTTCAACGGCATCGCCCCTGACGTGGACGCCAAGGCTGCCGTCGACACGACTTCCGGCATGAACGACAAGGGCACCGGCTCGGTGAACCGCAAGGAAAACATCGAGACCTCGGTCGCCGCCGTCGTCACCCAGGTCCTGCCGAACGGCAACCTCGTGATCGAAGGCCGCCAGGAAGTGCGCGTCAACTTCGAGGTCCGCGACCTCATCGTCTCGGGCATCGTGCGTCCGGAAGACATCCGCGCCGACAACACGATCCCCTCGACCAAGATCGCCGAAGCCCGCGTGGCCTACGGCGGCCGCGGCCAGATCACCGACGTCCAGCAGCCGCGCTACGGCCAGCAGGTCCTCGACGCGATCCTGCCCTTCTAAGACTTCCTGCCGCTGCACAATTCCCCCATCGTGCGCAGCGGCAGCCGGCTCCAGAACAGAGCCAAACGGCGCAGCCCCACACCCCGTGGGCTGCGCCTTTTAGTTTTGGGTGAGCTAAAAGACTCCGCCCTACCCCCGAGCGGGAATATCGAACGCCTTCACCGAAGCCGGCCGTTCCGACGCCCGCTTCATCCATTCCATCGTGCGCGGAAACGACTTGAACCCGATAACCGGGTCGGCCTCGTAGAACATCTGCAGGTTGCGCACCCAGGGGAACGTCGCCACGTCGGCGATCGTATACTCGTCCCCCATGATCCACTGCCGCCCATCGAGCCGCGCTTCGAGCACGCCCATCAGCCGCTTGGATTCGGTGGCATAACGGTTGAGCGGACGCTTATCCTCCCATTCGCGGCCGGCATATCTGTAGAAGAACCCGACCTGCCCGAACATCGGTCCGACCGCGGCCATCTGGAAGAACACCCACTGCATGGTCTCGTAGCGCTGCGCGGGATCGGTCGGCAGCAGCTTGCCGGTCTTCTCGGCGAGATAGATGAGGATGGCGCCGGATTCGAAGAGGCCGAGCGGCTTCCCGTCCGGCCCGTTAGGGTCGATGATGGCCGGAATCTTGCCATTGGGGTTGAGCGAGAGGAATTCGGGCGTCCAGCTCTCATCCTCGCCGATCTTGACCAGGTGCGGCTCGTAGGGAAGCCCGATTTCCTCGAGCATGGCCGAAACCTTCACCCCGTTCGGCGTCGGCAGCGAGTAGAGTTGCAGGATATCCGGATTGCTCGCCGGCCAGCGCTTGGTGATGGGAAAGGCAGATAGATCGGCCACTTGAAGACTCCTTGAAAACGGCAGCAACCATGACCTGTTGCCGACCGTCTCCGCAAGGCCCCTTCCCTGTTGCCCCGCCCGAGCCTACCTATGCCTCATGAGCGAACGCACCGAACACTGGCAGACCGTCTACACCACCAAGAAGGAAGATGAGGTGAGCTGGTTCGAAACCAGCCCCGAAATCTCCCTCGCCCTCATCGGCAAGGCCAGTGGCGGCAAGCCCGCCGACATCGTCGACATCGGCGGCGGCGCCTCCCGCCTCGTCGATGCTCTGTTGCCCGAACACGACGTCACCGTCCTCGACCTTTCCGCAGCCGCCCTAGACGCCGCCCGCAACCGCCTCGGCGCTGTTGCCGAGAAGGTCGATTGGGTCGTCTCCGACGCCACCCGCTGGCACCCCACCCGCGCCTTCGACGTTTGGCACGACCGCGCCGCCCTGCACTTCCTCACCGACCCGGAAGACCAGCGCGCCTACGTCGCGGTCCTCAAATCCGCCCTCCGCCCCGGCGGCACCGCCATTCTCGCCACCTTCGCCCCCGACGGCCCCGAAAAATGCAGCGGCCTCCCGGTCGCCCGACACGATGCCGACACTCTTGCGGCTCTGCTTGGCCCCGGCTTCAAGCTGCAGGAAACGCTACGCCACACCCACAAGACCCCATGGGGCAGCGAACAGCGTTTCCAGTATTCAGCATTTAAGCGCGAGGAGAGCTAATTCGTGCCCCATCGTCTCCCTCCCCCTTGCGGGGAGGGGACAGGGGTGGGGGTAAGCCCCAAACACCGCCTCCCCGTTCCCCCGCCGCCCTCCATCCGCTAAACCTACCGCCATCACTTTCCGGAGCTATCCATGTCCTTCCAGAAGCTCGATGAACTCGGCCACAAGCTCGAATCCCTCGAACACGCCCTTTCCATCCTCGGCGCCGACGAGGCGACGCATATGGCCTCGGGCGGTGGCGAGAAACGGGCCGAGGCCATGTCGAACCTGGCCGGCATGTATCACGAGCAGGCCACTGCCCCCGAAATCGCCGACTGGATCGCCGATGCCGAAAAGGCCGAGCTGACCGAGGACGGCGCGCGCGCCCTGCGCGAGTTCAAGCGCAGCTACACCAACGCCACCTGCCTCCCCACCGAATTCGTTCGCCGCCGCACCCAGGCGACCATGCTCTCCGAGCAGCTCTGGCGCGATCTGCGCGCGAAGAACGACTGGCAGGGTTTCCGCCCCGCCCTCGAAGGCGTGGTCAAGCTCGTGCGCGAGGAAGCGCAGCTGCGCGCCGACGCCCTCAAGCTTGCGCCCTACGACGCCCTGATGGATCAGTACGACCCCGGCAACCGCGTCGCCAACGTCGCCCCGGTCTTCGAGCGCCTCAAGACCTTCCTCAAGGGCTTCCTGCCCGAAGCCCTTGCGGCGCAGAACCGCCGCCTCACCGAGCGCCCGCTAAAACCCTTTGCCGGTCCCTATACCGTCGAAAAGCAGCGCGATCTCGGCCTCGCCGCCATGGCCGCCGTCGGCTTCGATTTCGACCACGGCAGTCTCTCGGTCTCGCACCATCCCTTCTGCGGCGGCGTCCCGTCCGACGTGCGCATCACCACGCGCTACCGCACCGACGAATTCCTCTCCTCGCTCATGGGTGTCCTGCACGAAACCGGCCACGCCCTCTACGAACAGGGCCTGCCGCCCGAATGGGCGCACTGGCCGCTCGGCAAGGCGCGCGGCATGGGCGTTCACGAAAGCCAGAGCCTGTTCGTCGAGATGCAGCTCGCCCATACCCGCGAATTCTGGGAATTCGCCTTGCCGCTCGTCCACCAGCACATGGGCCACGACGCCATGCGCGGCTGGGAAGTCGATGACGTGCTCAACCGCGTGAACCATGTCGAGCGCGGCTATATTCGCGTCGACGCCGACGAAGTCACCTACCCGCTCCACGTCATCCTGCGGTTCGAGCTGGAACAGGACCTCGTCAACGGCAAGCTGGAGGTCGCCGACCTCCCCGAGGCCTGGGACGCCAAGATGAGCGAATATCTGGGCCTTTCAACCCTGGACAACCCCAAGGACGGCCCGATGCAGGACGTCCACTGGCCCGGCGGCGCCTTCGGCTATTTCCCCTCCTACACCCTCGGCGCCCTGATGGCCGCCCAGCAATGGGCCGCCCTCGAAAAAGCCGTCCCGACCGTGCGCGACGACATCCGCCAGGGCAACTTCGCCCCCCTCAACGACTGGCGCCGCGAAAACATCTGGCTCCAGGGCTCGCGGTGGTCGACACCCGAACTGATGGAACGCGCGACTGGGGAAGCGCTGAACGCGGACTATTTCATCGCTCATTTGAAGAAGAGGTATGGGGCGTAAGGGGCAGGTTACGGGGCTGGGATTTCCAGTCCCGTCCCCCACCGCATTCCCAAGCCGCGCCACTTACCACCGCACACCGCCGCACTTTCCTCACCCCGGCGCTTCCTCACCCCGAACCTCCGCACCTCGCCACCAGTTCGCCTCTCCACCAGCACGCCTCCGACTAGCGCGCTTCTCCACCACGGAACTTCCCCCACCACTGCACTTCCCCGGACTTGATCCGGGGCCTATTGCCCCCCTCCACCCGAGTGGAGATATCCGTGGTCCCCGGCTCTACGGCCGGGGAAGTACGTGGTTGGGGTAAGCGCGGATGACAGCAGCACCACCCCCTCTCCACCTCAGTCCGCTCCCCCTCGCCGTACGCCGCCCCTTGCCATCCCGCTCCCATCTCCCTATGTTCCGCCCAACCGCAACACCCACAGGACGGCGCCTTATGGATTCCACGTTGAACGACTGCCTCATCCGCATCGCTCACCAGGAATCCCGTATCAATGCCCTCCTCCGTTGCCCTCAATTCCGTCAGCTATTCAACGCCTGACGGCCATTTCCTCTTCCAGGACCTGAACCTTGCTTTCGGCCCCGCCCGCACGGGACTGATCGGCCGCAACGGCACGGGCAAGTCGACCATCCTCAAGCTCATTGCCGGCGAATTGCAACCTGCCTCGGGCGAAGTGGTCGTCTCCGGCACCGTGCGCATGCTGCGCCAATCCGTGCGCGTCGATGGCCAGGCCGTGGCCGATATCTTCGGCGCCAGGGACGAGCTGGCCCGCCTCGCCCGGCTCGAAGCCGGTGAAGGTTCGCTCGATGATGCCGCCGAAGCCGACTGGCTGCTGCCCTCGCGTCTCGAAGCCGCGCTCGAAAAGGTCGGTCTCCCCGATCTCACGCCCGAACGTCCGCTCTCGACCTTGAGCGGCGGCCAACGCACGCGCATTGCCCTGGCCGCGCTCATCTTCGACGAGCCGGACATGATCCTCCTCGACGAGCCCACCAATAACCTCGATGCCGATGGCCGTGCCGCGGTCGCCGACGTGCTGCGCAACTGGCGCGGCGGCGCCATCGTCGTCAGCCACGATCGCGACCTGCTCCGCCAGATGGATGCCATCGTCGAGCTCACCACGCTCGGCGCGCGGACCTACGGCGGCAATTACGACCATTATGCCGAGCGCAAGGCCCTCGAACTGGCCGCCGCCGAGCAAAGCCTGGCCGCTGCCGAGCGCAAGGTCGCCGAGATCGACCGCAAGGTGCAGGCCGTGCGCGAGCAGAAGGCCAAGCGCGACGCCGGGGGCGCCCGCAAGGCCGCACGTGGCGATATCCCGAAAATCCTCCTCGGTGGCAGACGCGAAAATGCCGAAAACACCTCAGGCGCCCAGGCCAATATCGCCGGCCGCCTGCGCGACGACGCCGCCCGCGAGGCCGCCGACGCCCGTGCCCAGGTCGAAATCCTTCAGCACGTCTCGATCCGTCTCGCCCCGTCCGGCCTATCCGCCGGCAAGACGATCCTCGAAGCCCACGACCTCGCTGGCGGCCCCGATCCCGAAAAGCCCATCATCCGCAATTTCAACCTGACGATGATCGGCCCCAAGCGCCTCGCCATCACCGGCGCCAACGGCTCCGGCAAGACCACGCTGCTTCGCCTCCTCACCGGCAGCCTGCCCCCGGCATCGGGCACGGTGCGCATCGCCGGCCGCTACGCCATGCTCGACCAGACAGTGAGCATTCTCGACCCACGCCTCACGATCCGCGACAATTTCCGCGCGCTCAATCCGGACGATGACGAGAATGCCTGCCGGGCCGCGCTTGCCCGCTTCATGTTCCGCGCCGATGCCGCCCTGCAGGAAGTCGGCACGCTCAGCGGCGGCGAAACGTTGCGCGCCGGCCTCGCCTGCACCCTGGGCGGCACCCGCCCGCCCGAACTCCTGATCCTCGACGAGCCGACCAACCACCTCGACATCTCCTCCATTGAGGCTGTCGAAGCCGGTCTTCTCGCTTATGACGGCGCCCTCATCGTCGTCAGCCACGACTCGGCATTCCTAGAGGCCATCGGCGTAACCCGGACGATCACGCTCTGATCAGAACCAGAAGTACCAGAAGAGCGCGATCTCCCGGGTGCCCGGCATCTCGCCGCGATAAAGATCGGCGTCGAACCCCTTGAGCACGAATCCCTGCCGTTCATAGAAGCGGCAGGCGGCGACGTTGTTGCTCTGCGTTTCGAGCCGCACGCCCGGCAACCCCTGCGCTCGCGCCCAGGTCTTGGCCGCATCGATCAGCGCCGCCCCGACGCCGGAGCGTCGCACGGCGGGATCGACGGCAAAGCAATCGATGAGCCCCAGCCCGGTCCAGTCCAGCCCCACGATCACCACGCCCGCGACCGCATCGCCGAGCAGCGCCACGAACCCGACCTGGTCGAGGCTTCCTATGGCATCGCGCAGATCCTCACCCGCCTCGTGATAGGCCTTGCGATAGGGCGTCACCGCCTTGGGCAACAGGCGGATGCCGGCCTCGTCGGCCACGACCGAAAGCTCCTCGCTCACCTCGAACGAGGCATCTATCGCCGCAGCGGCGGCAAGATTTGCATGGTCAAGGTGGACGATCTGCAGCATGGCGTCTCTTTCGGAAAAGAAAGGGCCCGCGCGAAGGCGGGCCCCTGAATTGATGTTCGGCGCTGCGGGCTGCGACTTACTCGTCGCGGTAAACCTTTTCGCGGCGCTCGTGCATTTCCTGCGCTTCCAGCGACAGCGTCGCGATCGGGCGAGCGTCGAGGCGGGCGATACCGATCGGATCGCCGGTTTCCTCGCAATAGCCGTAGGTCCCGTCTTCGATACGCTTGAGCGCCGCATCGATCTTGGAGATCAGCTTGCGCTGCCGGTCACGGGTGCGCAGTTCCAGCGCGCGATCGCTCTCCGAGGAGGCACGATCGGCCATGTCCGGGTGATTCTGGTTCTCTTCCTGGAGATTCTCGAGCGTCTCCCGGCTTTCGCGCAGGATCTCCTCTTTCCAGTTTTCGAGCTTGCGACGGAAGTACTCCCGCTGGCGCGGGTTCATGAACGGCTCGTCTTGACTGGGCCGGTAGTCTTCTAGGTCGGCAACAGATGACATTCCTTGGACTCAACTCCAATGCGCCCCTGAGGACGGCCTATATAGTGAACAGGCCTTTGCCCGGCAAGCACGGATCGTCAATCACGATAAATCGTGAGTGGATTAGGGCCGATCGGCGTCATTTCGTGATGTCGAAGGCCCTAGAAAGCCGGGTACTTGCCCAGTTTTGCCAGCTCGACCCGCGCCCGCAGCTCGATGTCGTCGATCAGGGCGTCCAGTTCGGGGTCACATTGCTCGCGCGCCTGGCCGATCAGGGCCATCAGCTGGTTGAGCCGGCTTTCCCCGACCCTGCCCAGCAGCAGGTCGGCCTTGATGGCTTCGAGCGTATCGAGCAGCGCCCGGCCGCGACGCACCGTCTTGCGGCGCTTGAGCACCGGATCCTCGATGGCCTGGAGGGCCAGCAGCGCATCGATGCCCGCAGTCGGGCTCGTCGCCCGCGCATTGGCAACACGGGGCATCTCCCCCATGTCCGGCTGGAACACCGCACCGGCGGAACCCGAGCGGCCCACGCCTGCCCTGGCCCCTACGCCCGCCGTCCTCGAATAGCCTTCAATACGCAAATCGGTCTCGCTCGTTTCCTCCCCGGCAAATTCTGCCCGTTTGGGTTAACAACGCCTTAAGTCGCCCGGCAGGAATTGCCGCTTTTCGCTTCCCGCGCAAAATAATCTCGAAAAATCGTAGAAAAATCAGGCCGCTACGAACTTGGCACGGTTCTGGCAATGCCTTCCCCGAGTAATCGCCGCCCATGGGGATGGGTGGCTCCGAACGGGGAACGAAAATGAACAAGAAGGCACTGAGAAGCATCTTCGCCGCGCTGCTGTCAGCGGCGTCGATCCTTGCGCCTTTCGCACCGGCCCACGCCGCCACCGCGCGCATCAAGGACATCGTCAATATCGAGGGCGTCCGCGACAACCAGCTGGTCGGCTATGGCCTGGTCGTCGGCCTCAATGGCACCGGCGACAGCCTCAATTCATCTCCGTTCACCAAGCAGAGCCTCCAGGCCATGCTCGAGCGCCTGGGCGTCAACACCCGCGGCGAATCCGTCCGCACGGCAAACGTTGCCGCCGTCATGGTCACGGCAAACCTGCCGGCCTTCTCCACCCAGGGCTCCAAGATCGACGTCTCCGTCGCCGCCATGGGCGATGCCGGCAGCCTCCAGGGCGGCACGCTGCTCGTCACCCCGCTGCTCGGCGCCGATGGCGAAGTCTACGCCATCGCCCAGGGCCCGGTGACCATCAACGGCTTCAAGGCGCAGGGCGATGCCGCCACCATCATCTCCGGCGTCCCCACGACCGGCCGCATCTCCTCGGGCGCCATCATCGAGCGCGAAATCGGCTTTGAGCTCGGTGCCCAGCGCACCCTGCGCCTTGCGCTCCGCAACCCCGACCTCACCACGGCCCGTCGCGTTGCGCTCTCGATCAACGATTTCATCGGCGTCCCCACGGCCACTCCCGAAGATCCGTCCACCGTTCGCGTCACTCTCCCCAAGGGCTTCAACGGCAATATCGTCGACCTTCTGACCGACGTCGAACAGCTCGTCGTGGAAACCGACGCCCCGGCCAAGGTCGTGATCGACGAGAATTCCGGCATCATCGTCATGGGCCGCGACGTGCGCGTCTCGACCGTTGCCGTGGCCCAGTCCGGCCTCACCGTCACCATCGCGGAAAACCCGACCGTGGTGCAGCCCCTGCCCTTCTCGGACGGACGGACGCAGGTCCAGCCCTCGACGAACCTCAACGTCAACCAGACCAACAGCGAGCTGGCCGTCGTTCCGGAATCCGTAACACTGCAATCGCTGGTCGATGGCCTCAATGCTCTTGGCATCACCCCGCGCGACCTCATCGCCATCCTCCAGGCCATCAAGGCCACCGGCGCCCTCCAGGCCGAAATCCAGGTGATGTGATGAACGTCTCAGGCCTCTCCAACACCGCCGCCGCCCCGCATACCGACAAGCTGCGCGCGCAGGCGACCGAACTCGAAGGCGTGTTCATCAACACGCTGCTCAAGGAAATGTTCTCCTCGATCAAGACGGACAGCGCCAGCTTCGGCGGCGGGTTCGGCGAGGAAACCTGGCGCGGCATGCAATCGGAACAGCTTGCCGACTCCATCGCGCAATCGGGCGGCCTGGGTTTGGCCGACCAGATCATGGATGGCCTCCTGCAGATCCAGGAAGCCTCCCGCAACACCTCTCAAGTACAAGTACCAGTTAACGGAGCCTATCGCTGATGTCCGCCGCTGACCGCCTCGCCGCTCTGGACGAGCTTCCCGCCACCGAATTGTGCGCCCGTGCCGAAACGGCTCTCGATGCGCTGGTGACCATCATGAACGAGGAAACCACGCTCCTGCGCGCCGGCAGCTTCCGCCAGGCCGGCGGCCTCACCCCGGAAAAGACCCGGCTGGCCCAGGACTACGTGACCTACGCCCGCTCCGTGCAGCGCCAGATCACGCGCCTCCGCGAAGAAGCGCCGGCCGAACTCGAGCGCCTCCAGGGCGGCCACGAGCGCCTCGCCACGCAGATGGCCGAAAACCTCAAGGTCATCGCCAGCGCCCGCAACCTCACCGACAGCCTCCTCACCGAGACCGCCGCCATGGTTGCCTCGCGCGAACGTACCAAGACCTATGACGAAACCGGCATCATCCCGCCGTCCAGCAAGGTCACCGCCGGCATCGCGGTCCGCAAGTCGCTCTGACCGCTACCGTTCAACGAAATATCGACGCCCGCTTCGGCGGGCGTTTTCATTTTCCGGTCTCGATATCGTAAAATTTGAGGCAAATCGCGCCCTCTTTTCCAAGGGCCGCCTAAGCAATTCTCCCTAGCGTCGATTCCCAAAGTGCAAGTGGCCCAGGAAAAGAGCCCATGACCGCCAGGATCGCGCCCGCACCGGTTTCGATGTCGACCATCGGGCCGGACGAAAGACAGCAACGCCGCCAGCCACAGCCCCAGCTGGACGACAACGCCCAGCAGGAGGCCACCAAGCGCTTTCACGCCCTGCGCAAGAAGGCCAAGGCCCTGGCCGCCGCCGTCGACACCGACGAGTCCCTGCCCGCCTCAACGCTTTTCGCCGTCACGCTTTTCGCCAACGGCATGCGCCAGAGCGGCCAGCAGATCGACCTGCCCCTGCGCCGCGACCAATGGGCTCCGCCCGATTCCGGCCTGCGCCTGCGCGACAAGACAATCTAGCCAGCAACACATCGATAGAACCGGCAGGGTCTCTCTCCCTTTTCGGGCGAGGACAGGAACGAGGGTGAGCTCGAAACACCGCCCTCGCCCGCCATGCTCATCGCTCGCAATGCATTGGTGCGTTTAACGGATTTTTATCGGCTGGCTCTCATAGTGACCGCACGCCTCAGAAAGAGGCCGTAGCCAACTCGGATACCCAGAAGGAAGACAATATGTCCGATATCAATCTCTCGAAGGCAATTCGTTCGAATCTGCTTTCCCTCCAGAACACCGCACAGCTGATGGGTCGTACGCAGGAGCGTCTGGCCACCGGCAACAAGGTGAACTCTGCCCTCGACAATCCGACGAACTTCTTCACCGCCTCCTCGCTGAATGCGCGTGCCGGTGACATGGGTAACCTGCTCGATGCCATGTCCAATGGCGTCAAGACCCTCGAAGCTGCGGACAACGGCCTCAAGTCGATCACCAAGACCCTCGAGTCCATGCAGTCCACGCTCCGTCAGGCGCGTCAGGACAAGACCTTCATGACCTCGTCGCTCGAAGTCGGTAGCGCTGCTGGCAACATCACCTTCTCGGGTGGTTCGTTCGGCAACATCTCCCGCTCGACCGCACTGCAGAACACCGCTCTGACCAGCACCGCGATCGGCCTCAATGCCGCTCCGGCCGCCGGCACTGCCGGTACTGCTGGCACTGCTGCTACGGCTGGCACTGCTTCCTTCACCTTCGGTGCTGGTGGTACGCTTGACGCCGCTGCTACCCTCGACTTCACCGTCACCATCGACGGCACGGCTCACAACCTGAGCTTCAACTCCACCGAGTGGACCGCGATCGCCAACGACGCCGGCAACTTTGCCGCCGCCATCACCACCAAGCTTGGTACTGCTGGTAGCGCCTCTGCTACGGGCAACGCGATCACCATCACCTCGGGCACCACGGGCGCGTCGTCCACGGCGTCCATCGCTGTCGCCACCATCGGCGGCACCGTCGGCACCTCCACCCTGACCCCGACGCTGGCTGGCCTGAACGCCGCCGTCGCCGGTACCGGTGGCGCCGATGGCGTTGCTGGCACTTCCGGCCAGCAGGCCTTCACGTGGGGCGGCAATGCCATCGACGTGAACAAGGATGCCAAGATCGCGTTCACCGTCACCGTCGACGGCAAGGATCAGAAGGTCGAGATCGGCCGCTCTGACGTCCTCCGCGCCGGCAATGGCGATGGCAAGATCGACAACGCAACCGAGTTCGCCGCGATCCTGTCGACCAAGCTGGACGGCGCTGCCGCCACGGCTTCGGGCAACGCGATCACGGTCAAGTCGACCACGACCGGCACCACGTCCACGATCGCCATCGGCGCTGCCACTGTCACCGGCATCAACTACAACGCCGATGAACTCGTGCAGAAGATCAACTCGGACTCCAACCTGCAGGGCAAGGTCCGTGCGTCGAACGACAACGGCAAGCTCCGTCTCGAGAACCTGTCGACCCAGGATCTGAACGTTGACGGCGTGTCGTCCTCGGGCACGATCGATGGTACCTCGACGGGCGCCAACCAGATCCTCGGCAACGCCGTGCGTTCGGGCCTCTCCGGCCAGTACAACGAACTGCGCGACCAGCTCGACAAGCTCTCGGATGACGCTTCGTTCAACGGTATCAACCTGCTCCGTGGCGACAACCTGAAGATCACCTTCAACGAAACCGGCACCTCGGCCATCGATATTCACACCAAGAATAACGAGAGCCTGAACGCCGCTTTCCTGAAGATCGAGAACATCGACTCCAAGGACCTGGACTCCGACGCCGGCATCGACAAGATGCTCGACACCCTGAAGGAAGCCCTGAACACCGTTCGTTCGCAGGCTTCGACCTTCGGTTCGAACCTCTCGATCGTTCAGAACCGTCAGGACTTCACCAAGTCCATGATCAACACCCTGGAAACCGGTGCAGCGAACCTGACCCTGGCCGACAGCAACGAAGAGGCCGCAAACCTCCTCGCCCTGCAGACCCGCCAGTCGCTGTCCAACTCGGCTCTTTCCATGGCCGCCCAGGCGGACCAGTCGGTCCTCCAGCTCCTGCGCTAATCGCCAGGCTGGGTCATCTGAAGTTGAGGAAGGCGGGCTTCGGCCCGCCTTCTTCCTTTGCGGGGCGTTAAATACCCGCGCGACGACAGGCGTCCGCCTCTCCCCTTCCCGACTCCCGCCGTGACTGGTAGCGCTTTAGTCACCAGCAGGGCTTACAATCCGTGCAAACGCGATCCTGCGCCCGCCCCTGGCGCCCACAGGAGAACTCAGGTCCATGTCCCTCAAAGTCGAGCTCAAGCCCGGTGAGAAGCTGCTGATCGGCAATTGCGTCATCACCAATTCGGACCAGCGCACGCGCCTCTATATCGACGGCAAGGCCCCCATCCTGCGCGAGAAGGACATCCTGACCGCCGAGACCGCCGACAGCCCCGCCAAGCGCATCTACCTGGCCATCCAGCTCATGTATATCGGCGAGGAAGTCGAACTCGCCACGCGCGAATATTTTCCGCTGGTCAACGACATCGTGGCCGCCGCGCCGTCGATGACGCCACTTGTCGACCAGATTAACAACGAGATTTTAACGGGCGCGCTCTACAAAGCTCTGAAGTCAGCCAAGAAGCTGATTGAATACGAACAGGAATTACTCGATGCAGCATCACGGGGCGCTGGCGTATCAACAGGCGGTGAAGGCAACTGAGAGCCCGCGCGAGCGCGAAGCCGCTCTGCTGGCCAAAGCCGCCCTGCAGCTCGAACACGTACGCGACGACTGGGACAATTCCCGCCACGAGCTCGACGCCGCCCTGATGTTCAATCGCAAGCTCTGGACGGTCTTCCTGACCTCGGTCACCCGCGAAGACAATCCCCTCCCGGCCCCCGTTCGCCAGAACATCGCCAATCTCGGCCTCTTCGTGATGAACCAGACCCGCGAGGTCATGGTCGAACCCCAGCCCCGGCGCCTGGACTCCCTCATCAACATCAACCGCCAACTCGCCGCCGGCCTCCGAGGCCGCTGAGAGGCGAAAAAAGCGAAAGGCGCCCGTGGGGCGCCTTTTTTGTTTGTGGGTAGTATCTGGCATTTGCGACCGGAACCGCACGGCTGGCCACGCGCGCTTGCTTCTGCTGCTCCTGCCCCGCTCCCCAGTGTATCCCAGCCCCTCCACAGCCCTTTCACCTCCCACTTCCCTAGCCCCCTCCCCACCCCCGGACTTCCCCGGACTTGATCCGGGGCCTATTGCACCCCTCCACCCGAGTGGCGCCATCCGTGGACCCCGGCTCTACGGCCGGGGAAGTTCCGTGAGTGTGGGAAAACTAGTGGCGCACCCGAGATTTGCTCCAGAGCACCCCGCCAGGATCGGGAAACCCCAACGACAAGGGGGCGCAGCTCTCGCCACGCCCCCTCGCTATCCCTCACCCGCAATCGCCTACTTCAGATAATTCACCAGGCTCAGCTGGCTCACCGAAGCGGTCACCTGATAGCTCGCCTCCAGACGCGTCTTGAGCGCCAGGAGCGACATCGAGGTCTCCTCCATGCTCACCGTCTCAACATCGGTCAGCATGGTCTCCAGCTGATGCGTGTAGGCCGTGTTGCGGCTGGTCGTGTTGCCGATACTGCTCTTCACCACGCCCAGTTCGAGCGCGATGCTCTCCACCGACCCATCCTGGGCCGCCGTCGAAGCTGAAAGGTTCTGCATCTGCCGCTCGACCATCGCGTCGAACCGCCCCTTGGAGGTCGGATCCTCCGTCGGATATCCTTCGTAGCTCATCGCCGCCAGCGTCCGCATGAGCTCGGTCAGCCCCTGCTCGTTGGCGCGCACGCCGTAACCGGCAAACGTCACGTCATCGATCTGCGCCGTGGCCGACTGCCGGGCATCGCCGGTGAGCTGGCCCGTATACCAGACCACGGTATCCGCCGTGCCGTCACGCAGCGCCGTCGCCGTTTCCGGCGGCGTGCCGTCGACGCGGCGCGGAATGCCATCCGTCGAGAAGAAGTCGTCGGCCGCCGCATAGGTCGAAGCCGCCTTGAGCGCCGTCTCGGACGTGCTGCCCAGCTTGGCCTGGAGACCCCGGCTGAAATTGTCCGCCGTCTCGGCCGGCGTCGCGCCGATCTGGAACTGGCCCGGGCCGGCCACGTCCGTCGTCGCCGTCAGCGTCACCAGCTGCGACGTGCCGTCCGGCATGGTGAGCCCGATCGTGACTTCATCGCCTGCGCGAGGTTGCGACGGGAACCCCACCGACACCGTCGATGGGCTGCCCAGATTGGTGCCGACCGCAATCGTGCTGCTCGTTGTCGTGACGCTGGCCAGCTTGTAGCCGAACGGCCCCGTGATATCGCCGACCGTGACCGTATCGCCCGCCGCACCCACCGTCAGGCGCCCGAGCTTGGGCCCGTCGAGCGCGCCCATCGTGGTGCCAAGTGCCGTGGCGAAATTGGCGGCCGTAGCATCGGCGTCCGCGCCGATCGGGAAGTCGGTATCGGCCACCAGCGTCTTGCTGGCCGTCGTGCCGTCCGGCTTGCGATAGGTCACCGTGATGCTGTCGCCCGGCGTCGGCTGGCTGGTGAACGTTGCCGACACATCCGCCGGCGGCGAGGAATGATCCGGCTCCGTGGTCCGCACCGAACCCGTCGTGCTCGAAATCGAGACGATCGAATAACCCGCCTGCTCGAAGCCAGCTGCATTGAAATCGACGCGGTTGCCCGTCGCCGTGATCTTGGGCACCCCGATGCTGGCCAGCGTCGTGGGCGCGCCCATGTCGGCGCGGTTGCGCTCGGAAACGGTCTGCTTGTAGCCGGCCAGTCCGCCCGTGCCCTCCATGATGGAGTTGTAGCTGGCCACCGGCGGCCGGTCGGTCACGTTGCCGCCCATAAGGTAGCGGCCGCCGACATTGGCGTTGAGCGAGTCGATGACCAGCGCCAGCCGGTCCTGCGACATCTTCTGGAGATTGACCATCACCAGGTTGTTTTCGCCGTAGCTGCCGGCGGTCGCCGACGTACGGGCCTCCGACTTGAGCTTGCCCAGCGTCGTGAACGACTGGTCGAGGAAGCTCAGGCGCATGTTGACGGTGGTCATGTTCTCCGCATAGGCGGTGAGCTTGGTCAGGCGTGCGCGCAGGCTGAGCGAATTGGTGCGGTCACCGCCCATTTCGGCCAGGCTCGAGGCCTTCTGCCCCGTGCCCAGCTGCAATTGCAGCTTGCCCAGCTGCTCGTTCATCTTGGAGATGACGCTATACCCGGCCTGGATCGGGAACATGGACTTGTTGACGAGCATCTGCCTTACCTTCCAACCGTCTGCATGAGCGTGTCGAGCAGCTCCTGCACCACTGACACCACGCGGGCATTGGCCGCATAGGCATTCTGCAGCTCCATGAGCCGCGCCACTTCCTCGTTGACGTCCACGCCATAGGTCTCGGTCATGCGCGAGGTCAGCGCCTCGAGCGAGAGCGATTGCGCGTCGGCCTTGGAGAGCGCGTCCGAAATCGTCGAACCCTGGTAGTCCACCGTCTGGTTGACGATATCCCCCAGCGTGCCGTTGAGCCGGAAATTGCCCAGCTCCGGCGAGGCCCTGTATTCGGAGGCGAACTTCATCGTCTTGAACTGGTTGACGATGTAGTCGACGCGCGCCGAGTCGCCTGAGGCCGACGAACCGCTGTATTTGACCAGCATGGTGTTGTCCGCCACCACCGCCGGGTTGATCTTGATGCGTCCGGCGAAGCCGAGCTTCTGCCCCAGCCCGTCGACCGCGCCCGTATAGGGCGTGCCGTTGCCATTCGCATCGAGGAAGAGCGGCAGCGCCAGGTTCCCGTCCTGGTTGGACGTCGCCGTCGTGCGCGCCGTCATCGAGTTGATGACGATGCCGCCCGAGCCGGTCACCGAGAGCTTGCCCGCATTGTCCGCGAACGTGATCCCGGTCATCGGCGGCGACTTGGTCGCCATCATCGCGTTGATTTCGCCGGCAATGTCGGCCGAGCTGCGCGGCGGCTGCAGGTTGACGTAGAACACGTCATCCCCGTTGGCATCCACGTAATTGGCCGGTGGCGGCGTCGTGCCCGCCGTGTTGACGACGCGGATGCCGCGCGAGGCGCCCGTGCCGTCGCGGTACGAAACCACGAGGTCGTCGCCGTTCTGGTAGGCCGGCGCCAGCGGCGCCACGCCATTGGTCGCGTTGGCGAGGTCGATCTCGAACCCGCCCGCAACTGCCGTACCGTTGGTCTGGACCGTCGAGAACGTCTTGGCCAGGGCCGCCGCGATATCGTCGAGCTGGCGCTGGGCGTCCTGCAGGGTCTTGTCGCGCAATTCGATCAGCGAGGCGATCGAGCCCGACTTGAGCACGTTGTTGGAAACCAGGTCCACGCGGCTGCCCGAGGGCGTCAGCAGGGTCAGCTTGCCGACATTGGCCGAGGACGCATCCATGCCGCCCGCCGCCTCGAACTCGAAGATCGAGCGCTTGACGTCCAAAAGGCTCATGCCCGAACGCGTCGAGAGCGCCACGGTACCGTCATCGCGATAGTCGACGCGCAGGTCCACCTTCTCGGCGATCTGGCTCACCAGCCGGTCGCGCTGGTCGAGCATCGACACGCGCGTGTTCTGGTCCATGCCGTAGTCCGAGAGGGCGAGGTTCACCTCCTGGAGCGACTTGAGCTGATCGTTGAGCTCGGCCACGCTCGTGGCGATCTTGCCCTCGGCTTCCTGCCGCAGGCCCTGGATGGTGGTGGTGAGCCGATTGAGCGTGCTCACCATGTCCTGCGCCTTGGAGATCACGTCCGCGCGCGAGGCATAATTGTCCGGGCTCGTCGCCAGCGCATCGAGCGCCGATTGCAGCGAGCCGAACGAGGTATCGAGCGCACCGGCCGAACCGGGCTTGCCCAGATAGGTCTGCAGCCGGTCGAGGAAGTTGGCCCGGGTCGAGGCATAGCCGGAATCCGGCAATTGCCGGGTGTAGTAGTTTTGCAGCGTCTGGTCGAAGGCGCGCGACACCTGCCCCACGCGCACGTAGGAATTGTCGCCCCTGCCCACCTCGATGACGTTGAGCGATTGCTTGTGATAGCCCGGCGTGCCCGCATTGGAGATATTGCGGGACAGCACCTCGAGCGAACCCTGGTTGGCCTTGAGCCCCGCCAGTGCATTGCCGATTGCGACTGTCAAACCCATCCTGGGTCTCCTCGATAAAGCTGCAAAGTCCCGGCGCGTGCGCCGGGATCACTGAGAGCGCGGAAGCGGCGGGGCTTACCGCATCATGTTGAGCGTTTCCTGCAGCATGCTGTCGGCGGCCGACACGATGCGCGTGTTGGCGGCATAGGCCTGCTGGGTCACGATGAGCTTGGTGAACTCTTCCGAGATGTCGGTATTGGAGGCCTCCAGCGACGAGCCGACGATGCCGCCGTTCATCGAGAGGATCGGCTCGCCCGACTGCTGGGTGGCCGAGAACACGCCGCCATCGCCGCGCTTGAGCGCGTTGGGCGCATTGAACGTCGCCACCAGGATCTGCGCGACTTCCTTGGTCTCGCCATTGGTGTAGGACGCCACGATACGGCCTGTGTCGGACACGCCGACCGAGATGAACTGACCGGCGCCATAGCCGTTCTGCTTCAGTTCGGTGGTGGTGGCGCTGCCGGCATTGTCGGCGAACTGGGTGATGCCCTTGGCGCCGTTGTCGATGGTGATCGCGCCCAGCGCCGTGCCGCCGATGGTCAGCGGGTTGATGGTGAGCCCGGTCATGCCGACTTCGGTCGAGCCCGGAGCCGCGTTGAGCCCGGTGAGCACGCCCTGGTTGAAGGTGTAGGAACCCGCCTTGACCCAGGCATCGGCCGGGGCCGCGTCGCCCGTGCCGTAATAGAGCGCCCAGCTTTCGGCGCCCACGGCGTCCGAGGTCTTGGCCCAGCGCATCTGCACGTTCACCGGCTGGCCGGTCGGCGAGTAGAGGGTCAGGCCGCCGCCTGCGATCGACTGCGAGATGAACTTGTCGCTGTCGCCCGAAAGGATGCGGTTCGGCAGCACGCCCGGGTTCGGGTTCTGCGCTGTAGCCGGCGCGCCGAACGGCGCGGTGCCGCCGACGGTCAGCGAGTTGGAGAAGTCGTTGCCCGCCGTCGAAACCGACAGCACGCCACCCGTCATCGAGACCGAGGCATTGGAGGTGCCGGCAACGCCGCTGGCGCGCAGCTTGGTCTGGATGGCGTCGAGCGCCACGTCGATGTTCTGCGTGCGGTCGATATCGTTCGGGCCACTCGGCGTATCCGAGAAGGTATAGGTCAGCGTATTGGCGCCGATCTTGATCGTCAGCGTGTCACCGTCCGCCACATAGGTCGAGGCCGGCGTGCCCGCCGTCAGCGCCAGCGTGCCGTTGACCGCCGCGTTGGTCGCGCCCGAGTTGGAATAGGTATAGGACTTCATCAGCTCGCTGCCCGGCACGGTCGCGTCATAGGACGCGGTCTTCGGCAACTGCGGCAGGTTGAGCTGGTAGTTGATGGTGGTCGACGCCTTGGCCGGCATGAACGAGTTGTCGATCTTGATCGCCTCGGGCACCGACCCGGTGATCACGCCGCCCGCCATTGCCAGGCCCTTGAGCCGGTAGCCGGCGCCGTTGACGAGGTAGCCGTTCTTGTCGATGTCGAAATCGCCGCGGCGCGTATAATACGTGCCCGACGTATCGCCCGAAGTCGCTTCGACCACGAAGAAGCCCGAACCGTTGAGCGCCATGAAGGTCTCGGTCGCCGCATTCTGGATGTCGCCGCGATCGTTGTTGGTCGAGCGCGAATACGAAGTCACAGCACCCGGCACCTGGCTCTTCACCGGCGCATCGGGGATCAGGTCGACGAAGCTGGTTTCGATGCGCTTGTAGCCCGTGGTCTGTGAATTGGCGATGTTGCCCGAGATGTTCTCCATCGCGTGCGACTGCGCCCGCAGACCGGAAACCGCCGTGGCAAGAGCCCCATAAATGCCCATTCAATCACTCCGTAAACTCATGGCGGCCGACCGCCCGTTTTCTGCCCGCCTGCATTGCAAGAGCGATGCCAAGTCCGTAAGTGATTGATTTTGCTGAATTACCGCAACCGCACGACTCCCCATTGTGGCCAAGATACGGCAAGAACCACCCGCCACCCGGCAGTTTCTTCCGAGGGGAATGGAGGCGCAGCGCAAGTTGAGGCTACGTTCATCCCTCCTCCACGCACGCCTTCCTAACTCCCCACCCCCTCCCCACCACCGCACTTCCCCGGGCGAAGACCCGGGGCCTATTGCACCCCTCCACCCAAGTGGCGCTATCCGTGGCCCCCGGCTCTACGGCCGGGGAAGATCGAGGTCGGGCTGGAAAACTGAAAAGAAGATCAGCACCTCCCCCCACTGCGGCACTCCACCCCGCCCCGCCGCCTTGCCTCCCCTCGCCCAATGCCGTAAACGCAATGCCCACTCACCAAGGTCCTGCGAATCCGATGCTCTTCAAAAGTGCCGACGAATTCCTCAAGGCGCCGCGACACGCGGTGACGGTGTTCGGCATGGCCGGCGTCGGCAAGACGCGGCTGGCCGCGCTGCTGCGCAAGAACCACTGGTTCCACTACTCGGTCGATTACCGCATCGGCACCCGCTACATGGGCGAGTTCATCGTCGACAACTTCAAGGCCGAGGCCATGAAGGTGCCGTTCCTGCGCGATCTGCTGCGTTCGGATTCGATCCGCATCGAATCCAACATTTCCTTCGCCAATCTCGATCCGCTCTCGAGCTATCTCGGTCGCCCGGGCAACACCGCCAAGGGCGGGCTGACGCTGCACGAATATCAGCGCCGCCAGGAGCAGCATCGCGTCGCCGAAATCTCGGCCCTGCTCGACGTGCCGCTCTTCATCGAGCGCGCCGCCTCGCTCTACGACTATTCCAACTTCATCGCCGATACCGGCGGCTCGCTGATCGAGGTCATCGACCACGACGATGCCAACGATCCGGTGGTCAAGGCCCTTACCGCCAACACCACGCTGCTCTATATCCGTGGGACGGAAAAGGACGCGGCGGAATTGATCCGTCGTTTCAGGGAAAGCCCCAAGCCGATGTATTACCGGCCGGAGTTCCTCGTGCGGAAGTGGAACGAATACAAGAAGATCAACGAGATCGACGCCGACGAGGCCGTCGATCCTGATGGATTCGGCGCCTGGGGTTTCGAGGCGTTGCTGCATGATCGCCTGCCGCGCTACCAGAAGCTGGCGGAAAACTTCGGCTACATCGTCGAAGCCTCCGACCTGGCCACCGTGCGCGACGGCGACGAATTCCTGGACCTGATGGCGAGCGCGATCGAAGCCCGAATGCGTTAGCGCAGTTTGCGCCGCTCGACATTCATCTTCGCCCAGAATCCGTTTTTCTCATCGAGGCAAAACCATGCCTATCCGCATTCCCGACAATCTTCCTGCGCGCAAAACTCTCGAATCCGAGGGCGTCGTTGTCATGGATTCCTCGCGCGCCGCGCGCCAGGACATCCGCCCGCTCCAGATCGGCCTGCTCAACCTTATGCCCAACAAGGAGCGGACCGAGACGCAGTTCTCCCGCCTCATCGGCGCCACCCCGCTCCAGGTCGACCTGACCCTCGTCCGCATCACCGATCACCAGTCCAAGCACACGTCCGAGGATTATCTCAAGACGTTCTACAAGACCTGGGAAGAGGTGCGTGAGCAGAAGTTCGACGGCTTCATCGTCACCGGCGCGCCCATCGCCAACATCCCCTTCGACCAGGTGCGCTACTGGCCGGAAATGCTCGACATCATGAACTGGACGCAGACCAACGTTCACCACACGATGTTCATCTGCTGGGGTGCCCAGGCAGCCCTGCATCACTTCCACGATGCGCGCCGCTACCGCATGCCCGCCAAGGCCTTCGGCGTCTTCCGCCACCAGATCCTCAATCCGCGTTCGCCGTGGCTGCGGGGCTTTTCCGATAGCCCCATGGTGCCGGTGTCGCGCTACAACGACATCGACCGCACGAGCCTGGACCCCGATCTCGAAATCCTGATCGACAATCCCGAGATCGGCGTCTGCCTGCTGGATGACCCCAAGCACCGGGCCGTCCACATGCTCAACCACCTCGAATACGACAACCGCTCGCTAGCCGACGAATACGAGCGCGACGTCAAGGCCGGGCTCGATACGCCCGTGCCCGCCAACCTCTACCCGGACGGCAATCCCATTGCCGAGCCCGAGAACCACTGGCGCAGCCACGCCCATCTCCTGTTCCAGAACTGGATCAACGAGATCTACCAGACCACGCCCTACGATATGGCGCAGATCGGCCGGTAGCGGCGGTTTTGAAGAAACGAGCGTGGGCCCGGTCTGACCAAGGACCGGGCCCACTGTCGTCCGCGGCCCCTCAGTCGCGGACGAATTTCCAGGTGATGCGCGCATCGACCGGCACCACCACTTGCCCGGAATTGTGGGAAACGCTGCCGATCCGCATCAGCGCCGCCTCCCCGCTCCAGGTCTGGGCGTCAGCGGCGATCGGCTGGTCGATGATCTCGATCCGCTGCGTCCCCTCCAGAAACTCGACCCGCTTCTCGTTGGTGAAAGCCTGCCCCGTCAGCCGCACCGGCACGGCAATGCCGCCCGCCGGCAGCCGCAGGCTCGCCAGCCCCAGCTTCTTGTCCACGGCAAGAACTGCCGTGCACAGCGCCTCGACATAGTCCGGGTCTTGCGTGCCGGCGGAAAGCTCGATGCCCCCAGTCCGCTCGAAATGGTAGCTGCGCGCCGGGTCCGGCGGCGCAATCGCCATGCCGTCGCCCGCGTCGGCAACACTGATATTGCCCGAGGCGCACACGCCCGTGCGATCCGCCGTCCACGTCTCGTAGCGCGTCTTGTCGCCTTCCATCGCGCCCAGTGCGTTGGGATCGGCCTGCAATTGCTTGCCGATCGACATCATCGCCTTCATGCGACAGGCATCGTTTTCCCCGCAGGCCTCCATGGCGCTGGCAATGGTGGCGATTCCGGCCGGCAAGGCCGCATTCTCCGGCGTGATGCCACCCAGTTCCAGCCCCGGCGTCGTCGTCTCCTGCGGCATCGACAGCTTGAGGTCGAGCGACATGCTGCGGTCCGCCATCAGGCCTGCCCACTCGACGCCGTTGGGAAAATCGTTCCGCGCCTGCCCGGTCAGTTCGACCGTCACGAGCAGGTGCCCGGTCGGCATGGCTGCCAGCGCCCCGCTGCCAGGAGCGAGAAGGAGGAGGGAGACAGCGAGGCGCGTGGCAAGGGGGAGCATGATGGTCTCGTTTCCGGCCGGTTCGGCCGGGGCGAAAACTTGCAGATCGCGCCTCCCCGCGCCCCGTCCGTTTCAACGGGCAGCACCCAAACCACTGTCAGCCCTTGCAAAGCCCCCGTCACGGCATACCTTAGCGTCACGCAAACCAGAGGATGCCGATGGCTCAATCACCGACGAACGTTGTCGATGAAATCGGCATTGCCCTGTCCAATCTCGCCGATGCCGCCGGCGGCGCGTTCACGCCCACGCTGCGGCTGGGGGTCACGGGCCTCTCGCGCGCCGGCAAGACCATCTTCATCACCGCGCTGATCCACAACCTTCTCACCGGCGGCCGCCTCCCCGGCTTCGCGCCCATGGCCGAAGGCCGCTTCATCGGCGCGCGCCTTGCCGAATACCCGGACGCGACCATCCCACGCTTCGCCTACGAGCAGCACCTCGAAGCCCTGACCGGCAAGGAGCCCACCTGGCCGGAAAGCACCCGCCGCATCTCGCAATTGCGCATCACGCTCAAATACCAGAGCGCCCGCTGGTTCTCCGGCATGCGCGGCCCCTCCACGGTCAATCTCGATATTGTCGACTATCCCGGCGAATGGCTGCTCGACCTGCCGCTGCTCTCGCTGAGCTTCGCCGAATGGAGCGCCCAGGCCCTCGAACGCGCCCGCCGCGCCCATTCCGCAACCGAAGCCGGCCCGTTCCTCGCCTTGCTCGACTCCACCGATCCGCTCAAGGAAGCCAACGACGTCGACGCCGAAGCCCTCGCCGCCGCTTTCACCCGCTACCTGCGGGAAAGCCGTCACGATGGCCGCGCGCTCTCGACCCTGCCCCCCGGCCGCTTCCTGCTCCCGGGCGATCTCGAGGGCAGCCCGGCGCTCACCTTCGCGCCCCTGCCGCCACCCCACCAGGCCGTGCGCCACACCAGCCTCTACACCATGCTGGAGCGTCGCTACGAGGCCTACAAGGACGTGGTGGTCAAACCCTTCTTCCGCGATCACTTCGCCCGGCTCGACCGCCAGATCGTGCTCGTGGACATGCTGCGCGCCCTCAATGCCGGGCCGGAGGCCGTGCACGACCTCGAAACCGCCCTCACCGACGTTCTTGCCTGCTTCCGCCAGGGCGACAGCAATCCCTTCCTGCGCCTCATCGCGCGCCGCATCGATCGCATTCTCTTCGCCGCCACCAAGGCCGATCACCTGCACCACACCTCCCATGACCGGCTGGAGGCCATCCTCAACCGCCTCCTCGCCAACGCCTCCCGCCGCGCCCGCTTTGCCGGCGCCGAGACCCGCTCCGTGGCCCTGGCCGCCGTCCGCGCCACCCGCGAGGGCACCATCCGCGAAAAGGGCGAAACGCTCGATGTCATCCTCGGCACACCTATGGCCGGCGAAAGCCTCGATGGCGTGACCTATGACGGCAAGACCGAGATCGCCCTCTTTCCCGGCGACCTTCCCGACGATCCCGAGGGTGTTTTCGAGGAAGACCACCCCGTCGAGCTCAATTTCCTGCGCTTCCTGCCGCCCCAGAAGCTCGAAAGGAACGCCGAGGGTGCCTATGTGCTTCCCCATATCCGGCTCGACCGTGCCATCGACTTCCTGATCGGAGACTGGCTCAAGTGAAGCGCCCCGTCGCCCGCACCATCAACGCTCCCGAAAACACCGAGGATGAAAGCCGTCTCCCGCGCGCCTTCACGCCCGCCGAGGTCGATAGCATCGAAACGGTCGAACCCGGCTTCGAGGAAGCGCCTCTGCCCGATACGCTCCCCAACCCAACGGGCATGGGCTGGCTCGGCCGCCTCGCCTGGACCACCGGCGGCATCCTCGTCTCGCTCGGCCTGAGCCTCGCCGCAGAACGCCTCGTGCGCGATCTTTTCGCCCGCTACGAGTGGCTGGGCTGGCTCGGCATTGCGGCCCTCGCCGCCTTCGTCGTGGCCATCATCGCGCTGGCCTTCCGCGAGTTCTGGTCGCTCCGCCGCCTGCGCAGCCTCGATCGCCTGCGCCAGCGTGCCACCGAAACGCTGGTCTCCGACAAGCCCGACGACGCCCGCCGCATCGTCGGCGAGCTCCAGACCGTCTATGCCAGCCGCGCCGACCTCGCCAAGCCGCGCAGCCTCATCGAGGAAAATCTCAAGATCATGCTCGATGGCGCGGAAATGATTCAGTTTTCCGAGCGCGTGCTCATGGCCCCGCTCGATGCCCGCGCCCGCGCCCTCACCGCCGCCTCGGCTCGTCGCGTGGCGCTGGTCACCGCCATCTCGCCCCGCGCCCTCATCGACATCGCCTTCGTCAGCTACGAGAGCATTCGCCTCGGCGGGGCCATTGCCAGCCTCTACGGGGCCAAGCCCAGCCTCTTCGGCTCCATCCGTCTGACCGGCGCCATTCTTGGGCACCTCGCCGTCACCGGCGGCCTCGTCCTCACCGATGGCGTCATGGAACAATTGGTCGGCCAGGGTCTCGCGGCAAAACTCTCCGCGCGGCTCGGCGAGGGCGTAGTCAATTCGCTCATGACCGTCCGCGTCGGCATCGCCGCCATGCGCGTCGTCCGTCCCCTGCCCTTCGCCACCCAGCCCCAGCCCATGGTCAAGGATTTCCTGCCCGAGCTCGTCAACCTCGCTCAGGGCAAGTAGCGGGCCGGCCTAATCTTTCCGCTAGTTAATTTGATGTTCATGTGAGCCGGTCGTACCCTGCTCGCTGACCTCCTGTCTCGTACCGACAAGTGTCGGTCGTGAATGGAACCTTGGGGTGGCAGCTCCCTTTGCGCATTAAGGTCGAGCTTGCCGCCCCATTTTTCGTTCAGAGCTGCTGCGGCGGCGGTTCGGGCAGCATGGCCACGCGGCCGACACGCGAAGGCCGAGCACCCGGGTTCTTCTCCTCGAAACGCTCCCGCGCCGCGAGCACCCGCTCCCGGTTATTGCGCGCCCATTCCGAGATCGCCTGCAGCGGCCCCTGCAGGTCGCGTCCCAGTTCCGTCAGCTCGTAATCCACCCGCGGCGGAATCGTCGGCGTCACCGTGCGATTGACGAACCCGTCCCGCTCGAGGTCCCGCAGCGTCGCAGTCAGCATCTTCTGGCTGATCCCGCCCACATGGCGCTTGAGTTCGCCGAACCGCATCGGCCCGCCGGCCAGCCGGTTGATGATGAGCACCGTCCATTTGCCGCCGATCTGATTGAGGATCTCGCCGACCGGGCGGCAATCGTGATGGGGTTCTATCGGTTTCAAAATGGTGCCTCTCGTATCCAAAAAGTGCCGTCTTGCGACGACGCATCCGGTCACTAACATAGCGTCAGTCACCATTAGTTACCAGGACTACCAGCCATGCATAAGGTCGCAGTTTTCGTCGGCAGCCTCCGCGCCGATTCCATCAACCTCAAGTTCGCCAGGGCGCTCGAAAAGCTCGCCGCCGGCAAGCTCGAATTCGTCTACCCGGACCTCGGCAGCCTGCCGCTCTACAACGACGATCTCTGGGCGTCTCCGCCCGCCAGCGTCCTCCGCCTCAAGGACGATATCGCCGCCGCCGACGCCGTGCTGTTCGTCACGCCCGAATACAACCGCACCATCCCCTCGGTGCTCTCCAACGCCATCTTCTGGGGCAGCCGCCCCTGGGGCAAGAATTCCTGGGCCGACAAGCCCGGCTCCGTCGTCGGCACCTCGCCCGGCGGCATCGGCACGGCCGTAGCCCAGTCCCACCTGCGCAGCGTCGTCACCAACCTCGAAGTCATCCTGATGGGCCAGCCCGAAGTCTACTTCCAGACCAAGCCCGGCCTCATCGACGACGACTTCAACGTCACCGACCCCGACACCCGCGCCTTCCTAGAAGGCTACATCACCCGCCTAACCAACTGGATTCAGCGCCACACCCAGGACGCCGTCAGCAGCGTAGCCGCCGAGTAACCCACCACCGGCCCCGCCAACCTCCCTCCCCCTTGCGGGGAGGGATCGAGGGTGGGGGTAAGCCACAAACTCGAAGCTCTCTGGTTCCCTGCACTCACCCCAAACCATCCCCCCTCCATCCCCGCCCCCACCCACCACCGCACTTCCCCGGGCGAAGACCCGGGGCCTATTGCCCCTCTCCACCCGAGTGGCGCTATCCGTAGGCCCCGGCTCTACGGCCGGGGAAGATCGAGCGGCTGGCTAGATACGAGTCAGCGAAACACCCAAAACAAAAAAGGCCGAGCACCCAGCCCGGCCTAACCCCACACCCCTGCACCTGCCGCTACTGCGCCGCACTAGCCGCCAGCGTCACCTTCAACCCATCGAGCTCCTCGCTCATCAGGATCTGGCACGACAACCGCGAAGTCGCCTTCACGTCGCCCACCGTATCGAGCAGATCCTCCTCCTCGTCGCTGCGCGCGCCCACCTTCCCGAACCATTCCGGATCGACATAGACGTGGCACGTCGCGCACGAGCAGGCGCCGCCGCACTCGGCCTTGATGTTGAGGCCCCAGTCGCGGATGACTTCCATCACCCGCCAGCCTTCGAGCCCTTCCAGTTCGTGCTCGACACCGGCCTGATCGGTAACGTGGATCTTCATCAGACCACGCCCAGCTTCTTCTGCAGCTTGGTCGAGGAGGTCGTGTACTGGAAGATCACGCGCTCGTCGGGCGAGACGATCTTCTTGGCCGCCTGCGCCATCAGCGCCGCCTCGTGGAAGCCGGAGAGGATGAGCTTGAGCTTGCCCGGATAGTGGTTGATGTCGCCGATGGCGAAGACGCCCGGCACCGAGGTCTCGAACTTCTCAGTATCGACGGTGATGAGGTTGTCGTTGAGCTCGAGGCCCCAATCCGCCACCGGGCCGAGCTTCATGGTCAGCCCGAAGAACGGCAGCAGCCGCGTAGCCGGCACCGAGAGGTCGCCCGCATCGGTCGCCAGGTGCACGTGGTTGATCTGCCCGTCGGCGCCTTCGAGCCGCGATACCTGGCCGAGGAGGAAGTTGATCTTGCCCTCCATCACCAGTTCCTTCATGCGGTTGACCGAGGCCGGCGCCGCCTTGAAGGCATCGCGACGGTGCACCAGCGTCAGCGAACGGACGATCGGCTGCAGGTTCAGCGTCCAGTCGAGCGCCGAGTCGCCGCCGCCGACGATCACCACGTCCTGGTCACGGAAATCTTCCATCTTGCGCACGGCGTAGAACACCGACGTGTTCTCGTAGGCCTCGATGCCCTCGACGGGCGGGCGCTTCGGCATGAACGAGCCGCCACCGGCTGCGATCACCACCACCTTGGCCACGAACACCTCGTCGGCATCCGTCGTCAGGCGGAACGTGCCGTCTTCCTGCTTGGTCACCGAGGTCACCATGCGGCTGTAATGGAACTCGGCGTTGAACGGGGCGATCTGCTGGAGCAGGTTGTCCGTCAGTTCCTGCCCGGTCACCACCGGGAAGGCCGGAATGTCATAGATCGGCTTTTCCGGGTAGAGCTCGGCGCACTGGCCGCCGGGGCGGTCCAGGATGTCGATGACATGGCATTTGAGGTCGAGCAGTCCGAGTTCGAACACCGAGAAAAGGCCCACCGGCCCAGCACCAATCACGACCACATCGGTGACGATTTCGTTTCCGCTCATTCTGCTCTCTAAATTCGGGGAGGTGCCGCGCCTTCAGCGCGCGCGGCGGAGATATGGGCGCGTACCTACGGGCACCTCGGTCTTGCCGACCGGTTGATAGAAAATGGCGACTTCGGCTAACGCCCCATCGAGCAGGGCCTTGCGCGTCGGCTGGTGGGTTACGACAAATGCGTTGATGCCGCAACGGCGCATGAGCGGAATCTGATCTGTCAAAACGTCGCCGATCGCCCGCACTTCGCCTTCAAACCCATAACGTTCACCCAGAAGCCGCGCCGTCGAATAGCCACGGCCATCCGTGAAAGCGGGGAAACTGATGGCGATCGAGGCGAAGCGCCCGAGGTCTTCCACCACGTCCTCCACCTTGTCGCCCGGCACTACGAGCAGCCCGAGCGGATGCGGGTTGTCGAGGAAAGCCTCGCGATTGCCGAGGAAGGTCTTCACCGGCACATGGGTATAGCGCGCCTTGGCCGGATCGCTCCCCTCTTCCCAGGCATGGAACGGATCGGCGATGAAACCGCCATCCTTGAAGAGGTTGTGCTCGGCACCCAGCACGGGCTTGGCGATCTCGCCGTTGAAGTCGAAATGGATGCCGCATTCCTTCTTGTTGAGCCCGCGCCAGCGCCCGGCCCGCGGGTCCTCGCCCTCGGTCACCGTCGTCGTGCACGGCGCGCAGCCGATCGACTTGTACCCGCTCTCGAAAAGCGGATGCTCCGGCAGCCCATGGTCGCGCTTGTACTGGTTGACGTCGGCATCCGAGAAATAGGCCAGCGGGTTGACCTTGATGCGATCGTCGCTCGTCAGCTCGAAATGGGGCAGCACCCCGCGTTCCTTGGTCTGGAAGCGCTTGCGCCCCGTCACCCAGCCCCCATATTGCGCCACGGCGGCGTCCAGCGGCTCGGTCTTGCGGATATGGCAGCAGGAATCCGGGTCGGTCTCCCACAATTCCCCATTGGGGTCGAACCGCGCCACGTCCCCGGCATCCGGCCGCAGCGCAACGACGTTGCGCAGGCCCAGATGTCGCTTGAGCGTCTCGACATAGTCCAGCGTCTCGCGGAAATGCTTGCCCGTTTCGAGGAAATAGACCGGCAGGCTCGGATCGACCTGCGCCACGATATGCAGCAGCACTGCCGAATCCGCCCCGAAGGACGAGACGATGGCCAGGTCCCCCGGCAGGATTTCGCTTGCCGCCTGCCGCAGCACGCCCACCGCATCCATCTCGTCGAACATGCCGTTAAGCGCGACGATGCCGAGCGCCCGCAGCTTGTCGGGCTTGGTCGCCGAAGAGAAAAGAACGTCAGCCAGCGCCATAAAGGGCCTCCTTGAACGGGGCTTCGCCCAGGCGCCTGAACGCCGCTATGAAAGTCTCGTCCGGGCTTTCGCGCCGCGCCACATAGGCGTCGACCAGCCGCTCGATGGCGTCCGGCACTTTCTCGGCCTCGAAGCCCGGTCCAAGGATTTTGCCGACCGAAGCATTCTCGGTCGCATCCCCGCCCAGCGTGATCTGGTAGAGCTCCCCGCCCTTCTTCTCGACGCCCAGAATGCCGATATGGCCGACATGGTGGTGCCCGCAGGCATTGATGCAGCCCGAAATCTTGATCTTGAGATCGCCGATTTCCTTCTGCCGCTCCTCGGAAGCGAATTTCTGCGAGATCGCCTGCGCGATGGGGATCGAGCGGGCATTGGCCAGCGCGCAATAATCGAGCCCCGGGCACGCGATCATGTCGGTGATGAGCCCGGCATTGCCGTCCGCCAGTTCCGCTGCAACCAGCGCATCGTAGACCGCGCGCAGGTCGCTGACCCGCACATGCGGCAGCACCAGGTTCTGCTCGTGCGTCACCCGCAGCTCGTCGAACGAATAGCGCTCGGCGAGATCAGCCACCGCCTCCATCTGCTCGGCCGTCGCATCGCCCGGCGCCCCGCCGATGGGCTTGAGCGACACCGTCAGGCTCACATAGCCCGGCTGGCGGTGGGAATTGAGGTTGCGCTCCAGCCAGCGGCCATAGGCCGGATCGAAGATCGCCTCGCGCGCCACGTCGATCCGCGTCGCCGCCAGTTCCTGGAATGCGGGCGGGGCAAAATAGGTGTTGATACGGTCAAGCTCTTCCTGCGGCAGCGTCAGCACGCCCCCACGCACCTCGGCGAACTCGGCCTCCACCTGCCCCTTGATGGTCTCCAGCCCCTCCTCGTGCACCAGGATCTTGATACGCGCCTTGAACTTGTTGTCGCGCCGCCCGTAGCGATTGTAGACGCGCAGAATGCTCTCGAGATAGGCCAGCAGGTGCTCGTGCGGCACATAGGCATTGATCATCTTGCCGACCATGGGCGTCCGCCCCAGCCCGCCGCCGACCCAGACCTCCCAGCCGATATCGCCGGCCGCGTTGGCCACCGCCTGCAGGCCGATATCGTGGAAGCGGATCGCCGCCCGGTCATTGGGCGCGCCCGTCATCGCGATCTTGAACTTGCGCGGCAGGTAGCTGAATTCGGGATGGAGGCTCGACCATTGCCGCAGGATTTCCGCCACCGGCCGCGGATCGATGATCTCGTCCGCCGCCGCGCCCGCGAACTGGTCCGTGGTGATGTTGCGGATGCAATTGCCCGAGGTCTGGATGGCATGCATCTCGACCGAGGACAATTCCTCCAGGATCGCCGGCACGTCCTTGAGCTTGGGCCAGTTGAACTGGATGTTCTGCCGCGTCGTGAAGTGCCCGTAGCCCCGGTCGTAGGTCCGCGCGATATGGGCGAGCTTGCGCAACTGGCGCGAGGACATCGTCCCGTAGGGCACCGCGATCCGCAGCATATAGGCATGCAATTGCAGGTAGAGCCCGTTCATCAGCCGCAGCGGCCGGAACTGGTCTTCGTTGAGCTCGCCCGCTATGCGGCGCCGCACCTGGTCGGAAAACTGCGCGACGCGGCCGCCGACGAAAGCCGCGTCGAATTCGTCATATCGATACATGACCGTCCTCGTAGAGATGCTGGCGGTCCAGGACCGGTGCGGTGGGACCCGTGGCGCGGATGCGTTCGCGCAGGCGCTCGGGAACGAGCAGGCCTTCGACCACCGACACCTTCTCGGTTTCGAGGCTGATGATCCGCAACGTCGCCTTGGTGGCGGCGATAGCCGCATCCCGCGCCTCGCCCTCCTCGGCCGCGAAGACCCGCGCCTCCTGCAGTTCTTCCACCCATTGCCCGCGCGGGTCGAGATAGACAGTTGCGCCCGAGATCAGCTCGTTTCCGGTGAGTATTTCCATAATCAGGCCACCTTGAATTCCGCCGCCGCAAGCGTCGCCGCCGCGGCCCAATCGCCATGCGCCACGGCTTCGCCCACGAAGATCACCGCCGGTCCGTCGGCGAAATCGGCGGCGCCGCCCGCCAACTCGCCCAGCGTCCCGCGATAGAGCGTCCTGCCGGCGCGTCCGGCATTCGCCACGATCCCCACCGGCAGGTGCCCCGAGGCGCCGTTCCGGATGAAGGCCAGCGCCACATCGGCCGCGATGCTCTTGCCCATGTAGAGCGCCACCGTCATGCCCGTAGCCGCCAGCGCCGCCCAATGCCGGACTTCGCCATCGTCGGCGCCATGCGCCGTCGCCATCACGAACCCGCTCGAAACCTTGCGCAGCGTCACCGGCGTCGCCGTATCGGCCGCCGCTGCCAGAGCCGCGGTCACGCCCGGCACGATCACGTAGTCGATCCCCGCCTTGCGCAGTGCCGCCACTTCCTCGCCCGCGCGTCCGAAGATCATCGGGTCGCCCGACTTGAGCCGCGCCACCTTCCTGCCCTCACGGGCAAGACGCACGATCAGCGTATTGATCTGCGCCTGGCTGAACGTATGGTTGCCCTTGGCCTTGCCCACCGAAATGCGCTCGGCATCGCGTCGGCCCATATCGACCACCGCCTGCGGCACCAGCTGATCGTGGACGATCACGTCGGCTTCCTGCAGCAGCCGCTGTGCGCGCAGGGTCAGCAGGTCCTCGGCGCCCGGCCCGGCTCCGATCAGCCACACCACACCCGCCGCGCCATCCTTGCCCGCATGGGCCTCAAGCAGCGCCGCGCCGGCCTCCGCCCCCTGCCCGGCTTCGACTGCCCGCTCGATCGCCGGCGAAGTCACCAGATCCTCGTAGAACCGCCGCGCCTCGGCCTTGCCGAGCCTCGCCGCCACGCGTCCGCGCAGCGAACCCGCCAACCGGGCAATCGCACCCAGCCGCGGCGACAGCGCCGCCTCGATCCGCGAGCGCACCAGCCGCGCCAACACCGGCGCATCTCCTTCCGAGGAAATGGCGATGGTCAGCGGGGCCCGCTCGACGATCGAAGGCGTATAGAAATCGCATTCCGCCGGCACATCGACGACATTGAGCGGAATATTCCGCGCCCGCGCCGCCGCAATCGCAGCGCGGCCGTCATCCCCATGATCGGCGACGAAAACCAGTGCCGCGCCGTCGAGGTCGCTTTCGGCAAAACGCCGCCCGATCACCGTCGCCCCGAGCCCGGAAAAATCGGCCTCGACCTGCTCCGAGATAATCACGACTTGTGCGGTAGTCTTTACTGCCAACCGGGCTTTGTTGAGGGCTTCTTCTCCACCGCCGACGATGACGATGCGCTGACCCCGGACCTTGTAGCTCAACGGGAATGTGTTGAGTTTACCCAATTGCAAACCTTTCGCTGAGCGCGAAAAGTACTGGTTTTGCTGGAGTTTTCACAAGGCGCGGGGCCGCGATAGCTTTAATATTTCCCCGCCGCGACCCGCCGTAGAACGCCACTCGGTCGCCGGGTCACCTGCAGCGAAAACCAATCTGGCAAAGCCCCCGCCGGAGAAATGCCACACGGCTCCCGAGGTATCTGATCAGCGAAATGGATTTCTTCCAAGCGACGCCGAAAGCAAATCCCGTTGCTCGTGCCGCCCCGCACTTCCTTCCCCGGCCGAAGAGCCGAGGCCCACGGATCCCTCCCCCGCCCGGAGTTACCCCTTCACGCTCCCCTGCGTGGTAATCGCCGCAATGATCCGCTTCTGGAACACGAGGAAAACAATGATCGCCGGCAGCGCCGCCATCACCACCGTGGAATTACCCGCGCCCGGTACCTGGTCGATGGCCACGGCCACGTTCATCTTCTCTTCCTTGGTCACCACCAGGAACGGCCAGAGAAACGCGTTCCACGCGCCGATGAAGGTGATGATCCCCAGCCCCGCCGTGATGCCCCCGCTCAGCGGCAGGAACAGCCGCCAGAGCATCCGGAACTCGGAGGCATTGTCCATGATGCCCGCCTCGCGCAGCTCCTTGGGCAGGCCGTCGAAATGCTGCTTGTAGACGATCACCGCCAGCGGCGCGATGAGCTGCGGCAGGATCACGCCCGCCCAGGAATTGATGAAGCCGAACTGGAACATCAGGAAGAAGTGGCTGACGATGAGTGCCTGCACCGGCACCGCGAAACTCGCCAGCACCAGCCACCACAGCACCTTGCGCCCCGGAAACTGCAATTGCGAGAGCGCATAGCCGCACGTCGCGCCGGTAAACAGCACACCCGCTGTCACCCCGGCCGAAGTCACCACCGAATTGAGATACCACAGCGGCAGCTGCGTGCTGGTGAGCACCCGATAATACTCACCCAGGAAATTGCCGCCCGCCAGCGAACGCGCAAACGTCGCCCAGATCGGATAGAACCACATCGCTGCGAAGAGCGCTGTTCCTGCGGTCAGCAGCCACCCGGCTCCCACCCGCGGAAACCGCCCCGGCGAAAGCGCCCAGGCCTCCGATTTCAGCGACTGGTCGGTCAAAAGCTGATTCCCTCGAAACGGAGGGCTATCCGATAGGGATCAGGCCACGTGTGCAAGAGGGAAAGGGTGAGGTGCTACCCCTCACCCCTGCCGTGTCGGCACATGCACTTCGAGCCCATCCAGCTCGTCACGCACCTTGATCTGGCACGAAAGCCGGCTGTTGGCCCGCACGTCGAAGGCGAAATCGAGCATGTCTTCCTCCATCACGGAGGGACCGCCGACCGTTTCGGTCCAGGCGTCGTCGACATAGACGTGGCACGTTGCGCAGGTGCAGGCGCCGCCGCATTCGGCGACAATGCCCGGCACGCCGTTCATGATGGCGTTTTCCATGACGGTCGAGCCGTTTTCGGCCTCGACCTCGATGCGAGTTCCGTCCGGCTCGATATAGGTGATCTTGGTCATAAGGGATTGAATGCTTTTCGATGTGTTGCTGGGGATATAGCGGCCCGGCCCCCTCGGGACAAGGCGCGCGCCTGCATGGCAGGCCGACGCAAATGGCTTGCATCGGTCACGAATTTGTGGGCACCAGATCGCCGATCTGATCGTGCGCGCCGACATCCCGTCCGGCACGCTGGGGAACTGGGGAAGCCGGAGAGGGTCCATAGGCCGATAGTCATGCTGCTCGCCCTGATCCAGCCCATCCTGCTCTTCATCTTTGCCGCCGCCATCGGCGGCCTCTGGGCGTGGCGCCGGCAGAACTTGCAGCTCGCGTTCATGGCCATCGGCTTTGCCCTTTTCGGGCTCGGCCTCGTCATCCAGATTACCGAGATCCCCGCTGGCCTCGTGCCCAACGCCATCGCCTCGGCCCTCGCCTATGGCAGCGGCGTCACCGTTTTCGCCATCGGCGTTCTCACCCGCGCCGGCTTGCCCGAGCTCGGCTTCGCCCCGGCGTTTGTCGGCGCCGTGATGGTCGTCGGCATCTGGTATTTCGCCGCCGTCGACTACAACCTGATGGCCCGCGTCTACATCCTCAATTTCGGCCTGGGCCTCGTCCTGCTGGCCGGCGCCTGGCTCGCCCGTTCCCTGCGCCACGGCACCGCGACCGACCGCATCCTCTTCTGGCTCGTCGTCGGCCTCGGCCTGCACTTCTTCCCGCGCACCATCCTCACGGCCGGCAGCATCGTCAGCGACGGTCCAGGGGAATTCGGCCAGACGCTCTTCTGGCGCACCGCCACCTTCGCCTCGGCTATTCTCGGCCTCGTCATGGGCATCGGCATCATCGTCCTCACCATGGCCGACGTCATCGCCTCCACCCAGAAGGAGCGCGATACCGATCCCCTCACCGGCCTCGCCAATCGCCGCGGCCTCGAAGCCGAGGCGCGCCGGCTGATGGCCGATCCCGCCTTCGAGCCGATCTCCCTCATCGTCTGCGATCTCGATAACTTCAAATCGGTCAACGACCGCTTCGGTCACGCGGCCGGCGACGAAGTGCTGCGCATCTTCGCCGATACCCTGCGCGAAAACACCCGCGGCCATGATCTCCTCGCCCGCCAGGGCGGCGAGGAATTCGTCGCCCTCCTGCCCCGCTTCCCGGCCGAGCAGGCCCTGGCCTTTGCCGAGCGCCTGCGGCTCGCCGTTGCCGCCCACAGCTTCGATGAGGCCGCGGCGGGCCTTTCGGTCACCTGCAGCCTGGGCGTCGTTCAGATCAGAAAGGGTGAAACTCTGGAAGCGGCTCTCGCCCGCGCCGACGAGCTGCTCTACGCCGCCAAGCACAATGGCCGCAACCGCACCTATGCCGAGCGCATCGGGCCGGTAGGCCGCAAGAGCAAGTCGCCCGGCCGCGCCTAGTGTCCGTACTCACTTGCACCGGTAGATGAGGTTGCGATGGCCGCCCCACCCCCGGACTTCCCCGGACTTGATCCGGGGCCTATTGCCACCCTCCACTCGAGTGGAGCAATCCGTGGGCGGCCGGGGAAGTTCAGTGGTTGTGGCGCGGCAGACGGACAGCGCCTTCCGTTGGAATCTGTCGGATGGGAAGATAAGCGCTCCGGGGTGCCGGGACTTATTGAGTACGGACCCTAGGGCCTGTTCAGGTCGCTTCCTGCTCGAGCAGATCCGTGATGAACGCCCGCGTCTCTTCGACCGTCATGGCGATATCGTCGATCCGCTCGGGATTGATTTCCCCATCGCGCACTTCGTGCTCGGCCAGCTTGCACATGTCCACGATCCCCCAGGCGCCCACGCCCGAGGCCGCGCCACGCAGCGCGTGCAGGTTCATCAGCAGTTCGTCGCTATTGGTCGAGGCTTCCAGGCGCTTGAAATAGGCCCGGGCTACCTCGTCGAACATGCGCAGCACCTCGCATTCCAGCGCCCAGTCGCCGAGCGTCTGCTTGGCCAGATGCACCAGATCGATAGGCCTGCGTCGCGCCGCGGCTTCATAGGCCGCTGGAAACAGCGCTTCGAGGGAACGAGCCATTGGGGCCACCATCCTTGCGGTTCGCTGAGCGCTTCTGCACCCAGTGATTCGAACCTATGGCTCCGCCCTGAATCGCGTCTTAAGCCGGATGGTAAACGGGAGAAGTCCCGGACCTGTGGGAGTTTGCGGCTTTCTCCCTGTGAAAATTAACCTTTCATTAAGAAAGGGTTCGGTTTGCATAAAATTTGACGTATAAAAGTGTGTTACCAACGCGCGGCGGCGAAGGTACCGGGGCAAGTCGAGCGCATTTTGGTCGAATTGTACCGATTTGAAGGTCGTCCTGGAAACGGGTGGGGCTTCACTATGACTCGCGCGCCGCCCTGTCGGAACTAGCCGACGCAAGAGTTGTAAAGAGTATGGCGAAACAATCGAACTCCCCCGCAAACGATCCCGCCGCGTTGGCTTTCTCGGCAGTCGAGGACGCCCTCAAGGCATCGGTGTTCGATATGGACACCACGCCCGCCCCTGCACGGCCGGCTTCGCAATCGTCGCGTTCGGACCGGCTGCGTACCGCCGATAAGATCGCCGCACAGGCAGGTTCGGTCGCCAATGACGACCGGCTGCAAGGCTCCAAGATTCTCTACGGCCTGCAGACCCGCGCCTCCTCCACCCCGACCTGGATCGCGCTCGCCGCGTCCGTCGTGTGGGTGGCCGGCACGGTCATCGCAGGCGCCCTGCGCTTCAGCGCCGATTTCAGCAAGCCCGGTTTCTTCGGCTCGCTCGAATTCATGACCTGGCTGGGCATCGTCATCATTCCGGTCGTCGGCTTCTTCGCCGTGGCCACCCTCGTGCGCCGCGCGCAGGACCTGCGCCTCGCCGCTACCTCGATCACCCAGGCTGCCGTTCGCCTCGCCGAGCCCGAAACCACCGCGTCCGAAAAGGTCGCCTCGGTCGGCCAGGCCGTTCGCCGCGAAGTCAACGCGCTGGGCGATGGCCTTGAGCGCGCCCTCTCGCGTGCCGGCGAGCTCGAAGTGATGATCCACAACGAGGTCACCGCGCTCGAAAAGACCTATTCGGAGAACGAGCAGCGCATGCGCGCGCTCATCGCCGAGCTGGCCAACCAGCGCGAAGCCGTCATCACCAATACTGACAAGGTCCGCGAGGCCATCACCGAATCCCATACCGGCCTCGTCTTCGACCTCGACATGATCAGCCAGCGTATTTCCGGCACGCTGGTCGAGAGCGGCGGCAACCTCACCAAGGCCCTCGAAACGGCCGGCGCCACGCTCAACAACGCCTTTGCCGAGCGTTCGGATTCGTTCGTCTCGCTGATGGACAACCGTACGTCCGACCTCATCTCCCAGCTCGATGAGAGCGCCACGCGCCTCAACATGACCCTGGAAGACCGCACCGCCGGCGTCACTGGCGCCTTTGACGGCCGCACCGAGGAACTGGCCGCGCTCATCGACGCGCGCGTCAGCGCCCTCACCGAAGCGCTCGACGAGCGGTCTGCCTCCTTCTCGACCGAGATCGATTCCCGCACCACCGCGCTTTCGTCTCTCCTTTCCGAAGGCGGCCTGGCCCTCCTCGACCAGCTGCGTGATCGCGGCCATGAAGTTTCGGGCTCCCTCGACAGCATCGGCTCGCGCATTTCCGCCGATATCTCGGCGCGCACGCACGAGGCCGAACTGGTGCTCGGCACCCTGTCGCGCCAGCTCGACGAGAGCGTGGCCATCCACATCAACTCGATGGAAAGCCGCCTGCAATCGGCCCTGATCGAGCTCGGCGGCGCCCTAGACGAATCCTCCGAGCGCGCCCGCCTGACGCTGGCCAATGCCGGCCAGGATTCGCTCTCGGCCTTCGACAACCGTCTCGATGAAATCTCGACCGGCATCGACACGCGCCTGCACTCCCTCGACAACGTGCTCGGCACCAAGGGCGACCACATCATCGAGGCCCTCGATCGCCACGCCTCGACCTTCACTGCCCGCGCCAATGTTCTCGAAATGGCGCTCGATGAGAAGTCCGGCCACTTCAACGATGTGGTCTCGCGCCACACCCAGGAAATGGCCGACACCATCGATTCCCGCGCCCGCCTCATCACCGAGACGGTGGCCGACCGCAGCCGCGAACTGTCCGGCAACATCGAGGAGCACGCCCGCGTTCTCGCCGATGCGCTCGACGATCGCAGCCGCCTGCTGGCCGACACCATTTCGAGCCATACCAGCGAGCTGACCACGGCGCTGGAAGGCCATACCGACCGCTTCTCGCAGGAGCTCTCGACCCGCACCTCCACCCTCTCGGATACGCTGGCCGACCGTACCTCCGCCCTGTCCTCGGCGCTCGACAACCGCACCTCCGCGCTGTCTTCCGCCCTCGACAACCGCACGTCGGCCCTCTCGGCCGCGCTCGAAGATCGCGCCACCGCGCTCTCCGACGCGCTGGTCGGCCACACCACCGAGCTTTCCGACGCTCTCCTCAGCCGCACCGGCGAGCTGTCCGAGACCCTGGCCAGCCGCACGGGCGAACTCACCGACGCGCTGTCGAGCCGCACCATCGAGCTCTCGGGCGCCCTGGCGACCCACACCACCGAGCTCTCCAACACCCTCGACAACCGCACCACGCAGCTTTCCGATACCCTCCAGGCCCGTACCGGCCAGTTGGCGGATACGCTCCAGGCGCGCACCGGCCAGCTCAGCGATGCCCTCGCTGCCAGCACGGGCCAGCTCGCCGATACGCTTGACGCGCGCTCCACCCACCTTGCGGAAACGCTCGACGCCCGCACCGCGGCCATGTCCGGCGCTCTCGAAGACCGCACGATGCAGCTCTCCAGCACGCTCGATGCGCGCAGCGCTGCCCTCAGCGAAGCGCTCGAAGGCCAGACCGCGACCCTGTCGGCCGCCATCGAGACCCGCACCTCGATCCTCTCGGATTCGCTCGACAGCCACACCACCCAGCTCGCCGACACCCTCGGCAGCCGGATCGGCGCGCTCGAGAACGAACTCGAATCCCGCACCGTCCAGCTCTCGACCACCCTCGACAATCGCGCCGAGAAGCTGGCCAACGCCATCGAGCAGCACTCGGCCGCCGTGGCCTCCACCATGGACGAGCATACCAGCCGCATCTCCGGCGCCCTGCTCGACGGCACCAGCGCGCTCACCGATGCGCTCTCGGGCCACACCAACGTCCTCAACGACGCCCTTCAGGGCCGTACCGAGGAACTGTCTGCCGCCATCACCGAGCGCACCCAGCACATGGCGTCCACGCTCGAGGAACGCGCCAGCGAAGTCACCAACGCGCTCGACGGCCGCACCCGCCAGCTGGCCGGCGCCATCGGCGAACGCTCCCAGCAGCTGTCCGATGCCCTCGGCCTGCGCACCCAGCAGCTCTCGGACGTTCTGGGCAGCCACACCTCCTCGATTTCGGACGCCCTCGCCAACCGCACCGCGGAACTGGCTCAGGCCATCGACGAGCAGGGTGCGGCCGCCCACGACAAGATCGACCAGAGCCTGCGCAACGTCTCGGATGCCCTCAGCACCCGCGCCGGCGAAGTGTCCGACCTCATCGCCAGCAAGGTTGCCGAGGTCAACACCAACCTCGGCCAGGGCATCGACGACGCCATCGCCCGCATCGTCCATGCCGAGAGCGGCGTGACTGCCCGTATCGATCAGGCTGCCGCCACGGTTGGTGAATCCAGCCGCCGCGCTGCCGACATCATCGAGACCGGCGTCGAATCCGCCCGCCAGTCCCTCACCGAGCTCGTGGACGAGCGCCTGGGCACCCTGCCCGAGGCCATCACCGCCCGCGCCGACATCACGGCCGACCGCCTGGCCGCGCTCAATGCAGCGATCAACACCTCGCTCGTGCAGTCCATGGCCGATCTCGAATCCGGCGCCGACCGCATCGAGGAGACGATCACCAACCGCATCAGCGTCGCCACCGCCGGCATTTCCGACGAAGTCTCCGCCCATGCCAACCGCATGGACTCGGCGGTCCGCTCGGCCCTCGTGCAGATCCAGCACGCGGCCTCGACCATCGAGGACCTCGTCACCAACAAGGCTTCGGTTGCCGCCCACGACATCGGCGCGAGCATGAATGCGCTCAACCAGTCGCTGTCGCAGCACACCAACATGTTCGCCGCGATCGTCAACGAGAAGTCCAACCTGCTCCAGGGCGTCCTGGCCGGCCACGGCAACCTGCTGCGCGATGCGCTGGCCGAAAATGCCAAGGAAGCCGAAGCGGTCATGCAGGTTTCGACCTCGCGCATCCTCACCGATGTCACCGCGGCCCTCGGCAAGCTCAACGACAGCAACATCCTGCTCCAGCGCGTCCTCGACGCCTCGACCAGCAACCTCGCCAATCTCGAGACCGCCGTCGCCCAGCAGACCCAGACCTACTCGAACACCGTTCGCGACGCGATCGGCTCCACCGAGCAGGCCGGCAAGCTGGTCACCGAGCACGTCTCGGCCCTGCAGCTGACCATCCGCGGCATGCTCCAGGAATTCGGCTCCCTGCTCGGCAATCTCCATTCCGAGACCGACAGCATGGGCAAGGCTGCCGAAAACCTGCAGGCTACCGGCCAGTATTCGCTCCAGGCCCTCGAAGATCGTCGTGGCGCCATGGATGCCCTGGCCTCGAGCTTCGCTGCCCGCGCCGACGACATCGACACCCGCATGCGCGGCTTCGCCCAGTCGATTGCCGACACCGTCAACGACACCGAGCGCCGCCTGCTCGTCGCCCGCAAGGCGATGGAAGACGCGCTCCATGAATCGTCCGCGTCGGTGGAATCGGTGCTCGACAACACCACCAGCTCGGTCTCTGGCGCCCTCTCGGATACCGCCAACCGTGTCTCGGCCGCCCTCTCGCTCACCAGCGGCAACGTGAGCAACGTGCTCTCGACCGCCACCGGTTCCGTGCAGGACGCGCTCAACACCACCACCAGCGAAGTCGCCGCCCGCCTTGCCGAGCTGCGCACCACCGCCGGTGCCGAAGGCCAGCGCGCCGATGTCGCCCTGCGCCAGACGCAGGAACGCATGGTCGCCGAAATGCAGAAGGCCATCGAGGAGGCGACCCGTCGCTTCAACGATACCGCCACGGCCATGCGCGCCACCGCCAAGGAAGTCGGCTCCGAGCTTGAAGCCACCCGTGCCGAGCTTCAGCGCGGCGTCGTCGAGCTGCCGGAAGAAACCCGCGCCAGCGCCGCTGCCATGCGTCGCGTCGTGGCCGAGCAGATCGAGGCCCTGTCCGAGCTCAACGCCATCGTGCGTTCGCAGTCCGCGACCCACGATGCCGAAGAGCGCCGCCCGGCCGCCCGCCCTGCCCCGCAGGCTCCGCGCCAGGAAGCCTATCGTCAGCCGGAATACCGCCAGCCCGAGCCGCCGCGTGCCGCTCCGGTCCAGCAGCAGCCCCAGCCGCAGCAGCAGGCTCCGCGCCGTGAGGCCGAAGCCGATGTCGCCACCGCTACGCGTGACGACAATGGTGGCTGGCTCCGCGACGTCCTGCGCAACGCCACGGCCAAGCAGCAGCAGTCCGGCCAGGCCAGCCTCTCCAGTCTCACCGACGAGATCGCCCGTTCCATGGACGAGCCCGCTTTCGGTGATGCCTGGGCCCGCTACCAGGCCGGCGAATCCAATGTCTTCTCGCGCCGCATCTACACGCTCTCCGGTCAGAGCACCTATGATGACGTCCGCAAGAAGCTCCAGCGCGATGCCGACTTCGCCCGTACGGCGCAGTCCTACATGATCGAGTTCGAGCAGCTCCTCAAGCGCGCCGCCGCCGGCCCGCGCGCCGCTGCCGAAACCCGCGAATACCTCCTCTCCGACCGCGGCAAGGTCTACACCATGCTGGCCCACGCCTCCGGTCGCCTGAGCTGACGAGACCTCCAAAACGTCAGACTGAAGAACCCCGCGTCCATCGCGGGGTTTTTTCTTTTATGGCCAGCCGCGAAGGCCGAGGCTCTAGAGGCCACGCGCAAACTTATCCACCCATCCAACCCCCGGATTACACTAGGCAATCCAGGCCGCACCAACGCGCGCCGGCAAGGAGGAAAAAAACAAATCGTGGAATTGGCTCCAAACTCCCGCAAAACCCGCGAAAGAATCCCGAACATTCCCCGAAATTGAGTCAAAATTTAACGATTTGCGGGCCCTGAGCGCCATCAATACCAAACGATATCAATAGCTTAGCGCGAAGCTACCCCGCCAAAACCGTGCAAAAAACCACCCGTGAAACAATGCTTCACGCGGCTTGTGCCTTCGGCGCCATCATCCGCAGCGACAGCCACACGCACCCGCCGCCCGCCAGCGCGAAGAGTGCCGCCACCAGATAGGCGTGCGGTCCCATCAGCCCGACCAGCCAGCCGAACCCGATCAGCGCCACCACCGACATGGATTGCTGCAGCACCACGAAATAGCTCTGCGCCTCTGCCGCGATATCCTCGCTGGTCCAGTTGGTGATGAAATGCACCGAGGCCAGGAACCCCAGCGAGAAGGTCACCGCATGAGTCAGCTGCAACGGGATCAGCAGCCAGATCGGCGGCGAGAACGCCATCGCCACCCAGCGCGCCGCGGCCACCAGCGCCGCCAGCAGGATCAGGTGCCGCGCCGAGAAGCGAGTGGAGAAGTGCTTCCAGGCGAACATCATCGAAGCCTCGGCAAAGGCGCCCAGCGCCACCAGTGGCCCGATCACCCATTCGGGTATCCCCTGCTCCATCCAGAGCAGGGCCGCGAAGGCGTTGAGGATGAAGTGCGTGCCGAAGACCATGGCGAACCCGAAGATCGGCAGCACGAACCACGGCTTGAGCAGTTCCCGCGCCTTGCCCGCCACCGGCACGCTCTCGGCCAGCGTCGCCTGCTGCTCTGGCGAGCGGAACTGCGGCAGCCCCAGCGCCGTCGACGCGCGCAGCAGCGACAGCGCCACGAAGATCGGCACGAACGCCGCCGTGCCGAAAGCCGCGATAGCAAAGCCGGTCGAGGCGTTGATCACCATGTAGCCCACCGTGCCCCAGGCGCGTATGGTGCCATAATCCGTGCCCCGGCGCCGGGTCATGCGCATCGTCGCCGCGTCCACCACCGGGTTCACCGCCGAGTTCGGCAGCGCCGCCAGCGTCCAGACCAGCAGGATGCCCCAGAACTCGTTGACGAAGAACAGCCCCACCGGGATCACCCCGGCGACGAGCGAGCCGATGACGATGACCGACCGCCAGTCCTTCGCCCGGTCGGCGATCCGCCCCACCACGATGTTGACCAGCAGCATCAGCAGCATCGGCACCGCATTGATGATGCCGATCTCGCCCGGCGATATCCCCATGGCATTGAGCCAGAGCGGCAGCGCGATCACCGCGGCGCCATTGGCCATGAACAGGGTGAAGTAAAAGCCGGTCGTGCGCAGCTCGGGCGTAAGGCGCCCGGCCTGGTTCGTGGGGGACATCGGGAAAAGAGCTCCGGACGCGAGGATGCGCCCGGAACGCAGCTATGCCCGTTCCGGGCCTAAAACTCAATCAGTGCGCAACGGCGGCGCTATCGCCTTTGGTCGGCTTGAGCATCAGCGAGGCAATCACGCACCCCAGCGCCACCACCCCGAATACCGAGGCGATGAGGAAGGCATGCGAGCCCAGGCCCGACACCAGCCAGCCGAACACCAGCAGCGTCGTCACGATCAGCGCCTGCTGCACGATGAAGGCAAAGCCCTGCGCCTGCGCCGCGATATCCTCGCTCGTCCAGTTGGCGATAAAATGCACGAGGCCGAAATAGCCGACCGCATAGGTGACCGAGTGGGTGCATTGCAGGATGAACAGCGCCCAGACCGGTGGGTTGAACGCCATGATGGTCCAGCGCGCAATGGTCACCACCGCGGCCAGCAGGATCATGTGGCGCGCCGAAATCTTGCCGGCGAACCGCTTCCAGAAGAACATCATCGCCGCTTCGGCCGCCGGCGCCGTCGCGATCAGCGGCCCGATGAAGGCTTCGGAAATGCCGTTGTCCTTCCACACCAGCGCCGCGAACGACGCCAGGATCGAATGGGTCGCCTGGATAAAGGCGAACGCCAGGATCGGCAGCACGAACCACGGCTTGAGCACTTCGCGCAGCCGGCTCGCCTGCGGCTTGACCTGCGCCGCTGCCTGCTGGCGCTTCTCGCCCCGGAACCTGGGCAATTGCAGCGACACGGCGGCGCGCGCCAGGCACACCACGACGAAAAGCGGAATGAAGGCCACTCCGCCCAGCCACGCGACGACGAAGCCGGCAAGCGCCGCCCAGAACGTGTAGCCCACCGTGCCCCAGGCGCGCACGAAACCGAAATCGGTGCCGTTGCGCTGCGTCATCCGCAGCGTCGCCGCGTCGAGCATCGATGGGATCATGCCGGCCGGAATGGTCAGCAGCGTCCAGACGAGGAGGATGCCCCAGAAGCTGTCCACGAAGAACATGCCGATCGGAATCGTGCCCGCCAGGATCGAAAGGATCACCAGCGCCTGTCGCCAGTCGCTGGCCCGGTCCGCGATGCGGCCGATGAACTGGTTGATGAGCAGCATCACCAGCACCGGCACCGCGCTGATCACACCGATCTGCTCGGTCGACATCCCCTGCTCGTGCAGCCAGATGCCGAGATAGACCGAGGCCACGGCACCACCGGCATAGGAGAAGAAGTGATAGAACGAAGCGTGCAGCTCGGGCGAAATGCCCGGTGCCCGAGGGGACGCCGACATGAAATGTGTGCTCCGGGCGGGGAGTCCACCCGGACGTTGACGTATGCGGAATTTCTCGCCCGTGGCAAGAGGAATGGTAGTCGCGTCGCTACTGACAAAATCTGGTCAGGTCGCCCGCTAGCCTCTCTTCATCGAAAACTGAGGAGAACAGAAATGACCAATCCCCTTCGCGGCCTTTCCACCATCCGCTACCAGGCTGCCGATCATGAGGCCGCCAAGCGCTGGTACACCGAGCTCCTGGGCGCGGCGCCCTATTTCGATCGCCCCGGCTATTGCGAGTTCCGCATCGGCGATTACCAGGCCGAACTTGGCCTGCTCGATGCCAAATATGCCGGCACGCTCGGCTCCGGCCCCACGGCCACCACGCCCGGCGGCGCCGTCACCTACTGGCACGTCGATGATCTTCCCGCGACCATCGACCGCTTCCTCGCTCTGGGCGCCACGCTCCACGAGCCGATCCGCGAATTCGGCGAGGGTTTCGTTGGCGCCGCCGTGCTCGATCCGTTCGGCAACATCGTGGGCCTGATGTATAACAAGCACTATCTCGAGGTCCTCGCCAAATGACCTCTCCGAAGCGCCTGCGCGAAGAGCGGCTTGACGCGCAGGCCGCTAAGGGCTTCCATCCCTTGGCATTCCTCGAGAGACGGAGCACGACGTGGCAAGCCTGATCCAACGCTTTCGCGCCAAGCTATCCACGCCCGGGCTCCTCCTCGGCACCCTGCTTTTCGCCGTCTCGCTCACCCCCTCGCTCCTGCCGCGCGATTTCGTGCTGCAGGGCATCCTCTCGGGCACGTCCTTCGCCATCGGCTATGGCCTGGGCGCCTGGGGCGGCTGGCTCTGGGAATACATGGAGCTGCAACTGCCTCCCGGCCGCGTTTCGCGGGCCATCAAGATCGCGGCGGCCCTGCTCTGCATCCTCGTGGCGCTGGTCTCGCTCTACCTCAATACCGGCTGGCAGAATTCGGTGCGCAAGGTCATGGACATGCCCCCGCTCGAATCCGCCCACCCCATCAACGTGGCGCTGGTAGCCATCGCCCCGGCGCTCATCCTCATCGCCATCGGCTCGCTCATCGCCTACGGCATTTCGCTGGTCTCGCGCTGGCTGCGCCGCTTCGTGCCGCAGCGTGTCGCCTTCGTGCTCAGCGTCCTCGTGGTCGGCGTCTTCACCGCCTATCTCTTCAACGGCCTGTTGCTGCGCAACGCCCTGCGCGCCGCTGACAATTTCTTCGAGCGCCTGGACACCCTCCAGGGCCAGATGAACCCGACGCCCGCCCCCACCGATCCACTCTTCTCCGGCAGCAGCGCTTCGCTCGTCGCCTGGGACACGATAGGGCGCGACGGGCGCGTCTATGTCGAAACCGGCCCCAGCAAGGAAAAGATCGAGGAAGTCATCGGCCGCCCCGCCATGCAGCCGCTCCGCGTCTATGTCGGCATGCGCTCGGCCCCCACGCTCGAACAGCGCGCGCAGATGGCACTCGATGAGCTCAAGCGCGTCGGCGGCTTCAGCCGCTCGGTGCTGGTCGTCATCATGCCTGTCGGCACCGGCTGGGTGGATCCGCCTGGCATCGACTCGCTCGAATATCTGCAGGCCGGCGACGTCGCCAGCGTTGCTTTGCAATATTCCTACCTCACCAGCCCCCTCTCGTTCCTCATCGAACCCACCTACGGCACTGATGCGGCTCAGGCGCTCTTCAAGGCCGTCTACAGCTATTGGACCACCCTGCCGCGCGACAGCCGCCCGCGCCTCTACCTCCACGGCCTGAGCCTGGGCGCCCTCTCCTCGCAGGGCGCCACCGAGCTCTATGACGTGCTCGGCGATCCCTACCAGGGCGCGCTCTGGGCTGGCCCGCCCTTCTCCAGCCCCACCTGGGGCTGGGCCACGGCCAACCGTCAGCCCGATTCCCCCGAATGGCTTCCGCGCTTCCGCAACGGCTCCAGCATACGCTTCAACAACCAGACCAATGCCGTCGCCAAGGCCGATGCCGAATGGGGCCCGATGCGCATCGTGTTCCTGCAATATGCCAGCGACCCGGTGGTGTTCTTCTCCTACGACGCCCTCTATCGCCGCCCCGCCTGGCTGGAAGGCGAGCGCGGGCCTGATGTCTCGCCGGACCTCACCTGGTACCCGGTCGTGACCTTCCTCCAGCTCGGCCTCGACATGGCCCTGTCCCAGACCTCGCCGATCGGTCATGGCCACGTCTATGCCGCACGCGACTACATCGATTCCTGGGTCGCCGTCGTCGATCCGCCCGGCTGGGACACGGCGCGCCTCGATGCCCTCAAGGAGGCCCTCGAACCGACCGACGCCGCCCCGCGCCAGCCCTAGAGGGTCGACAAAGCCGGCTTGACAAACGGCGCCCTTCATTTAACAACTATGTTAATTAACATACTCGTTAATCAAAGGAGACAGCTCATGTTGCTCAAGGACAAGGTCGCCGTGATCTATGGCGCAGGCGGTCACATCGGCGGCGCGGTGGCTCGCGCCTTCGCCCGGGACGGCGCAGAAGTCTTTCTCACCGGCCGCCACCGCGACAAGGTCGAGCGCGTCGCCGCCGATATCGCCGCTGCCGGCGGCAAGGCGCATGTCGCCGAAGTCGACGCCACCGACAAGGCCGCCATCGAACAGCACCTGGCCGATCTTGTCGCCCAGAGAGGCCAACTCGACATCAGCTTCAATGCCATCAGTGTCTTCGGACACCTACAGGGTACGCCGATGGTCGAGATGACCGAGGAAAACTTCTCCCTCCCGCCCCTCACCGCCATCAAGACGAACTTCCTCACCACCACCGCTGCCGCACACCACATGATCGAGCGTCGCTCGGGCGTCATCCTCGCCATGTCCTCGACCGCTGCCGGCCTCTCCGGACGCGACCGCGTCTTTCACACCACCGGCGGCTTCGCCGTGGCCTGCACCGCTGTCGAGGCGTTGAGCCGCACGCTGGCCGGCGAGGTCGGCAAACACAACATCCGCGTCATCTGCCTGCGCTCGGACGCCCTGCCCGAAACCTGGCCGCTCGAAGGCCGCCCGCCCGAGATTGCCGAGGTCGAGAAATACATGAACGCCGGTACCGCCCGCGGCCTGCTGCCCCGGCTCTCCGAGATCGCCGATGCGGCAAGCTTCGCCGCCTCGTCTCGCGCCGCCGCCATGACCGGCACGATCCTCAACCTCACCTGCGGTTCGGTAATGGATTCGAACTAGGCCGCGCGGTCCTGCTGCTCGGCTACCGGCACAAGAGCCGAGCGGAACTGCTCCGCTGCCGCCGCCCAGGTAAAGCGCTCGGCATGCCGGCGGGCACCATCGCGAGGCAAGGTCAGCGCCCGCGCCACCGCCGCATCGAGGTCATCATCGAGCGCCCCAGCAAGCGGGTCGGTAAGGATATCGAGAGGCCCCGCCACCGGGTAAGCCGCCACCGGCACGCCCGAGGCCAGCGCCTCGATCACCACATTGCCGAACGTATCGGTCTTGCTCGGAAAGACGAAGGCATCGGCGCTGCGGTAGAGCGCCGCCAGCTCATCGCCGTGCTTCTTGCCCAGGAACACAGCATCCGGAAACGCCTGTCGCAGCTCGGCCAGTTGCGGGCCATCGCCCACCACGACCTTGGTGCCTTCGGTCCCCAGGCGCAGGAAGGCCTCGACATTCTTCTCCACCGCGACTCGCCCGACATAGAGCAGGTGCGGCCCCGGCAGGTCATGGAAATGCGACTTGGGCCCGGGGAAGAACCGGGCCGTATCCACGCCGCGCGACCAGATGCGCAGGTTCTCGAAATGGTGCTCGGCCAGCTCCGCCACGATGCTCGGCGTCGGCACGAGCGTGGCCGCCGCGCCGGAATGGAACCAGCGCAGATAGGCATAGCTCCACTCGGTCGGCACCGGCACGCGGGCCGAGACATATTGGGGGAATCGCGTGTGGTAGCTGGTCGTATAGGCCAGCCCCTTTTCGAGGCAGTAGAACTTGGCCTGCAGCCCCAGCGGCCCTTCGGTCGCGATGTGGATATGGTCGGGCGCCATGCGCGAGATGATGTCCCGCACTGCCCCGATCGGCGCCAGCGACAGCCGAATCTCCGGGTAGGTCGGCATGGGCACCGTCCAGAAGCGCTCGGGCGTCAGGTATTGGACCGAATAGCCCCGCCGCTCGAGTTCCTTGCCCACCGCGTCCAGACTGTGCACCACACCATTCGTTTGGGGATACCAGGCATCGGTCACGATGAGCAGGCTGGTCATGTCGCTTCTTTGCGCCTCCGGAACCGCCGGCCCTCCTGGACGCCTGTCCACTTGATCAGTTCGAATGCCCCGTCGGGGTTTTCGACGATCGCCGTACAGCTTTCGACCCAGTCACCGGTATTGATGTAGTGGATACCTAACCTGTCGTGCATGTCGGCATAATGAATGTGCCCGCAGATCACGCCGTCGACGCCCGATTGCCGCGCCTCGAGCGAGAGCGCCTCCTCGAACCGGCCGATCACCGACACCGCGTTCTTCACCTTGTGCTTGGCCCAGGCCGAAAGCGACCAATAGGTCAGTCCCAGCCGGCGCCGCACCCAGTTGATGACGATGTTGACCCGCAGCGCGAAGCGATAGGCCCAGTCACCCACATAAGCGAGCCATTTGGCATGGCGCACCACCACGTCGAACTGGTCGCCGTGGATGACGAGGTAGGTCTTGCCCTGCGCCGTCGTGTGCACGGTGCGATCGACGAACTCGACCTCGCCGAAATAGGTGCCCAGATATTCCCGCAGGAACTCGTCATGGTTGCCCGGCAGGTAGATCACCTTGGTACCGGCGGCCGCTTTGTCGAGGAGGATCTGCGTCAGGACATTGTACTCGTTCGGCCAATGCCAGGACTTGGCCAGCCGCCATCCGTCCAGGATATCGCCCACGAGATAGATCGTGTCCGCGTCGTGGAAGCGCAAAAACTCGATGAGCTGACCCACGCGGGTCGGGCGCATGCCGAGGTGCACGTCGGATATGAACAGCGCTCGAACGCGCCTCACCTCTCGGGTCTCAGCCATAAACGAATCTGCCCCTTATTCCGGCCAAAAGCTTGCCGCGGCACGGCGACGGCAATGTGACAGTCTATAGCCTTGGGATTTGAGAAGGAACAGTACCAACACATCCGCCTCACAGCCCGTTGACCGTGAAAACGGATTGAGGCCGGCGCCACCGGCACACTCCCCGGCCGAAAAGCCGGGGCCTGCGGATGCTTCAATACGCGTGGAGAGAGGGAAAGTCGGGCGCCCGGCCTTACCCGCCGATCCGCCCCTTGAGCGTCACGATGCGCCCGTAGCTCTCTTCGATCCGCTTGGCGAAGTTGGGATCCTTGCCCGCCTGCGCCACCAGGATGCCGAGAATCTCGTCGCCCAGCGCCGGGTCGTACGCGGCGGTGTTGGAGAACAGCAGCACGTCCATGCCCGCATTGACCGCCTGGATCACGGTCTCCTTGAGCGTGAAGCGCTTGCGGATCGCACCCATTTCGAGGTCATCGCTGATAACCACGCCATTGTAGCCGAGCTGGCCGCGCAGCACGCCGGTGATCCAGTCGGGCGAAAGACTCGCCGGCAGGCGCTGCCCGCCGCCGTCATAGTCCTTGTGGTAGAGATGCCCGACCATGACGAAGTCGTCATAGCCTCCGGCCAGCAGGTCCTTGTAGGGCTGCAGTTCCGCTTCCGACCAGGTCTTGGTGATGTCGACGAACCCGGCATGGCTATCCGCCGTGCTCGAACCGTGCCCCGGGAAGTGCTTGATCGAGGTCAGCATGCCCTCGGAATGGTGGGCATTGATGAAAGCCTGCGCATAGGCATCCACCGTCGCCGGGTCCTTGCTGAACGCGCGGCCATACTTGGCGATGATGAGGTTCTTGGGGTTGATGTTGAGATCGACCACCGGCCCGAAATTGACCGTGAAACCGAGCGCGGCCATGTCCTTGGCCATACCGGCATAGATCGCCTGCGCCCCTGCCGGGTCGTTGCGCGCAGCTACCGTCTGCGCATTGGGAATCTCGGGAAAGCCGACATCCTTGGTCAGCCGCTCGACCGACCCACCCTCCTGGTCCAGCGTCAGGAACGGCGGCAGCTCAGGCGAGGCCTCCTTGAAGGCCTCGTTCATGGCCTTGACCGCCGAGAGGCTCGCGACATTGTACTTGAGGTACATCACGCCGCCGACCCGGCCCTCAGCCACGGCCTTGCGCAGCGCGATCACGGACTTGTCCTTGACGCTGTCGCCCTTGAACCCGACGATGATCATCTGCCCGGCCATCTGCTCGAGCGATGCGGCCAGGCTCGCCGTATTGGCAAGAAGCCCCAGGACGAGGCCAGCGATCAGGGGGCGAAGGGTCTTGGCGTGCACAGGGGTCTCCGGGTGATTCGCGCCACCGTGCCCCAGCATTGCGGCAGAATCGTTAATGCGTCTTCGCAATCGCCATCGGGAAAGGGTTGCGGCGCCGGAGCGCCGCAACAAAACCGGTCAGGCCGCGACAGTGCGCGGAGCCGAGCTCTTGTCGAGCGCCCAGGCACCCGGGCCGGCAAAGACCAGGTAAAGGAAGATGAAGCAGAACAGCACGGCCGCATCGCCCTGGTTGTTGGCCGGGAAGAAGCTGCCCGGCGCATGCACCATGAAATAGGCCACGGCCATCTGGCCGGAGGCGAGGAAGGCGGCAATCCGCGTCTGGAAACCGACGACGATAAGAACGCCGGTGATCACTTCGATGAGGCCGGCAATGCCGAACAGCGAGAAGAGCGGCGGGCTCATCTGCGTCTCGGGAAACCCGAACAGCTTCTGCGTGCCGTGAGCAATAAACAGCAGGGCGGTCATGATGCGCAGGACCGCCAGCGCCTGCGGCGCGTAGGCGTTGAGACGATCGAAATTCATGAGTCAGGGCTCCGGATATTAACTACCCGCTAACGGCTAACCCGCCTAAAGCCCCGCAAGCCAATGAAAGTTTTGTCATTTCAGGCCGGCGCCAGCTTTTGACAGCAAAACCGGACACCTACACATCGTTCGATTTTGACGAACGGTGATGGAAAGCTGGGTGAGGACCGGGGAATAGAGCGATACGGCTCGAATCGCGCGGGAACCAGTATCGCCCCGCGGCAGCCGAGGAGAGTAACTCCACCCGCCACCCCGCTCTCCACTACCACCCGGCTCTCCCCCACCACGGAACTTCCCCGGACTTGATCCGGGGCCTATTGCACCCCTTCCACTCGAGTGGAGCTATCCGTGGGGCCCGGCTCTTCGGCCAGGGAAGTGCAGTGGGTGGGGAAGCACATCACCCAAACAAAAATGCCCCGGCACAAGGCCGGGGCACTCAAATCCATCACCGCGCTTACCCGCGGTTCTGCCGATGCTCGATCAAATCCTCCACCACGGACGGATCAGCCAGCGTCGACGTATCGCCGAGCGAGCCGAAATCGTCCTCGGCGACCTTGCGCAGAATGCGGCGCATGATCTTGCCCGAGCGGGTCTTGGGCAGGCCCGGCGCGAACTGGATGAGGTCGGGCGAGGCGATCGGTCCGATTTCCTTGCGCACCCAGTTGCGCAACTCGGTCTTGAGCGCGTCATCGCCCGTCGTGCCGGTCATCAGCGTGACATAGCAATATATGCCCTGCCCCTTGATGTCGTGCGGATAGCCCACCACTGCCGCCTCTGCGACCTTGGGGTGCGCCACCAGCGCGCTCTCCACCTCGGCCGTACCGATGCGGTGACCGGAGACGTTGAGCACGTCGTCGACGCGACCCGTGATCCAGTAATAGCCATCCTCGTCGCGGCGGCAGCCGTCGCCCGAGAAGTAATAGCCCTGGTATTGCTGGAAGTAGGTCGACATGAAGCGCTCATGGTCGCCGTAGACCGAGCGCATCTGGCCGGGCCAGCTATCCTTGATGCAGAGCACGCCTTCGGCCTTGGTCTGCTCCTGGAGCCGCCCTTCGGGCGAAAGGACCACTGGCTGCACGCCGAAGAACGGCTTGGTCGCCGAGCCCGGCTTGGTCGGGATGGCGCCGGGAAGCGGGGTGATCATGAAGCCGCCGGTCTCGGTCTGCCACCAGGTGTCCACCACCCCGCAGCGCTCCTTGCCGACATGCTTGTAGTACCACATCCAGGCTTCCGGATTGATCGGCTCGCCCACCGAACCCAGGAGGCGCAGCGAGGGCATCTCGTACTTGTCGGCCCATTCCGGCCCGGCGCCCATCAGCGCGCGGATCGCCGTGGGGGCGGTGTAGAAGATGTTGACCTTGTGCTTTTCGACCACCTGCCAGAAGCGCGAGGCGTCCGGATAGCTCGGCACGCCTTCGAACATGAGCGAAGTCGCCCCGTTCGCCAGAGGGCCGTAGACGATGTAGCTGTGCCCGGTCACCCAGCCGATATCGGCCGTGCACCAATAGATGTCGCCATCACGGTAGTCGAAGGTGAGCTGGTGGGTCATCGAAACCCAGACGATATAGCCGCCCGTCGTATGCAGCACGCCCTTGGGCTTGCCGGTCGAGCCGGAAGTATAGAGGATGAAAAGCGGGTCTTCCGCATTCATCGGCTCGGGTTCGCAGAGCGCCGGCACCTTGGCGGCTTCGTCGGCGTACCAGACGTCGCGGCCACCGGCCATCGGCACGTCCGCGCCGGTATTCTTGACCACCACGACCTTGTCGACGCCAGGCGACTTCTGCAGCGCCTCGTCCACCGCCTTCTTGAGCGCGATGGTCTTGCCACCGCGACGGCCTTCGTCGGCCGTGATGACGATCTTGCTCTCGCAGTCGTTGATGCGGCCCGAGATCGAATCCGGCGAGAAGCCGGCGAAGATCACCGAATGCACCGCGCCGATACGGGCGCAGGCGAGCACGGCATAGGCCGCCGCCGGGATCATCGGCAGGTAGATAGTGACGCGGTCGCCCTTCTTGACGCCCTGTGCCTTGAGCACGTTGGCGAAGCGGTTCACTTCGTCATAGAGGCGCTGGTAGGTGATGTGGTCCTGCGTGCCGGGCGTATCGCCCTCCCAGATCAGCGCAACCTGGTTGGCGCGCTGCGGCAGGTGCCGGTCGATGCAGTTGGCCGAGATGTTGAGCACCCCGTCCTCGAACCATTTGATCGACACGTTCGGAAATTCGAACGAGGTGTTCTTGATCTTGGTCGGCGGCTTGATCCAGTCGATCCGCTTGGCCTGCTCGGCCCAGAAGCCCTCGGGATCGTTGACCGACCGCGCATACATTGCTTCGTACTGTTCCTCGGTGACCCAAGTACGGGCCTTGGCCTCGGCGCTCGGTTCGAACACGAGTTGATCGCTCATGCCTTTCCTCCCAGTTTAGTGTTTGGCGTTACTAACCATCACTGACGCAAGGCCGCAAGCATACCACTTGCCGATTAGCCTCATCGCGCCTCGGTAGTATCCATTATTTCCCCTTCTTCCACCGGTTAACCGACAGCGCAATACGATGGCGCCGAAGGCCGTAAGGTCCTGGCAGATCAGGCCAAATGGGGGATGCAGCCTTGACCGATGTCATTACGGCCTTGCCCGGTGGCCCCGCTGCGGCAAACGCCGCGTCAATGACCCATCGTGCGGCCCGCTATGCCGACCTCAAGCCGCTCGTCACGCAACTCCACGCCGTCATCGATGAGTCGCCCTATTACAACCAAGCCTTCAAGCGCTTCGAAAAGCAGCGGCTGGGCGTCGGCTACCTCGACGCTCTGCGCGAGGCCGATCCGTCGCACGTGCTCATCCTAGAACACGACGGCCGGATGGCCGGTGCCATGGTTTCCGGCCCGGAATTCGGCACGCTCTTCCGCTATTGGTCGTGGATCGCACCGCAGTTCCGCCATACGCGGTTGGGCATGTATGGAATGCGCGCGTTCGAGGAGACCTTCGGCAATGGCCGCTTCCACAAGGTCTCGACCTATGTGCGGCCATCGAACGAGGTGTCCCTCGCCCTCCTCCGCCGCTACGGCTACAGCCAGACGTGCCTCCTCGAAAAGCACCTCTTCGGGCTCGACTTCGTGCTCATGGAAAAATCCTACACCAAGGCGGTGGAGGGTTATGACAGCGGCATCCGCCTTGGGCGCGTCGCGGCAGCTAAACGTTGGTTGAAGCGGCTTGCCAGGCCTTGAGCCGCGGGAAGATCGAAACGTCGATCCGCGCCGCCGCATAGGCCGTTCGCCAGAGCGCCAGTGACCAGATGGTGATCGACAGCAGCGCCGCCAGTGCCGCGCCGATGATCCCCCAGGCCGGCACCATCACCAGGTTGGCGACCACGAGCGTCACCATACCCAGTGCGATCGACGGCAGGCTGGCATAAGGCCGGTCATGGATGGAAAGCACCATCGAGGCCGGGCCGAACACCGACCGCACCACCAGTGCCAGGCAGAGGATCGCGAGCGGCAGCGCACCATCGGTGAAACCCGGCCCGAAGAGCATGAGCGCAAACGGCCCGCCAATCGCGACGATGATGAAAAGGATCACCGAGAGCCCGGCAGCGACGAGGTTGGCGTCACCCACCTTGCGGTTGAACCCCTCGCGGTCGCTCTTGGCTTCGGCCTCGAACATATCCGGCACCGTCACCGCATAGACGGCGGCCACGCCGAACGAGACAAGGCTGAAGAGTCGCGTGCAGACGCCAAAAATCGCCAGCTCCTCGCGGCTCAGATGCCCGGACAGCAGCAGCAGGTCGATATCGAAGAAGAAGTCGGTGGCAATGCCGATCAGCACCCAGGGCGCCGCGAACCGCCACCAGCGCCGCACCTGCGATGGCCCCGGCTCGGCCGATAGCGGCAATTTGACCGAATCCGAGATGACGACGCCGAACTGCACCGCAGCGATCAGCAGGCAGAGGCTGGAGAATATCCAGACCATCTGGGCGAAACCCTCGCCGGGATTGGTCACCCCGATGCAGAAGATGAACGCGGCAATCGCTGCCACGGGACGGAAGACGGATTCGGCGTAATAGCCCGCCAGCGGCCGCTTCAAGCCCACCAGCACCGCGCAGCTCACATACATCGTCGCCGCGCTGAAAGTCAGGAAAATGGTCGGAATCCAGTGATGGGCCAGCACCTCGCCCGGCTCGCCGATGAGCCCGAGGAACGGCCAGGCCGCAAAGCCGAGCAGCAGCGCCGTCACCACGATATGGCCATAGGCGCGCTTGAGGAACGAGCGCTGCGAGCGGCCGTCGCCCTTGGCACGGTATTCGGACGTGAAATAGGCCCCCACCATCTGGAAGCCCAGCGGCATCACCATGGCGATGAGATTGGTGGATGCGACGAGGATGAGGTATTCGCCGAGCAGGCTCGGTCCCCAGAAGCGCGCTATGCCCGCCTGGACCAGGAAAGTCAGCCCTGCCCCGAAAAGGCGCCCGCCGAAGATAACCGCTGATTGCGAAACCAGCCGCCGGAAAAGGCTCATGCAGCATCCTCGTTGCGAGCCTGGTCAGGCTTCGCCTTGTCGCTTCTTAGTCCGTCGATGACGCGCTTGATATGCTGCACACTGTCGCGCGCCGCGAAGGCCCCGAGCCCCAGCATCATCGGCAGGGCGGAAGCGGCATAATTGGCCACATGCGGTACAGGCGTGATCACGCCCTTGTCCCCCACCATGCCCTTCTTGAACTGGTGCAACCCCTGGAAACCATCGGTACCGCCCAGGTCGTACCAACTGGCGCGGGTATTGTCGCGCAGCCAGCGGATGATGTGCCAATGGAGGAAGTAGCCCGCCCGCAGCGGCAGCGCCCGATCATTGGTCGCGCCGTAAAGATAGACTGCCCGGTCGCCCGACTTGAAGATCACCGCCCCGCTTACGATCTCCTCGCCCTGCCGGACGAAGAAGAGTTCGGGGCGCAAACGTTCATCGGCAATGGCCATGAGGCCCGGCACGGTGTCGTAGGCCGAGTGATCCGGAAATTTCTTCCGATCCGTCATAGCCGAGTAGAGCGCGTCGAATTCGGGCAGGCGCGAGACCGGCGCGTGCTCGAACACCAGCCCTTCCTTGTCCGCCTTGTTGAGGTGATAGCGCCACTTCTGGTGGAAGCTCTTGCGCTGCTCCTCGTCGGAAAGCCGCAGGTTGACGATGTAACGGTTCGGGAACAGCAGCGCCGAACCCTTGCGAAACCCGCGCTTCCAGAGGTACTCGGCCTCTCCGTTGACCTCGGTCAAGGAGGCGCGCGGCAGCACGGAAAGCATGAGCCGGCGCGTCTGCGCATAGTCGGTAATCAGCGCCTCGATCATCGCCGCATAGATGGCGTCGCTGTCCGGCCGGCTTTCGTCCTTGAGCAACGGCCCCCACTTGGTGACCGCGATGGCGCCGACGCGCAACGGCAATGGCTGGATCATCACCAGCACTCCGCCGACGACCTCGCCATCGACGCGGAACAGCAGCGCCTCGTGCTCGACCGACGGCCAGCGCATGCGTGCGAAGACGTAAAGCTGCTCCTGGCAAACGCCATCGAAATCAGCGACGGCATCGTCCCAGGCTTCGCCGCTGATCCGTTCAACCGACATGGCAAGACCACCAGTCGCCCGCGAAAGCGGCGCCTTGATAGAGCTTTGCATGGATTGATCGGCTGCCAGTGTCATCGTCGCCCCCGGCCTGTTTTTGTTTGCCCGCAACCTATCGGCCGGAAATGAGCAAATCCCTATGAGCCGGGCTCTGCACCGCGGATTCTGATGCCGTGGTTACGAAACCGTTCGCCAATTACGCAGGACTGCGTAGGGGTTAGAAGCGCTTGCAGCCAAAACAAAACCGCCCCGGCCAAGGCCGGAGCGGTTCCAGATTTCCGTCTGCGCCGTTCCTAGAAGAACGGGATGACCGGCAGCGTGTGACCCAGCAGTTGGTCGATGCCGTGATAGACCATGCGCGCCGCCACATAGAGGATGATGACGAGGCCGATCCACGAGATCCAGCGGTACTTGTGCAGCAGGCCCGCGATCAGCGAGGCGGCCACGCCCATGAGGATCACCGAGAGCGCCAGGCCGAAGATCAGCGCTTCGAGGTGGTGCTGGGCCGCACCGGCAACCGCCAGCACGTTGTCGAGCGACATCGAGACGTCGGCGATGATGATCTGCCAGACCGCCTGGCGCAGCGTCTTGCGCGGCGCGCGGCCGGCGACGCGGCCATCGGCGTCCTGGTCGGTATTGGTCAGCGCTTCCTGCGCCTCGTGCTCTTCCTCGTGCGAGATCGTCAGCTCGCGGTACATCTTCCAGCACACCCAGAGCAGCAGGATGCCGCCAGCGACGAGGAGGCCACCGCCCAGCGAAAGCAGTTGCGTGGTGATGAGTGCGAAGCAGATGCGCAGCACCGTAGCGGCGATGATGCCGATAAGGATCGCGCGCTGGCGGATCTCCTTGTCGAGCCCGGCTGCCGCCAGGCCGATCACGACGGCATTGTCGCCGGCGAGTACGAGATCGATGAGGATGACTTGGATGAAGGCGGATACCATCGAATAGTCTAGACCGAAAGGCATCCCGCCAAATCTCCGTAAAAAATGGGCGGCAAACGCCGCTGGCGGCTATATGGGTAGCGCTCGCGCGATTGTGAAGACCCTCCGCGCGAAAAATTTCACGTCGCGAACCCTTGCTCGCGCGCGTATTGCTCGACGAAAGCCGCGGCATCCTTGTCGGGCGTAATCCCCAGCCCCGCCGCCCGCGCGCTCGTCACCTCAGCCGGCCAGCTCCGCACCATCGGCAGGATGCGCGGGTCCTCCTTGAACGACACCCGCGCGCGCACCGTGGAGCCCGCAATCCGCTTGAGCGCGTCGAGCATTTCCCTCACCGTCACCTGCACCGCGGGCAGCACCAGCGCCCTCGGCCAGCCGAACCGCTCGGTTGGCAGATCATGGGCAAGGAGGATCGTTTCGATGAGCCGGCCCGGCGACATCAGCGCGATCGGCACATCGTCCGGCACCGGACAAACCGTTTCCCGGCCAGCCAGCGGCTCGCGGATCACCGCCGAAATGAACGAGGAATTGGCGAGATTCGCCTTGCCCGGCCGCACGGCGATAGTAGGGAACCGCAAGGCGCGCCCGTCGATCAGCCCGCGCCGGTCATAGTCGCCGATGAGATATTCGCAGCAGAGCTTCTGGACACCGTAGGAACTCATCGGTGTCGGGATCGTCGCATCGGTAACCTTGGTCGAACCGGGCCCGCCATAGACCGCGAGCGACGAGGCGAAAATCAGCTTGGGCCGCCGGCCGCTTTTCGCGGCAAGATCGAGCAGCGTCCGCGTTCCATCGAGATTGACGCTGAGGCCAAGTTGCAGGTCGGCCTCGGCGCCGCCACTCACCACCGAAGCCAGGTGGAAGATGCTGTCGGCGTCCCCATCCAGCGCCGTGGCGATCGCCGCGCGATCGGTCATGTCGCCCACGACAACGCGCACGCGTTGATCAGAAAACGGCCGCTCCGGCGCCATCTGGTCGAAGATGGTCAGCCGCCCGACCGCGCGCCGCGTCCCATCCTGATCCACCAGCTCGCCACGCGCCAGAATCGCCTCGGCCAGCCGGTAGCCGATGAAACCGGCGCCGCCAGTCACCACAACATGCATGTTGCCTCTCCCTCTTGCCCTCATTCTTCCATACCAGCTTTGGAAAAAGGCAAGGCAAATCGTCGCTTGGCATCACCGCCAGTTGATTTGGAGCGAACGGCACGGCACCTTAGAGCTTGGTTCGGCGAAGCGGGCAGCGAGCGGGACTATAGGGTTGGAGAGCGCATGGGCGCTTATATTCTGCGACGCCTCCTGCTGATGATTCCGACGGTCCTCGGAATCATGGCCGTCACGTTTATCGTTGTTCAATTCGCTCCGGGCGGTCCTGTCGAACAGGCCATCGCCCGCATGAGCAACACTGCAGTATCCGCCACCGCCAGCGTTTCAGGCACGCAGCAGGGCGATTTCGCCGGCCAGGGCCAGGAAAACAACAGCACGGGCAATTCTCTCTATCGCGGCTCGCGCGGCCTCTCCCCACAACTCATCGCCCAGCTCGAAAAGCAGTTCGGCTTCGACAAGCCCCCGCTCGAACGCTTCGGGCAGATGCTCTGGAACTACATCCGCTTCGATTTCGGCAAGAGCTACTATCGCGACATCTCGGTGATCGACCTCATCAAGGAAAAGATGCCGGTCTCGATCTCGCTCGGCCTATGGATGACCCTGCTCGGCTACGGCATCTCAATTCCGCTCGGCATCGCCAAGGCAGTGCGCGACGGCTCGCGCTTCGATGTCTGGACCTCCGGCGTCGTCATTGTCGGCTACGCCCTGCCGAGTTTCCTCGTCGGCATCCTGTTGATCGTGCTGTTTTCGGGCGGCAGTTTCCTCAGTTGGTTCCCGTTGCGGGGCCTCACCTCGGATAACTTCGACCAATTGTCCCTGCCGATGAAGGTGGTCGACTATTTCTGGCACCTGGCGCTGCCCATCGTCGCCATGGCCGTCGGCAGCTTCGCCACGCTCACGCTTCTCACCAAGAACTCGTTCATGGAGGAGATCCGCAAGCAATACGTCACCACCGCGCGCGCCAAGGGGCTTTCGGAAAACCAGGTGCTCTACCGCCACGTCTTCCGCAACGCCATGCTGCTCGTCATCGCCAGCTTCCCGGCGGCTTTCGTCTCGGCGTTCTTCTCCGGCTCCCTCCTCATCGAAACCATGTTCTCGCTCGATGGGCTGGGACTGCTCGGCTTCGAATCCGTCCTCAACCGCGACTATCCCGTGGTTTTCGCCACGCTCTACATCTTCTCGGTGCTGGGCCTCGTCATCACGCTGATTTCGGACCTCACCTATATGTGGATAGACCCGCGCATCGATTTCGAAAAGCGGGGCGCGTGAGCCATGGCCATTGCCCTCTCGCCCCTCAACCAGCGCCGCATCGCCAATTTCCGCCGCAGCCGGCGCGGTGTCTGGTCGCTGTGGATTTTCCTGTTCCTGTTTTTCGTCACGCTCTTCGCAGAGGTCATCTCCAACGATCGCCCGATCATCGCCTTCTACAAGGGCGAGTTGCTGGTCCCCGCCTTGGTCGACTACCCGGAATCCAAGTTCGGCGGCTTCCTCGCCGTCACCAATTTCCGCGACCAGGTGAATCAGGACGAGATCAACGCCAACGGCTGGATGCTCTGGCCACCCATCCGCTTCTCCTACACCACCGTCGACGACACGCTCTCGATCCCCGTCCCCTCCCCGCCCTCGTGGATGCTGGGCAAGGAGACCAACTGCCAGCGCTTCCCGCAGGGAGTGGACGATCCCAACTGCAACCTGGGCAATTGGCACTGGCTGGGCACAGACGACCAGGGGCGCGACGTGCTGGCACGCCTCATCTACGGCTTCCGCATCTCCGTGCTCTTCGGCCTGGCGCTCACCATCTTCTCTTCGGTCATCGGCATTCTGGCCGGTGCCGTGCAGGGCTATTTCGGCGGTTGGATCGATCTCCTCGGCCAGCGCTTCATCGACATCTGGACCTCCGTTCCCCAGCTCTACCTGCTGCTCATCATCTCGAGCGTCATCGCCCCCAGTTTCTGGGTACTGCTGACCATTCTGCTGTTGTTCTCATGGGTGGCGCTGGTGGGCGTGGTGCGCGCCGAATTCCTGCGGGGCAGAAACTTCGAATATGTCAACGCCGCCAGGGCGCTGGGCGTCTCGGACCGGACCATCATGTTCCGGCATCTCCTGCCCAACGCCATGGTCTCGACCCTCACCTTCATGCCCTTCATCCTGGCCGGCTCGGTCACCACCCTGACCTCCCTCGATTTCCTGGGCTTCGGTCTCCCCGTCGGCTCGCCGTCGCTCGGCGAACTGCTTTCGCAGGGCAAGGAGAACCTCCAGGCACCCTGGCTCGGCATAACAGGCTTCGTCACCATCTCGCTGATGCTCAGCCTCCTCGTCTTCATCGGGGAGGCCGTGCGCGACGCCTTCGATCCGCGAAAGACCTTTGCATGAGCGCGCCGCTTCTCTCGGTCGAAAACCTTTCCGTGCGCTTCGCCCAGGGCGAGCAGGTGCTCGACGCGGTAAAGGGCGTCTCCTTCGAGATCGAAAAGGGCAAGACCCTGGCCATCGTCGGCGAAAGCGGCTCGGGCAAATCGGTCACCGCCCTCTCGATCCTCAAGCTCCTCCCCTACCCCGCCGCCAGCCATCCGACCGGCAAGATCGTCTTCGACGGTCAGGACCTGCTGGGCATCAGCGAGAAGAAACTGCGCGGCGTGCGCGGCAACACCATCTCGATGATCTTCCAGGAGCCGATGACCTCGCTCAATCCGCTCCACACGGTCGAACAGCAGATCGGGGAAGTGCTCAGCCTCCATCGCGGCATGGGCCACAGCGCTGCGCGCGCCCGTGCCGTCGAGCTGCTGGGTCTTGTCGGCATCGACAACCCCGAACAGCGCCTCAAGGCTTTCCCGCACCAGCTTTCGGGCGGACAGCGCCAACGTGTCATGATCGCCATGGCCCTCGCCAACGAGCCTGACCTGCTCATCGCCGACGAGCCCACCACCGCCCTCGACGTAACGGTGCAGGCCCAGATCCTCACGCTCCTCAAGGATTTGCAGGCCCGCCTCGGCATGGCCCTGCTCTTCATCACCCACGATCTTGGCATCGTCCGTTCGCTGGCCGACTACACCTGCGTGATGACCAAGGGCGAGATCGTCGAGCGCGGCCCCACGGCCGAACTCTTCGCCCATCCCCAGCACGAATACACGCGGCACCTTCTGGCCGCCGAACCGAAGGGCTCCGCGCCGCCCTCCGACCCATCGGCCGAAACCATCATCGAAGCCGAAAACCTGCGCGTCTGGTTTCCGATCCGCCGCGGGTTGCTCCGCCGCACGGTCGGTCACATCAAGGCCGTCGACGACGTCGCCGTGAAGGTGCGCAAGGGCCAGACCCTCGGCATCGTCGGCGAAAGCGGCTCCGGCAAGACCACGCTGGGCCTTGCCCTGCTTCGCCTCGTCGGCTCGGAAGGCCGCATCGTCTTTCTCGGTCGCGATATCGAAAAGCTCTCCGGCAAGGACCTGCGTCCGCTACGCGGCGACATGCAGATCGTCTTCCAGGACCCCTACGGCTCCTTGAGCCCCCGCATGTCCGTGGGCGACATCATCGAGGAGGGCCTCAAAGTCCACGCCCACAACCTTACGCCCGCCGAACGGGAAGCACGCGTAGCCGGGGCGCTTGAAGAAGTCGGCCTCGATCCCGAAGCGCGCCATCGCTATCCGCACGAATTCTCCGGCGGCCAGCGCCAGCGCATCGCCATCGCTCGCACTCTGGTGCTCGAACCGCGCCTCATCATTCTCGATGAGCCCACCTCCGCGCTCGACATGAGCGTGCAGGCACGCGTCGTCGACCTGCTGCGCGACGTCCAGCAGCGGCGCGGCCTCGCTTACATCTTCATCTCGCACGATCTGCGTGTCATTCGCGCGCTGGCCAACGACGTGATGGTGATGCGCAACGGCAAGGTGGTGGAGAGCGGCCCGGCCGACGCCATCTTCGCCAATCCGCAGAACGACTACACCCGCGCGCTGCTCTCGGCTGCTTTCGACGCCTCCGTCGAGAGACCTGTCGCCGACGGCGGCGCCGTCATAGACTGAACAAAGAATTGCCTGGGAGTAACGACATGAAGGCCTTCGTCTCGATAGCCGGCTTTGCGCTCGTAGCACTGATGAGCGTCCCGGCCATGGCGCAAGCGCAGCATGGTCCGTGGATGAAATCCGTCTCGATGATGGGCGAGCCCAAATACAAGGACGGCTTTGCTCATTTCAACTACGTCAATCCCGATGCGCCCAAGGGCGGCACGGTGCGCCTCTCGACCGAAGGCGGCTTCGATACCTTCAACCCCATCCTGCCGATGGGTGAGCCTGCCGCTGGCATCGGCCTCGTGTACGAGACGCTGATGACGCCCTCGTCCGACGAGGTTTTCACCAAATACGGCCTCCTCGCTGAAGCCATCGCCTTCCCGGCCGACTACTCCTCGGTGTCCTTCAAGCTCAACCCGAAGGCCAAGTGGCAGGACGGCGAGCCGGTAACGGCCGACGACGTCGTCTGGTCATTCAACAAGCTCATCGAGCTCAACCCGACGCGACAGCAATATTATGCCAACGTCAAGAGCGCCGAGATCACCGGCGACGGCGAGGTGACCTTCACTTTCGACAAGGCCGGCAACCGCGAACTCCCTCTCATCATGAGCGAAATCCCGATCCTTCCCAAGCATTGGTGGGAGGGCAAGGACGCCAACGGCAAGCAGCGCGACATCAGCGCTTCGACCCTGGAGACGCCCATGGGATCAGGCCCCTACAAGGTCAAATCCTTCGTCCCCGGGCGCACCCTCACCTTCGAGCGCGATCCCAATTACTGGGCGGCGACCGAGCCGGTGAATGTCGGCCAGGATAATTTCGACCAGATCCGCTACGAATATTTCCGTGACACCGATGTCGAGTTCGAAGCCTTCAAGGGTGACCAGTTCGACTGGTGGGCCGAAAACCGCGCCAAGCGCTGGGCCACCGCCTACGACTTCCCTGCCGTCAAGGATGGCCGCGTCGTCCTCGAAAAATTCGAGAACGACAGTCGCGACAACGGCGTAATGGTCGGCTTCATCTACAATCTGCGCCAGGAAAAGTTCAAGGATCAGCGGGTTCGCGAAGCCCTCAACTACGCCTTCGACTTCGAAGAGTTGAACCGCACCCTGTTCTACAATGAATATAGCCGCGTGAACTCGTTCTTCTACGGCAGCGAACTGGCGTCCTCCTCCGACCTGCCTACAGGCAAGGAACTCGAGATCCTGGAAAGCGTGAAGGACAAGATTCCGGCCAGTGTCTTCACCACGCCCTACAAGAGCCCGGTCGGTGGCGATTCCACCAAGCTGCGTGCCAACCTGCGCGAGGCGCTCCGTCTCCTTGGCGAAGCCGGCTACAAGCTCGATGGCAACCGCCTGGTCGATGCCAACGGCCAGCAGCTTACCTTCGAGATCCTGCTCAACGGCCCGACCATCCAGCCGGTGGCCAGCTCCTTCATCAACAACCTGCGCAGCATCGGCGTGGACGCCACCGTCCGCTCGGTGGATTCTCCGCAATTCATCAATCGCCTGCGCAGCTACGACTACGACATGGTCTACATGGCCTGGGGTCAGACGCTGTCGCCAGGCAATGAACAACGCTTCTTCTGGGGCTCGGAAGCGGCCAACCAGCAGGGCTCGCAGAACTATTCGGGCATCTCCGATCCGGGCGTCGATGCCCTCATCGACAAGATCATCTTCGCCACTGATCGCGAAACGCTGGTCGCCGCCACCCACGCGCTCGACCGCGTGCTCCTGGCCCACAGCATCGTCGTCCCGAGCTACGCCAGCCTCACCTCGCGTATCGCGCGCTGGGATCGCTTCAGCCACCCCGACAACCTGCCCGAATACTCGGTCGGCTTCCCCTCGGTCTGGTGGTACGACGAAGCCAAGGCCGCCAGGGTCGGCGCCGCCAACTAAACCTCGAACGGGCGCGAAAGCGCCCGTTTTCACATCAGCCGGCTATAGATCCACCAGAATACCAGCAGTGCCGCGATCACCCAGATCGCGGCAATTGCCATTGCAGCTGTCCGGCTCGATGGCCGCTCCGCAATCTCACCGGCCCGGACCCGGAACTCGGCCATGAGCGGCGCGGGGATCAACCGCACGACCGCGATGATCCCCAGCGGCACGATGATGAGGTCATCCACCTGGCCCAGAACCGGAATGAAATCGGGAATGAGATCGATCGGCGAAAGCGCATAGGCCGCCACCAGCCCCGACACGACCTTGGCGATCACCGGCGTACGCGGATCGCGTGCCGCCACGTAGAGCGCGATGACGTCGCGCTTGATCGACCGCGCCCATTGCCGAAGCCGCGCCCAAACGGCATCCGCCATCCATTCCTCCACTGCCCGAAGCCGCATCGACACTCGAGGCGAGACGCAATCCTAGCGCTCTCCCGATCAGCCGACTACGCCCTACCGGTTACCTGAAGCGCCTCCGAAAACACTTGTCGCGCACCGCCTTGAGGCGTAGATGGCGAGGTGTCGCGCAAAGCGACCGCCTCCCTTGATCCGCTCAGTGGCGGAGTAAACAGGTGGACGAATAGTCGTCCAGGTGGTCAAGCACACGCCGCCCCTGCCCCTTCGCGCATGGGTCGGCCAGCGTCTTCCAAAACCCGCATCGCCCGACAGACCGTCGGGCCTCAACGCGAGCCATCGGCGCGAGCAGCGTCGCATGCTCGCGCCTACCGGAGTTCGCTATGAACAGACCCCTGGTCGTCATCTATGCAGCCATTGTCCTCGACGCTGTCGGCATTGGCCTCATCTTCCCCATCCTGCCCGCCCTGTTGCAGGACGTCACGCACGCCGAGAACGTCGCCACCTATATCGGCATCATGGCCGCGCTCTACGCGACCATGCAGTTCGTATTCGCTCCCGTCCTCGGCTCGCTGAGCGATCGTTTGGGCCGGCGCCCGGTCCTGCTGATCTCGCTTGCCGGAGCGGCGATCAACTACCTCTTCCTCGCCTTTGCCCCCAGTCTCTGGCTGCTGCTGCTCGGCCGCGCCATTGCCGGGCTCACGAGCGCCAATGTCTCGGTGGCAACCGCCTACATCACCGACATCTCGCCCGAGCAAAGCCGCGCCCGCCGCTTCGGCCTCCTCAACGCCATGTTCGGCGCCGGCTTCATAATCGGCCCTATCCTCGGCGGCGCCCTCGGCGATTATTGGCTGCGGCTGCCCTTCATCGCTGCGGCCGTCCTCAACGCCGGCAATCTCCTCCTCGCTTATTTCGTCCTGCCGGAATCCCGCACACCCACGCACGAGAAGATCGATCTTGCCGCGCTCAATCCGCTCCGACCCTTGCGCTGGGTGCTCACGATGAAGAGCCTGCTGCCCATCATCGCCATCTTCTTCCTCCTCAGCGCCACCGGAGAGGCCTACGGCGTCGCCTGGGCCCTCTGGGGCACGGATACCTTCGGATGGAACGGCCTCTGGATCGGACTGTCCCTCGGTACGTTCGGCGTCTGCCAGACGCTGGCGCAGGCCTTCCTGCCTGGTCCGGCAGTCAAGCTCGTCGGGGAGCGCTGCACGATCCTCGCGGGTATCGCCGGCGTTTCCGTCGCGCTGGTCATCATGGCCTTCGCGACCCAGAGCTGGGTCGTCTTCGCGATCATGCCCATCTTCGCGCTCGGCGGTATCGGCGCACCGGCGCTCCAGTCTCTCGCCACCCGCCAGGTCGATGAGAGCCTGCAGGGCCAGTTCCAGGGCGTTCTGGCCTCCGTGGTCAGCCTTGCCTCCATCGCCGCGCCGCTGGGTTTCTCGGGCGTCTACTTCCTCGTCCGCGAGCAATGGCCCGGCGCCGTCTGGCTTTCGGTCATCGTTATCTACGCCCTGGCGATTCCGGTGGTCCTCGGCCTGCGGCTCGGAAAGCCGGAAACCTCAACGGCCGCGTGAACACCTATCGTTGCAGAGCCGCGGGGATGTTCATTCTCGGCGGCGCCCTCTGCACACTTTGTCCGAGAACCTTCATGCAATCGTAATTGCGCAGTCATCGCCAGGTGACTGCTCCGTCAAAGTCGGAAGCTAGGAGTCCCGCCCGGAAAGACCACGGCTTCCCACTTTGGAGACACCTAATGAAGAGCAATCTGCTGCTCGGCGCAGCAATGACGGTCGGCGCCATCGCGCTTACAAGCGCGCCCAGCATGGCCGCTACCAAGTTCGAATTCTGGTACGGCCTTTCCGGCGACCTGAGCGAACGCATCCAGGACATGTGCAAGGATTTCAACGCGTCCCAGGCGGACTATGAAATCGTGTGCGTCAGCCAGGACAATTACGAGAGCAATCTCCAGAACACCATCGCGGCCTTCCGCGCCAACAAGCAGCCGACCATCGCGCAGATCAGCGACGGCGGCGTCGTCGACCTGATGCTCTCGGGCGCCTATGTCCCCGTGCGCCAGCTGATGGAAGAGAACGGCTACAAGATCGACTGGTCGAACTATTTCTCGGGCATCGCCTCGTACTTCTCGACCTCGACGGGCGAGCTGCTCGCCATGCCGTTCAACAATTCGACGGCCGTGTTCTACTACAACACCGATGCCCTCAAGGCCGTTGGCTTCGATGGCGCGCCGCAGACCTGGGAACAGGTCGAGGATATCGCCCGCAAGCTCAAGGCCGCCGGCTACGAATGCCCGATCGCGTTCGATCCGACCGGTCAGTGGCAGTGGTGGGAAGAGTTCTCCGCCGTCCACAACCAGCCGATCGCCACCAAGGGCAACGGCTTCGGTGGCCTGGATGCGGAAGTTGCCTTCAACAAGGGCAAGTTCGTCGACCAGCTCGCCTGGTACAAGAAGATGTATGACGAAGGTCTGCTCGTGAACAAGAGCAAGGCCGCTGGCGAAACCGCCAACGATTCCTTCGTGAACGCCCATTGCCAGATGAGCTCGTCCTCGATCGCCGACCACGGCTTCATCGGCAAGCAGGCCAAGGAAGGCATGCACTGGGACGTGACCATGCTCCCGGTCTGGGAAGGCACCGAGCGCACCAATTCCTTCGTGGGTGGCGCAGCTCTCTGGACCCTCAAGGGCAAGTCGGCTGAAGAGTACAAGGGCGCTGCCGCCTTCTACAACTTCATCGCCACGCCCAAGCAGGCCGAATGGTGGTCCACCGTTACCGGCTACATCCCGGTGACCAACACGGGCTACCAGGCCATGGTCGACAAGGGCTTCTACTCCGCCGCCCCCTACAAGGGCCGCGAGCTCGCCATCAAGAGCCTGACCTTTACCCCGCCGACCGAATACACCCGCGGCGTCCGTCTCGGTAACTTCGGCGCCGTGCGCAAGGAAGTCCAGGACGCCATCCAGGCCGTTCTCTTCGAGAACAAGCCGGTGCAGCAGGCCCTCGACGAGGCCGCGGAACGCTCGAACGCCATCCTGCGCAAGTTCGAGAAGACCTATCCGGGCGCCACGCTCCCCTGATCCCCGCGAACTCCGGCATGGGCTGCTCAGCCAGCCCATGCCTTTTTCATTTTTGAGGATGGCTTTTCGCCATGGAACGACGCGCATTTTACCGGAACGGCTGGCTGCCGTGGCTCCTCCTGGCGCCCCAGCTCATCCTGGTCCTGGTCTTCTTTTACTGGCCCACGTCACAGGCCCTCTACTGGGCCTTCACGCTTGAACAGGCGTGGGGCGGCGGCAACACCTGGGTGGGGTTCGACAACTTCCTCGCCATCTTTGCCGACAACAAATACTGGGCGACCGTGGGCCGCAGCGCCTTCTACGCCATCGCAGCGACAGGCCTTTCCATGGCCGTGGCGCTGATCCTGGCCATGTTCGCCGACCGGGCCCTGAGCGGCACCAAGCTCTTCCAGTCGGTCTTCGTCTGGCCCTATGCGATCGCCGCCCCCGCGGCCGGCGTCGCCTTCCGCTTCATCTTCTCGCCCGAGGCCGGGCTGATCGGCGCGGTCAACCAGATATGGCCCGGTATCTGGGACCCTTCCACGGTCGGCTGGCATGCCCTCGCCATGGTCATCATCTGCCATGCCTGGCTCGGCATCGGCTATAACTTCATCTTCTTCCTCGCCGCACTCCAGATGGTGCCGCGCTCGCTTTCGGAAGCCGGGGCCATGGATGGCGCCCGCCCGTTCCGCCGCATGCTCGACCTGCAGCTGCCCCTGATCGCGCCGACCGTGTTCTTCCTGCTGATCATGAACATCATCTCGAGCTTCACCGACAGCTTCGGGCTCATCGACGTCATGACCGAAGGCGGGCCGATCGGGGCCACCGAAGTCATGGTCTACAAGATCTACTTCGACGGCTTCAAAGGCCTCGACTACTCGGGCGCCGCCGCCCAGTCGATCGTCCTCATGCTCCTTGTCATCTCGCTGACCTTCGTCCAGTTCAAATGGGTCGAACGGCGCGTCCACTACAATTGAGGTGCCGATAGATGATCGAACGCTCCCCATTCTTCGACTTCGTTTCCTACGCGGCGATGGTGATCGGGCTCGTCCTGGTGCTCATCCCGTTCTGGGTGGTGATCGTGGCCGGCTCGCAATCGCTCCAGGAAGTGGCTCGCGTGCCCTTCTCGATGCTGCCGTCCAGCCACCTCATGGAGAACATCCAGGCCGCCTGGGCGCGCGCCGACCTCGGCCCCAAGCTCATCAACAGCTTCATCGTGGCGGCCGGAGTGACCATCGGCAAGATCACGCTGGCGGCCTTCTCGGCCTTCGCCATCGTGTTCTTCAACTTCCGCGCCCGCATGATCTGCTTCTGGGCGATCTTCATCACCCTGATGTTGCCGCTCGAAGTGCGCATCGTGCCGACCTATTCGATTGCCGCCAACGCGCTGCTGCCGTTCCAGGTGCTGCTCGATACGCTCGGCATCACCTGGCTGGTGCAGTCGGTATCGGGCGTCCAGATCGCGCTGAACTGGAACCTCCTCAACTCCTACACCGGCCTCATCCTGCCGCTCATCGCCACAGCGACCGGAACGTTCCTCTACCGCCAGTTCTTCATGACCATTCCCGATGAGCTGGTGGAAGCCTCCAAGATGGATGGCTCGGGACCCATGGGCTTCTTCTGGGACGTGCTCATCCCGCTCTCGCGCACCAACATGCTGGCGCTCGCCACCATCATGTTCGTCTCGTCCTGGAACCAATATCTCTGGCCGCTGCTGGTCACGACCGATCGCGCCAATTTCGGCACTGTCGTCATGCAGCTCAAGGCGCTCATTCCCGCCCAGAACGGCACGCCGGACTGGAACGTCACCATGGCCGGCGCCCTCATCATCATGCTGCCCCCGCTTCTCGTCGTTGCCCTTATGCAGCGCTGGTTCGTGCGCGGCCTCATCTCTCGCGACAAATGATTGGATCGAACATGACAGCCATCACTCTCAAGGGCGTCAAGAAACGCTACAACAAGTCGCTCGTGGTCCACGGCGTGGACGTCGAGATCGAGGCGGGCGAATTCATCGTCATTCTCGGGCCTTCGGGCTGCGGCAAGTCCACGCTGCTCCGCATGATCGCCGGCCTGGAAGAAATCACCGACGGCGAAATCCTCATCGGCGACCGCGTCGTCAACCAGCTCGAACCGCGCGAGCGCGGCTGCGCGATGGTCTTCCAGAACTACGCGCTCTACCCGCACATGACCGTAGGCAAGAACATCGGCTATTCCCTCAAGGTCGCCCGTATCTCCAAGCCCGAGCGTGACGCCCGCGTCATGGCCGTGGCCAAGGCCGTCGGCCTCGAAGCGCTCCTCGACCGCCGCCCCGGTGAACTCTCGGGCGGCCAGCGCCAGCGCGTCGCCATGGCCCGCGCCATGGTGCGCGAGCCGAAGGTGTTCCTCTTCGACGAGCCGTTCTCGAACCTCGACGCCAAGCTGCGCGTGGCGATGCGCTCGGAAGTCCGCAAGCTCCACCGCCAGCTGGGCGTGACTTCGGTGTTCGTGACCCACGACCAGACCGAAGCCATGACGCTCGCCGACCGCCTCATCATCATGAACGCCGGCCGTGTCGAGCAGGTTGGGCGCCCCATCGAGGTCTACAACAACCCCTCCAGCCGCTTCGTCGCCGATTTCATCGGCTCGCCGGCCATGAACCTGCTCGAAGGCGAGTTCGACGCCGATGGTCTCTTCGTCCACGGCACCGGCGGGCGCATCCGCGTTGAATCGCTCAATGGCCAGCGCGTGCCGGGCCGCAAGATCGTGCTCGGCGTCCGCCCCGAGGCCGTTCGCCGTTCGGATGCCAACACCGCCGGCGCCATTCCCGCCGTCGTCGACTATGTCGAAGAACTGGGCGCCTCGCGCCTGATCCATGCCGACGCCAATGGCTCGCGCCTCATCGCGCTCGACACCGACACCGCGGAAATCGCCTCCGGCACCCCCGTGCACCTCTCGCTCGGGCAGGAAGCGCTGCACGTGTTCTCGGCCGAAGACGGCCGCCGCATCAATCCCCACGCCTAAGGCCATTCAGGAGCACCAAATGGGCAATATCATCGCCACCGGCTTCAACGCCGGTTCCGTCGACGGCGAGTTCGAAAGCCTCGAAGCCGATCTGCGCCGTCTCGCCGATATCGGCGTCGACACGGTCGAGCTTGGCCTCACCACCCTCGATCTGGTTGCGGGCGGCCGCATCATCGAAGAGCGCGCCGACGCTCTGGTGTCGCTCACCAGCCAGTTCGATTTCCGCTACACCGTCCACGGCCTCGTCTCGTCCAACTTCATGGATCCGGTGACCGCCGAGCATCAGCTCGACGCCGCCAAGGCTCTCGTTGAACTTTGCAACCGCATCGAAGCTGGTATCATCGTCCAGCACGGCGGGTGCCTGCGCGCCGCCCAAATCCACGAGCGCGCCGAAGCGGACCTGCGCGAACGCGACATCCTCAACGAACTCGCCGACTTCGCCCGCCCGAACGGCGTGCGGGTGGCGCTCGAGAACATCTTCACCACCGAACCCGGCCAGTACCGCCAGACCCCGGCCGAGATCGCCGAGACCGTCAAGGCCGTCGACCACCCGAATCTGGTGGCACTGATCGACTTCAGCCACGCCTATATCGAATCCACCTATCGCGGCCTCGATTTCCGCGAGCAGATCGCCGCGATGGCGCCGGTCGCCGGGCACCTTCACGTCCACGATTCCTTCGGTCGCCCGATCGGCTTCTACCAGCCGTACCACCCGCAGGAAGCCACGGCCCTGGGCCTGGGCGACCTCCACATGCCGCTCGGCTGGGGTGACATCGACTGGGAAGACATTTTCGACGAACTCGATTTCCTCCCCGGCACGGTGCTGATGATGGAAATCGGCCGCCGCTACAGCCGCGAACAGCCCGCCTGCCTGGCCATGGCCCGTGCGCTGGCCGGTCTCGATGACGACCTGACTGCGGAAGCAGCCGAGTAAGAAACGTGGCGCCGGGCCAACCCGGCGCCATCTCCTAGATAGACCGCGTCACGCCGCCATCCACCCGGATATTCTGCCCCGTGATGTAGGCAGCCCCATCCGACGCCAGAAACGCGATCGTCGCCGCGATCTCTTCGCTCGTCCCGTATCGCCGCAACGGCACCGTCGAACGCCGTGCTTCGGTTTCCGGCAGGCTGTCGATCCAGCCGGGCAGCACGTTGTTCATGCGGATATTGTCCGCCGCATAGGTATCGACGAAAATCTTGGTGAAGGCCGCCAGCCCCGACCGCGCCACCGCCGAAGTCGGAAACATCTCGCTGGGCTCGAACGCCCACGCTGTCGAGATATTGACGATCACCCCGCTCCGCTGCTTCCGCATCACGGGCGTCACCAGTCGTGTCGGCCGAACGACGTTGAGGAAGTAGGTGTCGATGCCCTTGTGCCAGTCCTCATCGGTCAACTCGAGTATCGGTTTGCGCGGACCGTGCCCGGCGCTGTTGACCAGCACATCGACGCGCCCCCAGCGTTCCACGGCCCCCTCGACCAGCCGCCGAAGATCGTCGACCGATTGATTCGAGCCCGTCACGCCGAAACCACCCAGCTCCGTCGCGAGCTCTTCCCCCTTCCCCGAGGACGAGAGAATGGCGACGCGATAACCGTCGGCGGCAAACCGGCGCGCCGCGGCCGCGCCCATTCCGCTGCCTCCGGCCGTGATCAGGGCAACCTTGGTTTCCGGCATGAATCTCTCCTGGCAAAGTGGCGGCCATTATTGCCGACCCTGCCGGATGCCGGAAACAACAAAGGCGACCCGAAGGCCGCCTTTTGTAAACGTTGGTGGGTGCGCACGGACTCGAACCGTGGACCCGCTGATTAAGAGTTATCGGTGATGTTTCTGATGCCCCGGTTTCCCGTGGGCTTGGTTTCCAACAGTAGCGCTCTGATGCCCGCAAAACTACCGGAACAAACAGCGAATTGGAAACCGCTGGCGATCACTCCGGTTCGCCCCGACGATCGAGCACAATGTAGATCGTCGTCTCCCGGGCATGTCCTCGCCCGTCTGTGGTGCGTCTGGAATCGCTCATCACCTCGACCAGCACCGGGCCATGACCACAGGTCTCGCACTTCAGGCGGCTGACGAACTCCCCCAAAGTGACATCCCATCCGTAGGTCGCGGCCATCAACCGCGCCGGGAGCGTTGCGCTCTGCTTACCGCAGGCGCAGGTCGCCGATATCCAGAAGCCGGACATTTCGCTCAGGCGAGAGGTCATGGGCATCGTCTTCGGCAACGGGGCGAATGGATCGCGGAGATCGGGGAATGGGAAGGGAAGCTTGGGATCGCGCATCGGCCGTGACTCGTTCAGTGATCGGGCCCATCATCTAGGCCAGCGATACCGCTCGAACGAGAAAAGAACAATGCCGGAGGGCAAGCCCCGGCGCGGAGATGCCGATGGCCAGCAGGGTACTGATACTGACGGAAGGCGAGTTAGAGGTCGTGCAGCACGCAATCAACCTCTGGCGCTTCGAGCACCGCAACAAGAAGGATACCGACACGAAACGGGGCCGGATGTACCTCGATGAGGTCGAAAGACAGATCGGCGGGAAGTACGATAGCGGCCGGGTTGATGATCTCATCGATATCGCGGGGCGGATGGCTTTCGATGCGATGGACTGAGCATCGTGATTTCTCACAATGGACGGCGCCGAGAATATGCGGGAAGCTCGTGGGGAATGGAGTTGCGGAATGCCTGAGGAACCGCTGATCCCGCCTTCTGCGCAAAAGCTGCTCATAGCCGAGCATGAGCTTCTTATCGCGCTGACGGCGATCCAGCAGGAATTGGCGAAGCATGGCGTGCCCTCGTTGGAAGTCGAGGGCCGGCCGCTATCAGAGCTATTTGCAGGTCAAACAGCACCCGATTTATCTGCCAACGCTGCCCGCAGTGCTCGAAGCAGATCGACAGAGCCCCATTGACCCGGAAGGGCAGCCAGTCCTTCACCGGATCGCCGCAGCAAGGGCAAACTACTGCCCTTTCCATAGCTGTAAGCCGAGCTGGAAAACCCACATCACCCCGCTCACCACGGCGAGGATAATCACCCATCCGATCTTGGAGGCGATGCCGTCGATACCGGTGCGGAGCCGGCGCAGGAACCGGAAGTCCTCCCGCGCCGCGTCTTGATGGTCAGGCCCATCGAGGCGGAGGCCGGCATCGGCCAGCTCTTCCCTCATGACCTGCCGAAGCTGGTTTAGTTGCTCTTGGGAAAAGCTATCGCTCATGAGCTCTACCGCTCGGTGTAGGTGTGAGGCTTGCCGGTCTGGGCTTCTGCGGCCGCAACCGCCTCCTCCGGGCTGGCGAAGGTCGGCAGCTCCTGTGGCTGGCTGCGGAAGTTGGGGATCAACCAGACCAGCAGCGCCCCGATACCGCCGATGACGGCCGAAGCGGTTCCTTCATCAAGGCCAAGGTCGATCCCGGCATAGATGCGGATGAAGTTCGCCGCGGCGATCACGAGAGCCACCCAGAACTTGGCGGCGCGAAAAAGACCGAACATGGAAAGGATGCTGAGCATTGGCGCCTCCTAGTGCGCGAGGAAGAAAAATGCCGCCCCGAAGGCGGCGATGATGGCGAGGATGATGATAAGGACTGCGGCCGTTGGAGTAGCGGGCTTGGCAGGCGGCGGAATGGGCTGCGAGCTGGGCTTCTGCGGCTTCGGGACGATATGAGCGTCACGAGCCTTGATAAGCACCGCCTCGACGCTCTCAGGCGATGTCAGCGCCTTGTTGAGGCCGTCACCGGCATAATAGCTCTGGCCACGCTCGACCTGCCGCTTCTGGCCTGGCGTGCTGGCGAGAACAGGAAGCGAGGCCCATTCCTGCGCCAAGGCCTTTCCGAAAGCCGTGCGCGTAAGGAAGCCGACCATGTAGTTGTCGTACCCGCGCCGCTTTAGAAGCTCGAAGCCAAGGCGGTCTTGAAGGTCTGCGGAGAACATCTCCTTGCCCGTAAGGCCAAGCGACTTCTTCAGATCCTTCAGCGTGGCATTCATGAACTGGTAGCGGCCGGCAGCGGAGGACTTATAGGCCTTCGTCCAACTCGGACCAGCGGCAATCACCTCATCCAACGTCATGGACGTGAGCGGCTTGGTCAGCTTGCCTTGGTTGTTGCCGTAAATGGTGCCGTAGCCCTTGGGCGCTTCGATCCCGCCGATAAAGTCGAGCAGGATCGCCGCGCCGGGAGGCACGTTGGGATTGGCCATTCAAGGCCTCCTGTGATGTTGAAGATGAAGGGCGACTCGGCTAGCGATCGGGCATGAACACGCCAACGATCTCCGAAGCCGCCATGGAAGTGCTTACCCAGCTTGCGGAAAAGCCAGGATCAGCCGTTGATGCTGCCGCCTATCGAGAACTGGCAGCCTATGACTACGTGATGGCTGGGCCGGAGAATGCGCATATCACCCAGCGGGGAAAGCTGTTCTGGCTGCATAGCCAAGGGAAAGAGCAGGTTTAGCGCCGCCAGCGGTTGGCTTGGCGGTACGCGGCGATAAGCAGGATGGCAGCGAGCGTGAGTGCTCCACCGATAGCGCAGGTGACATAGATCATCCGTTGCCTCGCGGCCTCTTGCGCTCTATGTTCCGCGCCGGAGCGCATGCATGTGCTCTGGGGCGTGGAAACCCCTTCGCAGAGCGGCCTGGCGTAGGCCGCAAAATACGCTCTCCCTTCGACAAGTCGGGGAGGCGTTGGCGTATGTCCAGGCCGCAAGGCTAAAGGTCAACGCGAACCCGCTCTGCGAGGTTTTTCCAACTCCCCGACGCGAAACCGAGGGAGCCTTCATGACTATTGTTGCCCGCGTGGCCTATCTGGCACTTAGCGGCCTTGCCGCAGTCGTTGTTCTGCCGCTGGTGCTATTGGCGGTGCTCGGAGCACAGGTTTTCCGCTTCTGGGACTGGTGCGAGCTGCACGGCGAGCATGACGGCGACACGGCCAAGATGGCTAAGGCCCGCTGGAAGCGCGGTTACTGATCGGGGGCGAGCAACTCCCCTGCCCGCTCTTCTCCTAGCGTGGCTGCCACAGCCGCACTGAGCTGCGCGAACAATGGATCGTCGCTCACAAAATAATCCACGGCGTAGAACATCATGCGCAGCTTGGCCGGCGTGGCTGGGTTTTGGAGGACGGCTTCCATGGTGAGCACCTCCTGCTCAGACATGCGCCTAATAAAGACAGATCGGTAGAGCTGGTATGGAGCCGGCAACGGTTCGATTGCTGCCTCGTCTAGCCATTCCTCGGCGTACCCGATCTGAAGCACCTCGAAGATCCCGCTAATGCGGCCGTCTTCATCGCGATGAACGTACGGCATCAGCTCTGCCCTCTCGTGTCGATAAAGCCAACAGTGGAGAAATTGAAGGTGATGCTCGCGGTCGAGCCAGAGAGCCGCCAGCGGAATTGTCCTGAGGCGTTGGTCATCACTCTGACAACCGCGATACCGATTGTGTTGCCGGAGTTGTTTCCTGTTGCGACGCTTATCACGTCGACAGATGGCGCTTGGTCTGAGAGTGCGAGACTGGATACGTATCCAAAAATGAAGCTGGACGCAGAGGCGTTGTTGATCGTGCAGGTGAGCATCGCTTCCACAGCAATGCCCATAGGGACAGCCGCAGTCCCGGTGATAGCGCTGGTACCAGGATTATTTGCCGTGCCGGTCTGGGTGACGGCAGACCAGTAGAAGTTGTCACCACGCTGCACAAAGCCTCGGATCGCCCCAGACACCCGCATGATGGAGCCAATGCGGCGGTACTGGGTATAATTCGCCGGGAGCGTGGGAGCGGTCGGGCTCACGTCAAAGCCGACATCTACGACGCCGGTATCAGGGCGGCGAATGAGAAACACGTGGTAGGTCGTGTCAGCAATCGCGGCGGCCGACATGCGACCGCCATTGCCCGAACCGACCGCCCAAGCAGCATCAAGGCGCTTTGTAATAGCGCTTGATAGGGCGAGGTTTATGGCGCCAGTGCTGTCGATCGCATTGCCAACCGCCACGTCGATGTCGTTCGTGAAGTCGACGGCATTGTTCGAAAGCGTGAGCCCATAGAGATATCCAGCAAGGTGCTGCTGGAGCGCGAGCCGGCCACTCTCATCAGGGATCGTCAGCGTTCTGGTTGTACCCGTCGCGATGCTCGAGAGGTCAAACGCCGCCTTCTTGGTGGGGTCGGCGCCGTCCCAAATGCGGAACACGGAGGATTTGAACCATGCCTTGAGCTGCGCCATGACAGCTCGGATGGCATTGTTGATGCCAGAAGGCGCGCAGCCCTCATCGATGTTCGTGCCGCCAATGTCGGTGTTGTTGGACGCAATCTCGTCCCACTGATCTACGCTGGTCTTCGCCATTTATTTCCTCGACCACGAGTTGGTGTCTGGGTCATATCGGTTTTCGCCTCGAACGGGGCTCATGCCGCCGCCCCCGCTTCCGCCGCCACTGTTACCGCCCCCAGAAACCAGCCGACCCATGTTGGTCCAGCCGCCGCCCGCCGCAGGGGCGTAGATGTACCCGCCTGCCTGCATAAGGGTGGGCAGAGAAGGGCCGGAGGACTGGCGCGGCGCACTTGGCATAGGCAAGGAGGCCCGCGGCACAGGAACACGCGGCGGCGTCACGTCGAGCATGCTGGCTACCGCGGTGCGAGGCAGCGGCGGGCGCGGGATCGGAGCTACAGCGCTCGGAGAGACGCCAGCCACGCGCATGCTGGTCACAGGGTCCATAATCTGGTTGGGCAACAGTCGATCGGTGCTGGTCTTGAAGGCAAGCGCAGTGCCAAGCGGCGGGTTTGCGAAGTTTCCGAGTTCGCCAAGAGATGGCATCGTGCCGAGACCGAGGCCGGCGGTTTTGGTGGTGCCAGGCTGCGGCAGCGGTGCGGGTTTCGGCGGCGTAACAGGCACTGCCCGAATGGCTTGAAGCTCGGCAACGCTCGGTTGGTGTGGCGCAGGTGCAACGGGACGAGCAACAGTCCGCGTATCGGGAACGCCGGCGTTTTCGTAGGCAATCTGCCGCTGAAGGTTGCCGGCAGGTTCGGGGGCCGGACGCGGCGTCACGAGCGGGATCAGGTCACCGTATTTCTGCTCGAACGACGAGGTGGCGGCAGTCTTCGCCTCCTTGGGCGCCGAGAACACGCGCGAGGGGGCCATTGTGGCTTCGCGAGCCGGCGCCTGCGACTGGGCAGGCTTGGGACGAGAGGCAAGCGAGGCAAGGCCGATATCCGGCTGCCCGCCTTCCCAAAGGGTGAGCGCAGCCGGGTCAATCACCTGCCCATTGCCTTGAAGGATCGGCGTTGCATTGTTTCGCGGGGCAGTCATGCTAGACGGGAACGGAACAGCGCTAGGGCGCGTCGTGTCATTCGGAAGGGAGGCCATGGTGCGCGCGATCATGGCGTTAGTGTTCGGCGCAGGCATAGGGGCCGTTGCGCGCGGCAAAAAGGCGTCAGGCTGCGTCGAGGTGCTGGTCGGGAGGCCGGTGCGCGGATCAATCGAAACCGTGGAAACCGGGCGGACGTTCAACCCCTCCGCAGTTTGTGGGAGCGGCGCATAGGCGGAGCGGATGGCGGCGAGATCGGCGGTTTGCGGAGTGGGCGCCACAGCATCAATGGCGGAGAGGGCGGAATTGGATGGCCGGTTGCCCAAATAAAAGGTCTGACCGCCAATTCGCGTCGTGCCGTTGCGGTTCTCAGCATCGGCCCAATAGGGCTTGATGCTTGACGCATGAAACATGGTCCCGCCATTGAGCGGGTCGGGCACACGCCCATTGACTACGTTGTCCCAAATCCTTGCAGCTTTCGCTACCGTCGCCGGATCACCCATCGCTTTCTTGGCTGAGCTGCCCGGCCGCGAATAACCCTCGAACTGCTTGGGCTGGCGGACAACCTGCTCAGGCGTAAGCCCGCTTTTTGCGGCACGGTTGGCGATTGCGTAGGCAACGGCAGTCATGCCGGCCTCGCCGTCGCCTACCGCCTCGCCTATGAGCGTTCGGAGAACATCGTTTAGTTCAGCCATCATTACCCCATAGAAAAAGGGCCACTCCGAAGAGTGACCCTTTGTTGCCTTGGCTCAACGAGCCGCGCCTATCCAAACCCGGACTGGCCCCGCCCCGCCTGCCATGACACAACCCGCCGTGCCGCACCGTGCCGGGCCAAGCCCAACCTTACCTCGCCTGCCATCACGCGCCGTTCCGAGCCTAACCCCGCCGGGCCTTGCCTTGCCTGCCAAACCTTGCCAGCTAACTCAGTGTTTGGCGCCGCTGAGTAGTTTCTGTTCGAGGTCATCAGCGGCCTCAAACAACGTTGCGAACTCCGCGAGGTCTTTGTAGCGCTGCCGCCACTGCTGGAACTCGCGCCACGCATTCCGCAGCACGATTTCCCGCGTAGACTTGACGGACATCGCGTGCCCGATCTCGCGATAGTGCGGCGCGCCGGCCTCCTTGATATGCACGTAGGCGCGCATCTTCTTGGCCGGCTCTTCTGGTTTCTTATAGATCGCCACAACCGCCCGGATCAGGCCTCGTGCCTGCGCTAGGCGGTACTGGTGCGCCGCGTCCCCATCCTTCCACTCGAAGAACGAATGGAGCGGGCTGTTCGGGTTCTTGGCGTCCGAAAGAACGTCCTCCGGCGTAATCTCGCCTTTGAACTTTTCGCGAAGCATTTCCATGTGACGCCCGACTTCGTTGGCGTCGGGATGCTCTCCGGCTTGGAAGCGGGCGCCCGTGGCAAACTCGAAACCTACGATCTTAGGCGCCGGGCTCATGCTGCAAGCTCCAGCTTCGCCAAATCGCGTTCCGTGGCTACATGGAACATGCCATACTGGCCGTCCTTCTCAGGGCGCCATTCCCCTACCCCGACCGCGAAGCCGGCCACGTTGAGCAGGTTAAGGATTTGAGCCTCGCTCAGGACGTTCTCGTTGTAGCGAACGAGTATCTTCGCGCGCCACGATGAGAACTCCGGCCGATAGCGGAGGTCAGCGGTCCCCATGCCGACCCGCACCATGTCCTCGCGCATCGCTGGATCGCCGCCTTCGATACGAACGAGATTGACGCGCGACTTGCTGCCGTCGAAAGCGCCTGCGATGTCGGCATCCTCACCGAGGATGTGGAACGCCTGCCGTGCCTGGATTTTGGTAAGCCCGGCGACCGAAGTCCCAGCCGTCACCGCTGCATTCTTGAAGGCTACCGAGGGAAACCCGTATCCACCATCCGAGAGGCGATACATCGACGCTTCAAAGTCCGCCTTGGGGTCTTTCGCCTCCTTGGCCGGCTTCGCCTTCTTCATCTGTTTGTCGAGCATTTCCTTCTTGGCCTTAGCGGACCAAGCGTGAACGATCAGGGGGCTATCCCCGATCAGCGTAACTTCCATGATGCCGATATTGAGGGCGGGAAGTTCGATACCAACGTCTTTCTTGGCAACTGCCATTTTCATTCTCCATTGGGCATCCGGCCCGCCAAGACCTGGATGCGTGCAGGTGGTCGCAAACGACCGCCGGAGCCCAATGAAGCTCGCGGTCGCATCTACCCCATGGCGGCGGGGAATTCGGATTAAAGAGAGCGGAAGGTCCGAAGCATCGCGTTGCGCGCTTCGTTCTCGCTATGGTTGGCGAACTCCCAGCGCGTCCGGTCGAACGACTTGAGCGCGTCTTTAAGCGCGTCGTCGGCAACACGCCATTGATCGATGGCCCGCCCTCGAAGCGTTTCGCGCTCACGACCGCTCTCGAAAATGTCGCGATCAATCAGTGACCGCGCATACTCAACGGTGCCGGCAGGATAGACGATAGACACGTAGTCAGCCGGAGCAACCGAAGACGTCATGAGTTCGGCAAGTGCGTCGGAAAGCTCGCGTTGCAGTCGGCGCACCTTGGTACCGGGCTCTTCGGCGGCAATGGCATCGGTCGCAAAAACGGCGGAGCCAACTAGCGCGAGAGCTGGGGACGCTTTAAGCAGCAAGCGCCGCGTGATATGGCGTGAGTCAGCCATTCCGTGATCCTCCGTAGATCATGGTTGTGGTTAGGGCCGTGAAAGGGAGTTCCAGTCCCTTTTCGGCCCGACCATTTTGTGTTAGCACTAAATGAATGAGGCTGTCAATTAGTGATAACAGGAAATCAAGAGGCCGCCCGGTAACCACCGGTACAAGCCCGCTGATTGGCGTTCGGCTCCCGCAAGACCTGTTGGAAGCTCTGGATGAATTCATCCAGGAACAGCACCCCAGCATTTCGCGCCCGGAAGCCATACGGATCGTATTTCGCGACTGGGCGATTGGTCACGGCTATCTTCCTGCTCCTCCAGAGGACAGCAATTGATGAGTGTGCGCATTACTCGATACAACAGCGCTGACTACCTGGAACCGGCAGCGATCCATCCCGGAGAAATCCTCCGGGAGGAATTCCTGGAGCCCTTCAATATGGAAGCGGCCGACCTGGCGACCGAGTTGGGCACGCCTGTCGCCGACATCGAAGCGGTCTTGAATGGCAATGCACCTGTCACCGACGAACTGGCATCGAAGCTATCGAGCGCTTTTGACACCAGCTCTCAGTTTTGGCTGAACATGCAAGCAGCGTTCGATCGCTCCTGACTCGACATCGGCCTTTCCCTCTGCTTGATTTGGAAGTGGAGGGCTCAATTATGAAGAAGATATTCGCCATCGCCTCGGCATGCCTGCTTCTGGCCGGTTGCCAAACCACCAGTCCGGAAGTTCGCGCTGCGCAAAACCAAGCGTCTTGCCAAGGATACGGCTTCAAACCAGGGACCGACGCCTACGCCTCCTGCATGATGCAGTTGGACATACAAGACAGACAGGCTGATGCGCAGGACGATGCCAACTTCAGGGCGAACATGAGGCAGTTGAGCGCCAACATGCTCACGCCCGCGCCGAAGCCGGTAACCTGCAATTCCTTCCGGACAGGGTTTGGTTCGTCCTCTACAACGTGTTATTAGGCGTGCATGCCCGATATCGAACTCGAACCGCGCAAGCATTCCCACCTCTACGAAGTGAAGCCTATGAGCCGATGGTGGTTGGTCCCGGCGATTGGGTACGCGTTGCTCTGCCTTGCCGTCATGGGGTTCGGCAATTGGCAGGCTTACTGCGCGCTTTTCGGTGGCGCGCTGTTAATGCTCGCGCTGCTAATGATCTTCCCGCACTATTGGCTATCGCGACGGGACTAGAGGCTTGCTGCCCGGCAGGGCGGTACGAAACAGCATCCGCTCCAGCGCTGTTGCCTTGTTCGGATCGAACTTGGGGAGCGACTGCAAGCCTTCCGTGGCGACAGCGCCCATGGCGCGATTGGCTAGGTTCGTGGTCATTTTCTCGCTCGCGTTCCGACCGATCGAGCCAATTGCCGGCCCCAGGACCATCCCGACCGGGCCGCCGGCCATCTGGCCCAGAGCCATACCGGCAGCACCGCCGATACCGTTGGTAGCCGTATTGCCGCCAAAGCCAAACGTTCCGATCAGCTTCATTAGGTTAGAGCCGGGCGTTCCGTCGATCACATCCTTGATGGCCTGTTGCTCGGCTGTCGTGAAGCGGTTCCAGACATCGGGCTTCCTGAAAAGCATGGTTCGAAGCGCATTGCGGATACCCTTCTCCGGCCCAGACGCGGCAGCCTGTCCCACGCGAATGGCCTCCTCGACCAAGCCCACCTTGTTGGCGCGCGACCACGTAGAAATGCCACGATAAAGAGCGTTGGTGGCTTGGGACGGATCAGCGCCACCGAGAATATCCGCAGGCTTCAGCGTCTGCACGAAATCATCGAGGCGCCGGATGACGGTATTGGCAAAAGCAGCATCTCTGCCCTCAGACGACATCGCAACGCGCTGAGCCGCCTGACGCAGGAGGTGCAAATCCTTCATGTCTACGGCAGTGCCGCCGCGAGCGAGGTCATCGGCAATCGACAGCATCATTTCGGATAGCCCGACCGACTTGGGGTCAAGATTTGCGTTGATCCGAAGCTTCTGGCCAATGCTCTGCACATCCCCAAGGAAACGCATATAGGAATTGTCGGTGATAGCGAGCGGCGTTCCGCCGGTGGCCTGCTCGAACATCGCCGATGCAGCGGATTTAAGATCGTCCGCCGTTGGTGCGGCCTTGGCGGCGGCATCCAAAATTCGCCCTTGCTGTCCACGCTGCACGGCGCTCCCGATTGTGTTGCTCACGAGGGGGATCGCGCCCCCGACAACGCCGCCAACGCCCGCAGACATCAAAGCGTTCATTCCGCGGTCAGCAAGATCTCCATCCGCCGACCCAAACCCATATGCCGCACCCTGCCCGGCGCCAACACCGGCGCCAGTTAGCGCCCTCATACCCAGCGTCGCACCGCGCCCGGCAAGCTGCCCGCCCGCTGCCACGCCAGTCGGAATGGCTCCAGCAATCTCGGAACCGTAGGCAACAACCGGATTGTCTTCCCGAAAATTGTCGACCAGCCCCTGTTCACGAGACAGGTACGCATTGAATTTGTCGCCAAACGACTGCGACTGATCTGGATTGAACGCCGCGGCGCCAGCCGCCACAAGTTCGTCACCGAAGCCGAAAGTAGCGCCTTGCAACGCCGCGCGTGCGGCGCCCTCTACGCCACCTGCACGGCGTTCCGGCGTAAGCTGCCCAGCCTGACGCTGTTCGGCCTGCTGCTGGCTCTCTCCTGCGCCCGGGGCCGCCAGTTGCTGCCGCAGATAGTCGCCATCGCCATTGCCAGGATCACGAAGCTCATACAGCACATCGCCGCGGTCAATTCCGAGCTGGCCGAGATAGTCGGCCATTGGGACGTCGCTATAGAATTTGCGGTGAAGCGCCATCGCTAGCGCACCGTCACCCATGTCGTTGTATTCGGGATGCTGCTGCCGAACCTGCGCGAGAGTGGCCATCAGCGAATCCCCAGCGGGTCGGATGCACTTTGCCCGCCTTGGCTATTGGGCTGCCCACCACCCTGCCGAGCACGAGCGCGTTCCACGCCTCGCGCCACGATCTGTTCGTAGTCGCTCAACGCCTTGAGGAAGTCCTGCTGCGAAAGAGCCGTATCCATACGGGTAATGGCCTGCGTAGCTGCCTGACCTTCCGTGTTCGAGAGCGCGCCCAAGCCTCGCATCTGCTGGATAGCGGAAAGGAACGCGCCGCTTTTTGCCTGATCCACGAGGTTCTGAAAGCCATAACGGCCCGTGCCGGGGATTTTGTTCCCGCCAAAGCCCACCGAGGTTCCGGTCGCCCAAGGCAATTCCGGGCTCGTGCGAATTTGGTTGATGAGATTGAGCGCCATTTCACCGGCCGCGATATCACCTGGCGCGGCGGCCTGGGCCTGCCCTGCGGCCGTGCCAACGGCGGTACCCTGCGCCTTCTCAAGATTGATTTGGCGCGGGTCGACCAGCCGGACGCCATCTGGAACTTGGGATTGCACTAGCTCGCCTGTGGAGGACGGCTGAAGCATGACCCAGTTGCCCTGCTCATCCTGCCCCCACTGAGGCGTCAGACTGACATTCTGGCGGTTGGTGCCGCCACGAATGAAGTCTGCAAAGCCGGGGTTCTCCTGCGAGAATAGATAATCCCGCATGTTGGCCGTCTGCGCGTCCTGCCCATATCCAGGCTGCATGCGGCGAAGCGCTTCGGTGTACGCCAAGCCGCCCTGTCCCGCATCAACCAGCGGCACTAGGTCGGAATAGCCCTGCTGTTCGAGCCAAGCGCGCGTTGCGTTGCCTTGCGCGGTTTCCTCTTCGCGGAGCCGATCCTTCTCGGCAATATCCGCATCGACCTGGCCGCCCTTCATGGCATTGACCATGGCCGCGCTGGGGTCGCCGGCAAGCATGCCGCTAGAAAAGCCCATCAGTTGATTGCGTCGGGGGGCCACCCAATCCGAAATAGGGTTTGCGAACGGCAGGAAGCCAGCAGTTGCCATCATATCCTCACAGGAAGCTCAGGAGACCGGCGCCGATGCCAAGGCCGGTTTGCCACCAAGGCTGAGACGTAGTGGTCGACGTCGTTGTACCAGCGCTTGGCGCCGTGCCGGCGAGGACCGAAGCACCGCGCTGGAGCGTGTTCCAGCCAGCATTGTTGGTACGATCGAAGAGGTCAGCCTCGCCCTGTCGGACTGCCTGCGCGTTCGCGTCCTGCGCTGCGCCGATGCCCATGGCGTACTGCGATGGCATGGTGGAAGCCGAGAACAGGCCTGGCAGGAGCTGTGCCGCCTGCATCTGGCGGGATTCGTTGCCCTGAAGACGGGCGAGGTCAACGGCAGCAAGGCCCTCGGCCGCACTACCTACGTGGGAGCCAGAACCGAAGCGGCCGGACGTCGTGAACATGCTATTCACATCGGTGAGCGCGCGGTCGCGAGCGGCGTTCCAGCCAGCATCACCCTCGCCCATTCGGTTGCCGGCCGCGATATCGCCAAACTCGCCAATGGCATTGTTGACCGCCGCCGAATAACCCGGATTGCTCGCAGCAGACAGCCCGGATGCCCATGCATTCTGCGTGGTCGTACCCGCACCCGGCGTCAGGGTTTGCCCAAAGACCTTGGACCCATTGTTCAACTGCGTATTGAGCTGATTGCCGATCGTCGTAACAGCGCTATTCAATGCGCTGTTGTTGAGACCAGACGTGGTGGTTTGAGTGCTTCCGCCGCCCATCTAGAGCACCTTTCGCAATCCATTGCGCCGTTCGGTGAACGGCTCGTAATCCGGCAGCAATCGCGACCAATCCCGGCCACAAATGCGGTTTTCCACGCACCCCGCGGCGCGCATCGCGTTCTCGATCTCGGATAGTCCGTTGCGGATCGTGGCGAGACGCGCCTTTGGACCGCCCTCAAAGCCGCCGATGGCGTAGGACACCCAGCCGATCAGTCGGCCGTCTTCCTCGCTTACTTCCACGACAAGGTGGCCGTTAGCCTCCCCATCGGCGCGGAAGAGAACGGCATTCCCGGCAAGCAGCTTCTGCCTCAAGCCTTCGATCGAGCCGTTCGGGTCTTCCCGCACCACTGGTAACAAGGCATCGGCAAGCGCCGGCCATTCGCCCTCAACGCGCGCCTTCGGCACGATCTCGATGTGCATCGCTCTATCGCTGGCCCAACGGCATGAATTGGCCGCCCTGCGCAGTTCTGTCGGGAGCGAGGTAGGTTACGTCCACATCAACCCCACCAGCGGGACTGGACGAGGTAATCTGCAATGACCACTGGTTCTTGAGGACGATGACAGTCTCGAAAACCACGGTTTCTTTAGCCGTCATGGCCTTGGCATTGCGGTAGTAGATTGTCGTCGTCCCATCGGTCTTCGCGATGGTCAGGTTCGGAGTGCTACCTGCGGTTTCGGTGCAGATGACGGATAGCACTGTCGTGCCGGCTCGGTCAGCCGCAAGGACAGTTGTCGGGTTGCTGTCGGTGAGTTTGACCGGCGCCGTCTGGAGCGCGCCGCCGAGGACGTTGTAGCTCATTTCGGCCCCTGCGCAGACGAGCGAATATGGTCAATGCCCTTAGCAAAGCTCCAGACGGCGCCCTCAGGAATAGTCCGCCGAAACGCGATGTTGAGACCCCGGCCCCGTATCGGAGCCGCGCCGTTCCTCGCCTTCCCCACACCTGCTTTCCATGTGAGCGTGTCGGCCAGTTGATCTGCAACAGCCAGTTCAAGAACACCCGCCGATGCATCGTCTATGGGCGTTGCCCAGCTGATGAGAGCCGAAATCGGGCTATTGCTGGTTGCCGTGGTAATCGTAGCTTCCTGCGCCGCGCCTGAGAACGTGGCATACTTTCCGTCAGCATCGATCGCGGCAAATACCTGCTGGCCACCCTGCCAGAAGCGGTCATCCCACGAGATGGTAATCGTATCGACGGTGCCGAACGCGTCGAGGTCTTCGAGCGTATAGCCGGCGGTCGCGATACGGCTCAGATACGAGATAGGCTGTGACCAGGTGAACCACGGGTTCTGCGGGTAGCCCCAGGAATAGCCGATCTGGCTCGTAAACACCGTTTCGCTCGGGTCGCTATCGGTGGGATAGCGCCACAGGACGATCTTGCGCGCAGGGTCGATTGCGCCCTGAACACTCGATAGATCGGCAAGAGCCACGCGGCCAAGGAACCATTCATCGACCAGGCCCGCCCCAATGAACTCGAGGCCTGATTGAAGGGTAAAGCGGAAGAAGCCATTCGTGGAAATGCCGTAGAGCACCCCATCGAAGACAACGCAGGATTTCTTTCCGACGACGCCGCGTTCGGTCGATACCTCTTGCAGCGAATAGAGCGCGCCCCCACCGACATTGCCGAACTGGAGCACACGGAACGAATTGCGCTGGAGGATCACCGCGGCGCCATTGCGCAGGTTGTACCCCGCCAGAAGTTCGCCGCCGGATTCCAAGGGCTGGTAGTCGGCGCCGCCCGTCGCCCAATCCGTGTGGTTGTTGAAGTTGCTGTTGCGGATCAGACGATTGTCGCGATTGCCAGCCGTGTCCTTGCAATCGAGGCCGAAAACCATGTTCGCGCAGATGAAGATTTCGCGGGGGTCACCGGCCTGCGGGAGGTAAGTCGGGGAACCACCGTTCTCGATGTCATAGGCCCAGAGGCCATCGGTCGTATTGGTGTAGAGCAGGAAATTGCCGAACTGCTGGCAAGACCAGTCGTCGCCCGGAGTGCAGGTGTAGCCGTTGTCGATCAAGGTCCAGGTGAAGTCAGAACCCAACTCATAGAGGCCATCGAAGGTCAGCCCGAACACCTTAGTCACGCCGTCGCGCAGGAGACAGGTCACCATGCCGCGGGGATCGCCGGGTAGCGCTGTGGCCGTGTCTGCCGTGACCAGGCTTTGCGCCGGCCCGAATCCCTGCGGCTTTGGGAGCACGCCATTGGCAGCCAACGTCACGCCAGCAGCGGCTGTGCCCGCGTCGGGCGCTAGCGGACCATAGGGAAACTGCATCAGTACCGCGTCGAGCGAACCACGCCCGTCCCAGTCTTATCGGCAGTGGCGGAAAACAGCAGATCGCGCGCCTCGATCTCGGCATCCGTCATCAAGGCTGCGTTGTTTGGGTCTCCCCAGCGATGCTTGTAGAGCTGCGCTTTCGCCCGGCACATGATGAGGTCGTAGGCATCCACGAACCACGGGTTGTCCGCTTCGCTATCATCGGCCGGCGGATCAATCCTAATATGCCCGGTCAATCGAACCGGGTAGATCACATCGGGCGCCGGATAGAGACGCAGAGCCTTTTTGATGTAGGCATAGACCGTAGGTAGGCTTCGGGTGCTGTTCCCATCCAGGAGCACTTCGAGCACCTTATAGTCCTCAACACCCATATCGATGTTGGTTGTGCCCTGCGTCACAATGGCGGCGTCGATCTTGTAGAAGACGGCGCCTGGAGTTCCCAAGGGGAACGGGTAATCGATCTGGCCAGGGACCGTATCAAAGGTCACATCGCGGGTTTCGTTGAACCAGAAGCGCGAGGGCTGATAGTACCGAATAGCTGCCGCGATCTTGTCGCGAACAGCATCGGTCTCGCCCGCGCCGCGCTCGGTATCGTCCAGGATTTCAGCGATCATCGCCGCTTGGGTGGTCATGGCTGAATTCCCCTCAGGAGTAAGGGAGAGGCGGCAGTTTCCCGCCGCCTCGATAGGATCGTTAGCCCGCCGAACGGTTCGCCATGATGTAGCGAACGAAGACGTACCCGGCGCCAGCGGACGGCGTTGCGCCGGCCGAAAGCGTGTAGGTCACGTCAGTGTCAGTGGTCTGGTAGAGATCGTCAGAAGTGGCCAGCTCGTCGGCCAGCACACGCCCCTTGGACGTAAGAGCAAGCGCGGTTGCAAACCCATCCGGGTCGGCTGCCGTGCCCATGTCGAGCGTCTGGGGAGTGCCGCCGGCAAAGGCGGTCGTGACGACGATACCCGCTTCGATCACAGCGGCGCCTGCGGGGATCTTCCCGATAGTGCCGGTGAGTACGGTGTACACGATGGGGGCCACGACGTAGTGCGTCAGGTCCTCATGGTACTTGCGGGCAGTAGTGGCGAGAGTTCCGGTTGCCATGGTTCGCTCTCCTTACGCAGCCGGGGCCGCATAGGACGTGAGAACAATGGTGCCGTAATCGACACTGTTGTAGACCGTCTTCTTGAGGCCAGCGATGAAGGAAATGCGCGCACCAAGTTCGCGGTCGTAGTCGAAGAGGTCTTCGACCCACTTGAACTTGTTCTTGCCGCCACCCTTGCCGAAGGCAATGCTGGCCGACTGCGCACCGCAGAAGATGGCGCGGCGGGTATTGGCCACCGAAGCGCCGGAGGTGGAGTGAACGCCCTGCGGGACGCGGGTGTTTTCCACGATCAGCGTGCGGTTGTAGATACCCAGAGCGCCGGTATAGAGGCCGTTGCGGTCGCCTTCACCACCCTGGAGGCGCTTGCCCTGGAGATCGAACCAGTTGCCGGCCGTGGCGGTGTCAGCGCGCAGGGAAAGCGTCTGGTCGGGGTGGATGAAGCAGACGTAATCAACGTCCTTGCCCAGCCCCTTGATGGGGCGGAGCATCGGCGAAGTCGTCTTGGCGCGGTTCACCGCGGAGTCGATCATCGCCAGCTTGAAGACAGCCGTGGTATCGGCACCGGCGGCCTGGTCGGTCGCAGAAGCCTTGGAGCGGAAGACGCGGGTGCTCGACGGCGCGATGGCGCTGTTGAACCCGGTGTACTTCGAGCGGGCTTCGGCGGTATTGCCGGCCAGCTGGTTGAAGAACCACGTATCGACGCGGTCGGCGGTCCAGTCCTTGAGCGAGTCATAGCACTCCTCGCGCATGTCGTAGGGAACGCGCTGACGGTCGATGGTGCCTTCGTTGCGCACACGGTGGGCATGACCGAGTTCGTTGATAACCAGGGTGTCCGAGTAGCGCGTGATGCCCTCTTCGTTGCCTTCCTGGGTTTCGTTCTCGGTAGTGCCTTCGCCCTGTGCGAGCATGCGGATACCCCACTTGATGGAGTCGCCCGCACCCTTCTGGGTTTCGGTCATGATCTGACAGAGAGAGCCTGCGCCCGTCCCCATGAACTCGTAGGCGGTCGTTTCCTTGAGCGCCTCGACATCCATACGGTTGGACCACAGCTTCACCGCCAGGGCGTCGTTGACGCCAATGGTGTGAACAGCCATTTGGTTTGTCCTGAATGATGTTTGGGAGGTGCGCGCTGTGACGCCGCGAGCTAGGCGAAGGACGAACTGGCCGTGTCGTCGGACGGGCGCTGATAACGCTCAGCAGGCGAGGGATGGTTTGAGCCCACCATCTGGGGCTTAGGCACTTCGGGCAGAGGGCCTTAGCCCCCTGCCAATTTCCTGAACTTGGCTTGATTGCCAGGCTTGCCTAGCCACGCCTCGAACTCATCGGGCTTCATGTTGGCGATAGCCTCGGCATCAAGCGTCCTGATAGGAGCACCACCGGCACCAGATAGCGTGGTCGCCCCGTCAACAGCGTCAGCGAGCCGTTCGATTTCCTTGGCCGGGTCGGGCTTCGGGTCGTTGGACGCCTGTGCCGGCGCAGTGACGCGACGGGCCTTGGCCAGCTTGCGAAGATGGTCCGCAACGTCGATGCCACGGTCAACGCAATATTCGATCTGCTGCGCTTCGTAGCGGTCAACCTCATGCCGGGCCTGTTCAATGGTCAGGCCGTAAAGGTCCATCAGCTCTTCGCCGATCACCTGTCGCAACGCGTTGTAAGTCGGCTCGAAAGTGGCGTCCTCGGCAGCAGCGGACTGGTATTGGGATCGAGCAATGTCGGTTTTGCGGGTCCAGGCCGCCTGCTGCTCGCTCTGTTCCTTTTCGGCCTTCTGGCGGTCAGCTTCGGCAGCCCTCTGCGCCCGCTGCCCCTGGACCAGTTCGGCCAGGGCGCCGACAGGATCAACCGCCGGGTCGATCTCCTTGGCCGGTTCTGCAGTTTCCTTGGGCTGCTGCACCGCCAGCATTTGGTTCCAGCGGTCCTCGAGAACGCGTCGGCCCTCTTCCGCCGCAATAGCGCGCCGCTCAGCTTCCTTGCGGGCCGAACGCTCCTTGGTCAGGGTATGGAGCGGTACACGGTGCTTTTCAGCGTCCTTGCCCTCACCGTCAGGGGCCTGACTGGCATCTGCCTCGCCCAGATCATCGGCCAACTCCGGCGATGCATCCGCTTCCGGCTCTGCCTCTACACCAGCGTCGGGCTTTTCAGCCTCGGCCGGCTTGATTTCGGCTTCGCCACGCGAGTCAAAGTACGCCTTCTCCTCAGCGGAGAGGCTTTCAGCTTCCTGTTCCATGGTTTCCTTGGGGTTCTGACGTATCGCCGTCAGTGCGAAGGCCGCGAAACGCTCGCGGCGGGCGAAACACCAGCTACATGCCGGCGAACTGCTAGTTGACCCTCACAGGAGGAGGATTTTGCGCCGTGACCAGTTCGGCCATGGCGCGAATGCGATCATTTTCGGTCTGCGCCGCTTGGATTTGACGGTCTGCGGCGTCACCAACAGCATCGATCTGGCTGGACTGCGCGTCCGCCTCGATCTTTGCACGCTCGTTTTGCAGCTTCATGCGCTCGTTGGCGATTTTCTCGCGTTCGAGGGCAATCTTTTCGGCCTCCAGCATGGCAGCCGGGTTCTGCTGCGGCTGGGCTTGCTGCTGCTTGGCCATGTCCTTGAGTTTGCCGACTAGAGACGCCGGCAACGGCGAATAGTCGGCCAGCGTGAGCATGACTTCAGGGGTGAGCATGCCCTTGAACATCGGAAGAATGCCCTGGAGGATTTGCCAGGTCTTTTCTTTCTCGTTGGTCGAGGTCGGGCTGTCGTCAACGATGACATCGTATTCAACCGAAGTCACTGCTTCCTTGGTCAGCGGAACATATTTGGCCTGTTCCGGCCCGACGATCCGCACCATGCGTCCATCGGAAAGGTAGTTCTGGATCAGGAACAACATGCCCCTGCCCTGTATCTTCCGATAGCGGCGAAGGCTGTTGAAGAAACTGGCCAGGATGGCAATGCCGGATTGCTTGCGCTGATACTCCAGCACGCCGGGCTGTGTGGCGTCACGCATGCCAAGCAGCTCCATGTTGATGCCGGTCGCCTTGATAATGGCCTCGTCGGCATACTGGAGCAGGCGGTCGAACCCGGCCGGGAATTGCGCCACCGGCTTGGCCTGCACCTTCTGGCCGTTCTGCCCGGTAAGCGCGCCCTGGTTGAGCCATGTAATGCGATCAGTTAGCGCCCAGCTCTCCTCGGCCTGACGTTGATCCTTGAACGCCCCGGTTTCAGCCATGATGCCGCCCTTGGCCTGGCTGTTGAGGATATGCATCATTTGGCTCAGCCACTTATTGGCCCAGCGCTGGGGATCCTTTGCACGCCGCACGATACCGTAGAACGTGCCCTTGTCCTCGTCGCGCAACCCTGTGATGCAATTCCAGGTCCAACTACCGGTCTGGGTCGGCTTCGGCTGCTTGATGATCGTCTGGCCGACGTAGCAGACGACAACCGTCCTCCGCTTCATCGGCACGGCATTGAGAACCGCGCCGCCGGCCTGAGCGATATCATATTTCGCCTGGTCCAGTTCGACCGTCTGCGGCATGCCCTCAGGGCCTAGCAGCAGCGTCTTGTAGTAGGTTTCGGTGCGGTAGTACTGGCACCCAACGATGGTAACCTTCTTCGAAGGGCCATGGCTTTCGTCTTCGCCATTGATGCCACTATAGCGGTTGCCCGGCTCGATGTGGGTCGGCTGGGTGTCCTCGTCATCCTCGCTGGCCCATGCGGCGTTGAGTGTATCTTCGTCGGCTTCCGGGAAGAGCTTCTTGGCTTCCGCCAATGACATCTTCCGCACCCGCCAGCGGCGAACGCTATCGACCAGGTTGGCCTTGGTCGCGTTGCAGTCCCAGCCCATCTCGAAAGGGTCGATCTGGGAGATGACCGGCTCGCCATCGGGGTTGTCGGTGAAGTCGAGGCGCGTCTCGGTCCAGCCCATGCCTGCCGTTACGGCATCCTTGAACGCCTCAGATTCCTCATCCTCGGCATCGCACTGGTCACGGAACCATTCAGCAGCAGACGTCAGTAGCTCGTTGGCCTGCGCATCGCCATTCTCGCGGGGGAAAAACTGCACCTCGCGGCGGTTGCCGATCTCCGAGCCGACAACAGCATCCACAAGCACACCGGTGCGGTTGAATACCAGAACAGGGCGGTTCTGCTCCTCCAGTTCCTGCTTTTCCTGCTCATTCCATTGCTCGCCGTCGCGGAAGCGGAAATCCTCTTTCGCCTCCTTCCGCCACGTGTTGACCTTGGGCATGTCCTCTTTGTACCAGCCCTTGATGGTCTCAAGCAGGTCGGCGCCCTCTTTGCTGGTGTATTCGGCCATGTGTTAAGCACCCATCCAGCCAGTTGAGGAGCGGCGGCCGTTGCCTTGGTAGCGGCGGCGCGGTTCAGAATTTGGCGCAGTCATTGCAAAGCGCAGCATCATCATGGCGTAGCGAGAGGCGGAAAGCGTGTCGTCACGCTCCTTGACCACTTTGCCATCCTTGCGGTGGTAGAGACGGCGTTCTTCCAGCCATTCCGTGCAGTTGGAGAAGACCTTCCAGCGTCCAGTCTGCATGCGGTCGAGCATGTCCATCAGGCCAGCTTCGACGCTGTTTGAGCCGTCTTCGAACGTCGCCCGTTCTGGCAACATGCTCAGACCCTGAGCGCCATATTGGCTGGCCAAGTTTTCGCCCGCCGCTGTGTCGTTGTTACCGTCATGCGGCCAGGCCCATGGCAGCCAATCGCCCCATGGCTTCACTGCCGCGGCGTGGATGACCGGCGTAGCCTCGCGCTTGCGATAAGTGTTGGTGACGTAGACCACATCATTGTCGCGGTCCCACGCCAGCTTGACGGCCGAGGTCGGGTGATCCCAGCCGAAATCTAACCCGCCAATCTGCACCCAATGGTACGGGATCGGGATCGGGTCGATGACGATCTCTTCCTCGATGATCGGGAAGATCAGACCGGAACCGAGCGATGGAATGCCCTTGGTACGAGCTTCGCGCTCATGCGCAGGATAGCTCGCGATGATCTTTGCCCGCTCTTCCGGGCTGTAGTGCTCAGCGTCCTCGATGGTCATCGTGACCACAGCGCGGTCTTCACTCTCTTCGAGCAGATACCGGGCGACAACGGCCGACATGCCCTTGAGCGGCGTGAACGTCACCATGACCGCGCCCTGGGTCGCGTTGGTGCGGGTTATGCCCTCGAAGTACACATCCTCCGGCGGCTCTTCATCGAACCAGACGCCGTGAACCGTGTTGGCCTGCCACTTGCTGCGGCCTTGGTCGTAGCTTTTGAGGAGCAGCGAGGACATGCCGCCCGAGACATGCTTGACCGTTACGCTATCGAGCGCATTGGCCACACCCATACGCCGCGTGCGATTGGCAATGCAGCGCTGGGGTATGAAACCTGTGCCCCAGTTCTCTTCCTGATCGGGCGGGCCAACTAGAAGGCGCTGAACGCCATCACGCGTCAGTTCCGCCGATTCCGAACCCGCAATCCACGTCACCGCATGATCGAAGCGGCGGCCCTCCCAATCGTCGGGATACTCGCCGGTAAGATGCATCGCGACTTCTGCCGCACCAGCCACTGTCTTGCCGAGCTGGTTGCCGGCCATGAAGAGGCGTTCGCGCTTTCCTGCACCGACGCGATGAAACTCCGCCTGCTTGGCGTAGGGCCGATACTGGCGAAGCCGGTTAGTGCGTAGTCGGCTCGTCCTCTCCCTCTCCATTCGCTCTAGAAGCGCTGAGAGCTGATCGGAGGAAAGCGATGCCGGCATCGAGCTCGTCATCAGAGAATTCGTCCAACTTCTTGGTGACATCCGCGGTCATCGTCAGGGGCTTGCCCCAGCCGCGGTCCAGAATTTCTTTGGCAGCAGCCACGCGGACGCGCGCATCTTCGTCAGCCATGCCTTCAACCAGAACGTCCAACGCAGCGTCGGTGTGCTCGCGCGCCTTGGCAGCGATACCCTTCGGCCTGCCGCCTGGATTGCCGCTAACGCCTTTCGGGAACGGCTTGAGATTATTGATGCCGCTCATTGTTCATCCATTGTTTTGAGAGATGCGGCTCGCGATCCATTCGCCCTCTATCGAGCTTTCACCCGCAGGGCCGGGCACCGCATGGATCGCTGAGATTTCGCCTACGTCCGCTTCGGCTCGAAAGGAGAGCCCTGCTTTAGTCTTCGCCCGCAAGCATGCGGTGCGTTACGCGCGCTAGCCCACCAATGATGGCTGACTGCGCATTGTTCTTGGTGAAGCCGGTGGCAATCATGTTGTCGGTAGTCGCAGCAGCGTACGCGATGCCTTGCAACTCGCCGGCCTCTGCCATCGCCAGCAGTTCGCGAAGGCGCGTCACAACATCTACCTGAACTTCCTGCTTCCAGCTTTCGGTCTGAGTGATGAGGCGCAAAGGTTGGCTCATTCTCTCCACCCTTTATCTGGTGGGGTTAGGAGGGGCGGCGCGAAGCTCAATGCGCTTGACCGGAAGATAGACGCGGCCATCGCGGTCAACGAGCCACACAGGCTTGTCGCGGCTACGCTCTGCAAGGCGGTCGAAGAACATCGACATGACGCGATTGCGGAAACGCTGAAAACGCGAGGTCATGTCTCTCTCCACTGGTTATGCTGCGACGAAGAACGAAAGAGCAGCGAGCCACATGAGCTTGCAAAGGATGTGCAGCGCCTGGTCGAGGGCAAAGCTTGTCCAGCCGCGCACCTTCAATTCGTCAATGATCGTGTGCGCCACCCACTCAGCCATCCCGAGCCACAGGCTGCCGGTGACAAGAGCAACAGCGCCGCCGTGAATGCCCGCATGAGCAACGAGGTGGTAGACGCGAAGCGGCCCATGCGCCTTGGCATCCGAAAGGAACTGCCCTTGCAGCGGATAGTCTGCCAGCCAATGAGCGGCGAGCATCATCAACAGGATCATGTTGCCTCTAGGGTTGGGCGAGATCGGCCTAAGAGCTTCAACCGGCGCCGGGGCGCCTGTGGGTCTTTCGGGGTTACTCGTTTGCCGATCGCTACTGGAAACCCTTGTTCACGGGTCGCCCAATGAGAAAGGCCCACCGGTTAGGGTGAGCCTTGGAATGGGTTATTCTGCGCGGCACGACGCTCTTGCATGGTCAGCAGGGCATCGCCAGAAAACAGAGGCGACCGGCGGGGGTTACAGCACATGGCGCAGGAGCATCCCTTGAGATGGTTGGCCCATTTCGCCGTGAGCATGTGAGGGAAGACGCGGAGCGCCTTCTTTTTCATGCGCGCCAGATCATGTCGTCTGCGTGCCGAATGCCCCATTGACCACCTGCCTTGGGATGGGATCGAAGCGAGCCGGGCTTGATACCGGCTGGGCGAATATTTCGTTCTTGCCAGTCGTCACTGGCGCAAACCGGAGGCCAGACATTGCTGTAACCACCCGCCACGGGTATGCACGTCCTTCCGTGCTGCCGCTTCGATAGGGATCGAGGCGTTGTCTGGATCGTTTGCCGTTGGCGCCTCTTCCAAGGCGGCGCCCGCTCCGTAGCCTCAAACTGATGCTGCGTTTAGGCTTCTCAATTAAGCCGCTGCCAATTGCGGCCAGCATGGAATTGAGGCGGACTAGACCACTCGCTTCCCACCCCGGCTGGATGTGCCCGCCAGTGGTCTAACGAAACCGCGTGGAACGCAGCCCCTTCCACCAACAGACACATCTCACGGGCCTAAGCTTATTTGGAGCGGGCTGTCGGACTCGAACCGACCTCAAGGGCTTGGAAGGCCCTACTCGTCCCAGACGAGCCCGCAATCAGCATGCCTCGCTCGCTGCCATCGAGCATTCCCGATAGCGACCTGAGAAAGCAAAAGAGGCCGCGCTTGGCGACCCCTATTCGTTGCGCTTCAGACGATAGTCTGAAAATCGCATTAACGCCTTATGCCGCCTCCGCGTCTGATTTGTCAAGCGCCGGTCGCGGCTTGGGGATAGAACCTGTGAAATGGCCGATGGCATTGAGGGCCAGCCGCAGATCGCCAACCATGTGCCAATGGCTTTCGCCGCGAAGCACGAGATAATCGAGCGCTGCATAGAAGTTGGCACCGCGATGGAGGTTTTGCTCCGCCCGCACGGCCGCCATCATTCCTTCGTAATGCGCTATCGAACGCTGACACCAGGAGGCATAGTTAGGGCTCTCGCCTTGATCACCGCCCCCTACCCCGCTGCGCAGTGCATCAGGAGACTTCACGGCTCGCTGGAACGCCTCGTAAGCACCCAGATAGTCGTTGGCCGCGTCGTATTGCTGTTCAGTGATGCCGTCTTGGCGCCGCCTCTGTCCGAGCAAAGCCAGCCGCCCAATGAAGGTCGCGGCCTTTTGGTCTCTGGCCTCTTTCTCGGTAAGCCCGAACATTCGCATGCGGATTGCGATCGGGTCTATGTTCTCCTCGTAGGAGGACTGCGCCCGAGAGATGCGCCCCGATGCTGTTCGCTTCACGCCAGTCTTACGCTTTCGCGCCATGCCAAAAATCACCGTTGTTGCTCACAACGCGGACCTTGCCGACACATGGCCGGGGCAGAGATAGGTAGAACGGGTAAGGCGAGAATCGCTGATTTTGACGGTGACGGTCAATATCTGCCCGCCTGGCTTCCACAACGTTACGACATGTTTAGCAGAGAGAATACTCCCGCCCCACCTTGAGGATCAGCGCATCCGGCAAGTAAATGGTGTCACCAAGGCTGCAGGCTCCGCCTAGCCCCATCAACAGTTTTTTCTCGCCTAGGACGAACTCCCCCGCTGGCGTCAGATACCCAACATCAGTCCAGCCCATGGTCGAGGTCCAATTATGGGGGGACCACTGCGTGAAGTGCGGCCTCTCCTCCAGCCACCGCTTTTGCTCTGGCGTCATTTCAAATTCCTTTTCTACCCCTAGGAGGCAAGGAAGGCGGGGAGTTATTCACCACCACCAAGCGATAATGCCAGTCAGGAACACGATCCCAGCTAAGCACCCAATCCCCATGACCGCCGTCATTCCTATGGCTTGCATGACCATGGCGCGGCGCATGCTCCTGATCTGCTCGGGAGTTAGGCTGAAGAAGTTGTGTGGGTCAACGCTCATCTCACCCTTCCTTTCTTCTCCAACTGCGCCAGCCACTGCCTCTGCCTGCGCTTCTTCGGTTTCGATTGGTCCTTGAGGTAGGACAAAAGGGATTGGGATTGATCGGGTGGTAAGTCTCCGATCTTTGGGAGCTTGGGGCGGGAGAACTTCATGCTGCTGCCCTCTCATCAACTATGCCGCCCCACTGCTCTGCCATCGCGGCAGCAAGGCCTGGGAAGAACCGGCTCCGCCGCTCTGCCCGATCTGGTCCGGGGCTGGCTTTGTGGATTTCATCACGAGCGGTTCTGCCATCGAGCGTCCCAGTGGCGCGCAGAGGCATCAGGCCCTTGAGCCAAAGGCATGTGCGTTTCTTTACGTTGTCCGGGCCGTCGAGATCGTCGCCAAATTGCCAAGGTTGCACGCTCTGCGTGTGCGGGCGGAAGTTGACGATCCGCTCCTTGGCGTGCCGATGCATGACCGGGTTCTCGACGGCAATGCGCTCGATCGGCGCGTTCCAGCAGGCGCTGAACAACGCTGCGCCTTCTTCCAACTCCTGCCACATCTCTTCCAGCGTACGGCCCGGCGGGGGCACGGATAGCCAGCGGACGCCACTGTTGGTGAGGCGAGTGCAGGGCGGGTGCATCACGGCGAGCATGTCCCAGCCGTCATCGAGCAGATCGCGAATGTCGCCTACGATGTGCCGGTTACTGCGGTCCTCGGCAGGTTTCAGGTCGCACGACCAAGCGTCATGTCCTAGAGCCGCAAAGGCTCGCCGCACAATGCCGGAGCACTCGCACCCGATGAGAATGCGCATGGGCTTGGTCATGCTGCCGCCTCACCGTCACGGTCGCCAACGGAGTAGCCGAGGCGTTCGCGCATTGCGTTCTCGTCGCTTTCATCGAGGAACCTGGCGTTGGCCTTGACCATCTGGTCGTGCTTGCGCTTGGCGGCCGCTGCGTCTTCTGTCCTGTGCTGCTCGGCGAAGCTCTCGACCAGGCCGTCAACCATCGCTTTGACGCGTGCGCGGCTTTCTGGGGTCTTTGGGACATCCGGCGGCGGCAGCCGTGGATGCAACGCCTTTTCGCGCGCCAGCCTATCCGTGCGGCGCTCCATGGCTCGACGCGTGGCGCTTCCGACCTGCGGCGCTGTTGGAACGTAGGCCGCGTTATGCCCAGGCACCGAACCGCTCAGGAAGTCGGAGACGGCCGCTTCGACATCCTCTGCCTCGTAGATCGAAACCGCCTCGAAATAGACCTTCGCCTTGGCCAGCCGTTCCCGAGCAAGGTCGCCGGGATCAGCGGAATGGTCACCCTGCTGATAGGTCCGGAATAGCCGGTCGAACGCGTCTGCGATCCTCGTGTTCCTGTCCTGGGTCATCCTGTGATTTCCTTGCGATGAAGGCGAATACGTCTGCTTGGGATGGGGCGCGTTGAGGCGGAGGTGAGCCGCGAGCGAAGCGCGACCGGTCGGCCAGCGCCTTCCGACACCAGGTCATCCAGGTAAGTCCCCAATCGAGCTTCACGCCCTTTTGGCCAGGCTGGGCCGGCCACCACTCGCGGAACTTCTGGGTTTCGAGATCGACATCGGCTTGGGAAAGGCCGAGCGAGAGAGCGAACGCAACGTCAGGAACCCAATCGGCGGGGAGCCTTGAGCCGCGTTTTTTGGAAGAACCGTTATGTTCTTCTTTTTTCTCTGTTTCTGTATCTGTCTCTTGGGCCGTCACTTCGCCGTCACGTGACGCATTCGTTACGTCACTTGCTTTGCGATGATCGCCACCGAGACTGATTTCTGCCCGTCTGCGCTCTCGATATCGAGCCTGGCGCTCCTTGGAACTATCAGACTGATACTGACGGTCGCCCCACTTGACCACACGATTGGAAGCCACACGGTTGGCATCGGCAAGCGCGCTAACAACAGCGCATATGTCAGCCTCATCCGTTCGCAGAAAGTAAGCGACCTCGGCTGCATCGACTTCAAACCGTCCATCGTCATCAATCTCCGCTGCGCTTTCGAGTATCGCTCCCCACACCCAGACGACGCGCTCGACCGGCTGCTTGGCGCGAATGGCCACCGCAACAAGCTTCTCGTCGCGCATCATTCCTGCGTAATGGCGGAACCAACGGCTCATGACCGGCCCGCCAAGGTTTTGGCGGCGCCGTCATGCTGACGCTTCCACGCAGCAAACCGCCGGGCGCTTTCGGAATCGGACCTGACTCCTGGGTCAACAATCTTCACGCCGGCATAGGAGATCGTGTCCTTGGGCTTGGCTTCTGGGGGCGGCGTGTAAAGCCAGTTGACCCACTCAACCAGTTCCATGGCCTCACAGCCGACTTCTGCCGCGATCTGTTCCCATGAGCGCTTCTGCTCGACACGCTTGCGGACAAGCTTCCACAAAGCGTGATCGTCGCGAGCCAACCGAACTTTGCCGGGATAGTGATAGGCAGTGGAGGTCATGACGCGATCTCCTCGGCCATATCTTTGATACGCTTGAGGACGAGGTCCTTCTGCACCTGCTCGTAGCGCTGCTCGCGGCGGTCAATCTCAGCGATTGAAACGGTAAGGTTCAGATGAGACGCGCAGACCTGGCGCTCGCCGTTGGTCTTGATGGCGCGGGGATAGGTCATTCCGCAGCCTCCACCATCGAAAGCTGCTCGCCATCCAGATGATCGCTGTAAAGGTCAGGACGGTCGTACGCGTCCTGAATGCGCTGGCAGGCGATATCGAAATAGTCTCGATCGACCTCAATGCCGACAAACCGGCGCCCGAGCTGCACTGCGGCAACGCCGGTTGTCCCTGAGCCCATAAAAGGGTCAAGAACGGTATCGCCGCGACGGGAGGAATTGGCGATGTATTCCGCCATAAGGTGCACCGGCTTTTCAGTCGGGTGCCCGGACTCTTTCTCGATGCCACCGCGAATGAGCTGTTTGGCGCCAGGATTGTTTATGGTCCGCGCCCTGCCCTTCCAAAGGTATAGCGTGAACTCCAGGTTCTTCATGTACCAGCGGTTAGCGGTCGGCGTGATCTTGTCCCAGGCAAGTAGGTTGTGAAACTGGAACCCAGCAGCAAGCGCGGCATCGGTGAGAGGGTGCACGTTCTTGTCGTTGGCCATGACGTAGCAATCGCCATCGGCTTTCAGCGCGGCGAATAGCGCTGGCATCATTTCATCGAAGGGCACTGTTGCCATGATGAGCTGGCCATCGTTGGCATAGTTGTGCGCCGCGAAGATCCCAGACATCGTTTTGGAAGACTTCGACACCCCGCCGGTCGTGAGCGCGTAAGGTACGTCACTGACAATCAGGTCCACCGGCAGCAGCGATGGCATGATCTCCATGGCGTCACCCAGGAGGAGGCGGCATGCGCCTATGGAGCGTTCGGCAAGAATGGTCACTTCCCTGCCCTCCTCTCGTTCTCAAGGTTGGCGTGGAGCGCGATAGACCGCTTGATGCGAAGTCGCTCCTGCGGCCCGTGCTTGTCGCGGACAGCCTTCGATAACCGGATATTTTCGGGACGGAATCCCTTATGCCCCGCAGATGCGTTGCCCATGGTCTATCCTTCTGTGGTTGCCTGACCGGGGAAGGTGTTGGCCCGTTCTGCCTATCCCTGCCCGGTCCTATGTGCGGCTAGGCCGCGTTGAATTAGTCAGTCTCGATTTCCCGTGCCGCGGCGCGAAGCGCCTCCGTTCGATCGATTTCCTGCTTTGCCCTGGCCCCATGGCGCTGTGCCGCTTGCCGCCACCTGGTCGCTAGCCAGCGACGCCATGACAAAGGCAAGCTGGGCTTCAAGCTCAGCAACGCGCTTCGCCAAGGCCCGATCTGCTTCCACACGGGCTTTCTCCTCTTCTGCGCCGATCAGTGATTTGATCGCGTCCACCTCCTGCTGGCGAGGCGAAAGCGTCTCTTCGGCGTCCCAATAGGATCGGACGCGCCGTACCTTCATGTTCAGGAGCGAGGCGAGCTTTGCCTTGCGCCACTCGTGGTTCATCGTTGGCCAGCGCTTCACGGCATAGGCGCGAAGATCGTCAGCAAGAGCAGCGGTCACGTCGCGCTCCTTTTTGGCAAACTTTGACAACTGGTTGGCATCCCTTCGGTGCATGGTTGCTTCCGAAGAGAGCGACCGTTTGGAAAGGAAGCCTGTGATGACTGCTCAGCCCCTCGGAACGATCTTGGCGGATGTGCTCGAAGGGCTTGCAAGGGATGTTCGCGCCACGGCGGAAGCCAGCGCAGGAATGAAAATGGCAGAGCGCGGTTGCGCGCTCGATGCCGAGTTGCCGCGTCAACGCCAGAGGGAGTTGCTGGCGGAGGAGGAAGACGCGGGGGAATGGAAAGGCGCCGGGGACTTGGGAGCCCCGGCTAAGTTGGTTGGGAGCGAACAGTTCTGGTTGGCGATACGAAGCCAACTCACCGGCCGTTTCAGCGCCGGCATGACCACCACGGCCATGAGGCAGGCAGCGGATATCGCGCAACTCCGCCCCCGGCGCGCCGCTGCCTCCCTGATGCTCGTGGTGGATGGTAAGGGTGGACATTAGGCGTCCACCTCGTGAGCTTTTGCATTCCAGTCGCGCTCGCAGGTGAAGCAGCGCTTCGTTCGGCTACCGGCGCAGGCGTCAAGGTTCTTGCAACCCGGCATGCGTTCGAGGCCGCTGGAGCTACGAGGCTTCTCCTCAAACATCACGGAAAAGCCAAAGCCTTTGAGACCGCAAGTTTCGCGCGGCTCAAGTGGCGTGATGCTCATGACACGGTGAGAGGGAGCGCCGTTATCCACGGCGCCCGCCTCGGCTTGCGTGTTCAAGGTATTCGCAGCGTCGTCAGAGACTGCCTCGGCAGTTTCTGCATTGTCAGGTGCGGCTACATTTTCGCCTCCTGCATTGGAGTGGTCGCTCGCATCCGCGCGTCGATCACTCTCGCCGTAGCCAACGGCATCACTAGCGATGCGGCTAAGTTCATCGCTCGTACGGTTGAGGGGAGCAGCGTGAGGGTTTGCGCCGCTCCCCTCTCCTGCCAGCGTGCTGGGGGGCTCGGTGCTGGCCGGAATGGAATGGGGCTGCCCAACCGACGCCTCGAACGTCTGGTCACGATGGCCGCTATTAGGATTGATCAATTCCGTTTGCGTACCCGAGAGAGCCTGTTCCAGTGCCGGCTCCGAGCTGTTGGGCATAGCAGCCGTTTCCGGCTGAATGGGGTGCTGGCCTTCGTCGCCCTCCGTGCCAGCGAAAGAGGCGCAGCCCGGAGCATCGACGGAGATGCTTTGGAGATCGATGGTGTCCGCGCGCGACTGCTCAGCCGTTTCCGGCTGGGGTTCGATGATTTCGTTGCCGATGGAGGCGCGCATATCACGCGCTGCGGCAATGAGGCGCTCGCTGGGAGAGGCGGTGACCTCTTCGCCCGTTTCCGGGTCGAAACCCTCGGGAACGCTGGTGTTATGGGTGGTGCTCTCGGCGCTCTCCCGCGCGCGTCCCGCGCGAGGCCAGGAAAGCGCAGTCCAATACAGGTCGTAAACCGCCTCGAACTCAGCACGTTCGGTGCTGTTGTCGTCCAGCCTGTCGCGGAACACCTTGCGAGCAACCTTCGTGTCGAAGCCATTGCCCTTCATTTCGGCAAACAGTTCGCGCAGGTCTGCGCTGATGGCGTCCTTCTCGCCTTCAAGACGCTCCCAGCGCTCGAAGTACGAAAGCAACATGTCTTCGGCTACGCTGTCGGTCATGCTGCGGCCTCGAAGAACGAAGCTGCACTAATGCGAATACGCCGCTCCTTGGCATGTTTGAGAAGCTTTGACGCTTCGGCTTGCGGGATTACCCCGCCAGTCCCACCACTTTCCTTGGGATACATCCACCGATACACGCGGGAGACATGCCGCCCCGTAATTTCCGCTACAGCCTCAACCCCACCAAAGGTGGCGATGATGCCCGCGGCCGGTTCTAGTCGTGTTGGCTTAGTGCGCATGCCATACTTTTGCGTCAATCGCAAAACTAAGTCAAGCGTCCTTGCGATTTGCGAGATAGATTTTTCTGCGCCGCTCGCAAAGATGCAGCATGGCTGACCAAAGAGACGAAATACGTGAGTGGCTGCATGCCGAGCTGGAGCGCGCCGGCTACGGTGCGAAATCCAAACTAGCTCGATTTCTCAACGTCCGCCCCGACACCATCACCCGAATGCTCGCCGAAGAGCCAGGAAAGGAAGCGCGCGAAATCAAAGCGCATGAACTGCTTCTGATGGGTAAATTCTTCAATGCAATGCCACCAGGCGAGATCTACGCGCCTGAAGAACTTGGAGAGTCGACAGCCACACCCAGCAAGAACGGACTGGTTCCTGTGACTTCTGCCGGCGTCGTATCAGCAGGCACTTGGCGGGAAGTTGACGACCTCGACCAGAGCGAGCGCGAAACCTTCTGGGAACCATCTGATCCAAACTTCCCTAACGCCCGGGTTCTATCTTTCGACGTACGCGGCGACAGCATGAATGCCCTACGCCCGCGCCCAATCCTCGACGGCGATCGCGTCATTGGCTTGGCGTACGACGACGTTGCAAACCGCGTTCCCCTGCGGGATGGCATGGTCGTCGTTGTTCAGCGGACACGCGAAGGCGGCCATATCATTGAATGGTCGGTGAAGCAGATCGAGTTCTATAAAGATCGGATCGAATTCCATCCACGCTCGACCAATCCGCGGCACAAGCCCATCGTTGTTCCCCACGACCCAGACGCTGATAACGGCACAACTGTAAATATCCTTGCCTGGGTCCGCCGCATTACCAACGAGCTTCCTTAGGCAGCTTTCTCACTTTCATGGAAGTTGACCGCCACTATGCGGCCGATGTTGCCCTCGCATCGCGGGCAACAGAAGTGCAGGTTTTGAAGTTCCGCACTTTCCATAAGCTCCTCAACTGTGGACGGCAGCGCCATTCCGCCGCCCTCCGCTATCTCCCGAGCGCTGAGCTTATTGCACCCCTCGCAACGCACATGCAGCGTAATCCTCTTCATTTCTAGCCACCCATTTTGTTCCCTATTTGTTCTCATTAAAGGCACGATGGTCGCGAAGAGTCGAGTCGGTTTGCTCACTTAACGATTTGCGTTGTTCGCAAAAACATCGCTTGACTTAGCTTTGCGATTAACGCAAGACTGCTCCATCAAACCGATGGAGCAGCAAATGACCAACGCACTGAAGGTTGCTTCCAACACTGAGTTCCGCATTGAGAAGAACGTGCCTCTGCCAGAGCGAGCAAGGCGTGCCCGATATCCCTTTCATCAGATGGAGATCGGCGACAGCTTCTTTGCGACGGACAAAAGAGCGAATTACTCTGCTTACGCATTTGGTGTCCGTAATGGCGTGAAGTTCGTATGCCGCGCTGAAAACAACGGCTATCGCATCTGGCGCATCGCCTAACCCCCTCCGCCCCAAGGAGGGGCTGCGCAAATGGCCTTCGACAAACAAGCACCGGAATGGGTAGCGCGCAGGACCAGCGAAATCGTCGTCGCAATGGCCGATGCCGACTACCCGGCCTACGTCATGCTGATGGGCGAGCTGGAAGGCTTGGCCAACCATGAAAGCCTCAATGGGCGCTCTGAAAGCTGCCGGGGCATCTTCTCCACCATCAAGGCCATGAAGGCGAAGTACCGCGACGATCTGCTCGCGGCGCACGAAGCGGCCTCCCCTTTCTCCCGCGAGAACTGGTCGAAGCTGACGCCGGACCAGAAGGCTGGCCGCGCTCCGCTTCCCGATTTCTCCGCCCTCCCCCTCGAACATGATGAGGCCGCATGATGGCAACCGTTCGTGAAAACCTGATCGCGGCTAAGGCCCTGATCGATACGCCGGAGAAGTGGGGTAAGGGCGCCTATGAGCCTAGCCCCGGATGCTTTTGCATCCTCGGCGCGCTCTTCGAGGCGTCGGGCCGTCAGACTGCGTACGGCGCCCCGTATGACGCCATCGAACGCCAACTTCCGTGGGGAAACAAAAGCGGCATCGTCAAATTCAACGACGCACCCGAAACCACCCACGCCGACATCATGGCGCTCTTCGACCGCGCCATCGCCGCCCAGGTGGAGGCGTAAATGGCAAGCGAAGTGAAGCATACGCCGGGCCCGATAAAAGTCGGACGTTTCGGTTCTCGTAACCTCTACCTCGGGCCGAACCGGAACGCGCCGGCTATGCGTCTTTCCGAGGCGAAGGCAGCATTCAGCCATCTGGCGACCCTCCGCGCCCATCTTGCAGACGAGATCGCTTATTCGATGGCGACTGGCTTCGGTGACCACGCCAAGATCGGGCGCCTCGACGCCGCCATCGCCAAGGCGGAGGGCAAGTGATGGAACCGCACAAGTCCGTGGCCGACTGCCCCTGTTGCTTCGAGAGTTCTGGTCACCCAGCCCGGATCATACCCGCCACGTGGTGGGAGCCATCGTGGGCAGAGCCTGACTACGGGCTGAAATGCCCAGAATGCGACGGTACCGGCCTCATCGAGGCGGAGCCGCGAGACCTCTACGACATCGAGGCAGAAGACTTCGACGGCGCGCGGGAGGGCAAGTGATGGAACCCTTCACCACCCTCCCCGGCGGCACCGCCGTATGGACGCCTGCACAGCAGCAGGAAATGTACGGCCGCGCTTCGTCTCTCGCCCTTTCGGCAATGATGGTTGTCGCGATCCTGGTTGTGGCTGGGGTCGTGGCCTTGCTGGGAGGCTGGCATGGCTGAACCCGCACGCCGCATCAACCATCGCGAGCCCGGTGAGTTCGGCGAAGGCGCCGACATCACGATCGAGCGCATCCTTGCCGATTGGGACCGAGAACGTTCCGCCGGCCTTCCTCCCCATGAACGCATTGAGGCGCTTTACCGCGCCAGTCAGAACGAAAGGGCGTCGAGATGAGCAGCGCAGTTGCCGAACTTCGCAACATGTCGCCATTCGATGAGAGCCAGATTGAAATCGAGGCTCTGTTCGAGGAAGCGAAGAATTGGGCAGATGGTGAACCGGTCACAACCCAGGCAGCGCACGATGATGTTGCGAAGCTCATGGAGCTTCTCAATGCGGCCAACAAGCGCGCCGACGAGCGGCGTGAAGCCGAGGTAAAGCCTCTCAACGCCGCAAAGGACGCCATCCAGGCCCGCTATAACTCGCTCATCGGCAAGACCAAGGCTGTCACCGGCAAAGGCCCGATGGCTATAGAAATGCTCAAAAAGGTCGTTGAGCCGTTCCGCCTCGAACAGCAGCGCCTCAAGGACGAGGAGGCGAAACGCATTCGCGAGGAACAGGAGCAGGCTGAGCGTGCCGCGCAAGCCATGTTCCAGCAATCCAGTGTTGGCGATCTTGAGGCCAGAGAAGAAGCCGAGCGCATGGCGCAGCGCGCCGCCGAACTCAACCGCGAAGCCAAGAAGGCCGACAAGGCGGCGAATACCAACACTGGGCTGGTGACTTATTGGGAAGTCGAAGTGACCGACGCCCGCGCACTTGCCGGCCACTACTGGAAGACCAATCCAGCCGAAGTTGATGCCTATTTCCGCGAGCTTGCCGAGCGCGATGTGCGCAGCGGTGCTCGCTTGATCCCAGGTTGCTCCATCACCGAACAGAAGAAGGCGAGGCTCTAAATGACCGACGCTCCCAAGGTATATGCCGCCATCGCTGCGGTTACGTCCGAGATTGCCAAGGAAGGTATCAGCAAGGATCGCAAGAACGATCAGCAGGGGTACAAGTTCCGGGGCATTGATGATGTCTACAACGCCCTGTCACCGATCATCGCCAAGCACAACCTCTGCATTCTGCCGCGCATGCTTTCGCGTGAAGTGTCGGAGCGCAAGAACGCCAAGGGCAATGCCCTGTTCTATGTGACCGTCGAAGCCGAATTCGATCTTATCTCGTCGGAGGACGGCTCAAAGCATACCGTTCGCACCTTCGGCGAGGCCATGGACAGCGGCGACAAGGCGACGAACAAGGCGATGTCCGCGGCCTACAAGTATGCCGCCATGCAGGCCTTCTGTATCCCCACCGAAGGCGACAACGACGCGGACTCTACCACGCATGAGGTCCAGCCACGCGAGGCGAACTCCACGGCTCCGCAGTCGAAGGCCAATAGCCGCGAAACTTACTCGCGACTTTCGGCGGCCAACAAGAAGCTCGCGACTATCGCCGATTTCGACAAGTTTTGGGCGCAGGCCAGCGTCACCGCTGCTCTGGACAGCCTGCCGAAAGACTGGCGCCAGACCATGATGGACGAGAAGGCCGACAAGTTCGCCGAACTCGATGAGCGCGCCTCCATGCAGGACGATGCGCCGCCTTTCGATGATCGCGACTACACGCCGCCGAACTTCGACGGGCTGGCCGCCTAACCCTATCCCAACCAAGGGCCGGGGCGGCGGCCAACAACCCCGCTCCGGAAGGATCAATGGACGTGAAAAAGCAGGCACTGGACGAGTTGAAGTCGGTCAAGACCGAGCAGCAGCTTGCAGCTTGGCACGACCGGCACATGTCTGGTGAGGATTACCTGCACCTTTCCGATGCCGACACGAGGGAGCTTGAGAGCGCCTATCGGGACAGGGCGAGGTGGATTTGGGGAGTGGATGCATAGCCATGACCGACCGCCAGTCTTTCGTTCTCGCTACTCCCCGCGTCATGGGCAACGCCATCGAAGCCCTGCGCGATGCCCAGCCCTATAGCCGCGTAACCATCGCTCCGCCGCAGCGCAGCATTGACCAGAATGCGAAGTTCCACGCGATCCTTGGAGACATTGAGCGCAGCGGCTTCGAGTGGGCCGGCAAGCCTCGGAAAGCTGAGGAATGGAAGGTGCTGCTAATCAGCGCCCATGCCATCGCGACGGCTGAAACCGAAGATGATCGTCGCGGGCAGGTTGTCCCAGGGATCGAAGGCGAGTTTGTCGCTCTTCGCGAAAGCAGCGCCAACATGTCGGTGGCGAGGGCTTCTTCGCTCATCGAATACACCATCGCCTTTTGCCATCTGAAAGGCATCTCGCTGACGGAGACGGAGCGGCGCGGCTTCCTCGAGAGCAGGGAGCAGGCAGCATGAAGCTCCGTGTCATCCTCCACGGCGGGAAAGACTTCGCAGGCATGGCGTCTGCTGCCGACTGGGCTATCCGCAACGCTCCGTGGGAGCCAGGAAAGCTATTCGGCATCCGATTTCTTGGCGTCTACTACAGCATCAAGTTTGGAAATCAGTCCATCTCCGTGTGGCGCAATGATGATGGGGGCGAGCAATGACCCTCCAGTTCATCGCCCCCACGAAGCGCCGGAGCATGACGCGTGCTCGCGCCGCCCGCATATTCCTCGAAGCGAACGGCATCTGCTGCCTGTGCGGCAACAAGATCTACAACGGGCAATCCTACTTCATCGAACACCTTGAGGCCCTGAGCCTTGGCGGTGCTGATGCTGACGCGAACTGCCGCCCCGCCCATACCAAGTGCAAGGCCCAGAAGGACGCCGCCGACGCTGCTGCCAAGGCCAAGCGCGACCGGCTCGTAACGAAGGGCTGGGATGGGCGCCGTAAGCCGGCGTTCCAGAGCCAAGGCTTCTCGCCCCGCCAGCCCCAACGCACCGCAACACGAAAGATCGAAAAATGGACACTCCTGCCATGACCTCCCCCGATCTCCATTCCCTGCTGGATAGGGTGCGCAAGGCGACGGGACCTGATGCGGTGCTCGACGCGGAGATAGCGGTCGCGATCGGCCCTATCGTCATGCGCCAGACCTCATACGGAAGCTACGCCTTTTTCGATCGGCGCCGGGACAACATGTGCTTCCTGTGCAACGTCCGGAGCGCTCCGTTTGACGAGCTAAGCACTTGCCTTTCCGTTCCCTCCTACTCCTCCTCCCTCGACGCCACAGTTGCGCTGATCGAGGAGAAGCTGCCGGGTTGGCAACGCGCAAGCGGCACCTGTGGCGAGCAGGATATGCCATGGGCCTGCCTCACCGAGCCTGACGAGCCGTGCCGGGACTTCTCCGCCGATGCGCCGGACGAAGTGCTCGCCCTTCTCGACGCCCTCCTCCAAGCCCTTATCGAGGTGAACCATGAACATTCCCGGCTATGACGACTGGAAGCTGCGCACCCCGGAGGAAGATTACGAGGCTAGCGGCGGCAAACTGTGCCCGTTCTGCGGCGCCTATTCTATTCGGCGCTGCGAGCTTGAGGACGAAACCGATGGCGTCTGCCCTTGGGAAGAATCCGAGAACGAGCCTGATCCTGACTATCAACGCGACCTGAGGGACGAGCCATGAGCACCAACCCCATTAGCGAGGAACTGCTGGCGTGCCCGTTCTGCGGCTCGCCATTTAAGATGGGGCAAGAACCGCATGACAACCACCCTGTTGGCGGCATGTTCTACCTCTACCACGAATATGGTCCTCTTGGTTCTGCCGCGCGAGCGTGTCCGCTAGATGTCAATCGTCACTTCGAAACGGCGGAAGAGGCCGCAACAGCCTGGAACCATCGCGCTGCCGACAGCCATTCTGAGCCTGTTCAGGACACTTGGTTCACCGATAGCAGTTTGCCAGTTGTGGCAATGTCGGCGGACACGGAAAGCGATCGCGTGCTCAAACTGCATTTCCGTCGCGCGGTTACCGACGCTGATCGGCGTAGCATGACCGATGCGCTCAACCTCCACCAACAGTCTCTGAAACCAGACAGCCGCGCCAACCAGGCCGTGGTGACGGAGGAGGTGCGACAGGCCGCTATCGACGTCGATTTGTGGCTGAAATCGGCTCTGGAATGCCGAGAGTGGGTTTGGGATGGCGATCAACGCGCGGCCGCAGAGGATGCCCGTACGGCCCTCACCGCCGCCCTCTCCCGCGCAGAAGGGCAAGAGCCGGTGGCCTATCTGCACAAGCCAACGGGCAATGTCTTCAAGGCCGCAGAGTTCCGGCCGCTCTTGACCGCTTGGCAACGGCAATTCGCCGATACGCATGCCGCTGAGGAAATAGAGGCAGATTTCCTCCCTCTCTACCGCTCGGCACTGGTCGAGGCTCCCGCGCCGGCCGTGCCTGATGGGTGGAAGCTGGTGCCGGTAGAGCCGACCGAGGCAATGAAAGTGGCTGCGTTCGGCCCCATTATTGAAGGCGGTCGCGGCGGCCCCATCACCAAGGATTTTCTGCGGCAAGAGATTGGCATCGGGACTTTCAAGGCCATGATCGCCGCCGCCCCGCTGCAACCCGTTGCAACGCACCGCCACAAGAAGAGCGGCGGCGAATACGTGCTGCTCGGCATCGGCAAGATGCAGGCGAAGCACTGGGTGGACAAGAAACCGTCCATTGATGCGCTGATGAAAGAACCGCCAGCGTCGGTGCCGCCTCCCTCCGTCGATATGCACCCGGTCGCCATCTACCAATCCACCGATGACGGCTCGTTCTGGGCGCGCCCGATCGAGGAATGGGAAGATGGCCGGTTCGAAGTTCTGGCCACCTCTTCCCAGCCTCTAGCGAGGGGACAGGGTGAATGAGGATTATAGAGAAGTCTCGCGGCGTTTTCCGGGGAACGCACAAGGGCGCCACGATCGAGATCGAGCGTGTTTACGACCACCCACGGCACAAATTCTACATCATCGTGACGTGGGAGGACGGCACGTACATGTACCAAGGTTATTCGCCAGAGGGCATCGAAACTATGGCCCAAGCGAAGAAAGAGGCCATACGCGGCGCTTGCCTTGACGAGAAGGAGTCCTCCCATGCCCAACGATAAGCAATCCCGCGCGGAGCTGCGCCAGCACCTTGGCGGGGTCAGCGTCGATCTGTTCGGTGGCGACAACCTCGCCATCTTCCTTGCCTCGGGATTCGAGCCGGGCATCGAAGATGAGGCGCTGGACGAAAGCGGCACTTGGAGGCAAGGGGCAATCGACGCCACCAATACGGTTCTCGACGCTATCCATGCGCATTACTCCCCGACCATCGAAGCCCTTGAGGCAGAGAATGCGCGGCTGCGGGAGGACTACGAGGGCCAGAAAGAACAGGTGGCAACCTTCGCTACCAAGCTGACATCTGCCAAAGCGACGATCAAGAGGATGCGGAAGGCGCTGACGCCTTTCGCAGATGCAGCCTATAGCTACGACCCAGAAGAAGGCGATGATGCCTACGCCGCTTGGGCACACGAATTCACTATCGGTTCTCTCCGCCTCGCCCGTTCCGCCCTCAACCCCGAGAGGGCCGAGAAGTGAATCTGACCTACGCGCAGTACGATTTCTTGGAAGCGCTGGAAAACGGATGGAGGCTCAAACCAGCCGACGATGCCGAAGATCGCGTTCGCCAGTTTTGCAGGAAGAACGGTCTTGCGGAGGTGTTGGCGAAGCCACGTCGCTGGAGCATCACCCCCGTCGGCCGCGCTGCCCTCCAAGCCGCGAGGTCCAAGGAATGACCAGCATGCGGGAGAAGATCGCGAGAAAGGCTTACGTTGTCCTGCATGGGGCCAAGGCACCGGAAGACATGTCGGCCCCCTATGCCTCCGCCTCGAAGATTGGAAAGGCGTACGAGGTCGCCGATGCCGTCCTCGATGCTCTCATGGAGCCTACGGATGGGATGAAACTGGCCGGCAGCGCCGCCAGCGAATTCACTCCGGATGAAGTTCGCCCAAGCACTGCGGCAACCATCTTCCGCGCCATGATGCAAGCCGCGAGGGAAGGAGCATGAGCGCACGCCGCCCCACTGCAATGCCGGCGGACACCTGGCCACCGCGAATGAACGCAGACATCGCTGCCGCATATTGCGGGGAGCGTCACGTGGAGGATTTCCTTGAGCGCGTGGGCACCGTCTATCCACAGCCCAAGTGGGTAGAGAGCACCCGCCGCAAATTCTGGTATCGTGGCGACCTCAACCGTAGCCTTGGAATTGTCGAGGCACCAACCGGAATGGGGGATAGGTTCGTTGTCGCGCTCCGGGAAAAGCGGCATGGCTGAACTGCCGAGGCACGCTCACCGCATCTTCAAGCGGAAGAACGGCAAAAAGACCATTTACACCTACTACACCCGCCATAGGAACACGCCGGAGGCGCTTCCCTCCATTCGGCTGCCAGAACCTCTATCAGCCGAGTTCAGCGTCTCCTACGCCATCTGTGAGGCTCTGGAGCATCGCAACGGTTGCCTATTCCTGTATGGCGTCCAATTGCCCGATGTGAGGGACGAAGGGTTCTGGCCGGAGGCCAGGAAGGCCTATCAAGCCAAAGAACAACGCGACCATGAGAACGCGAAGGACTTTACCGCGCTGACGGAAGCTTTCCATGCCCATGAGGCTTTCACCAGCCTGGCTGCTTCCACCCGCCGGGGATACGAACGCTCACGAGATATGGTGGTAGCGGCCTGGGCGTTCGATCTGCCCAGCGAGTTGACGACGCCAGACGCGCAGGCAGCTATCGACGCGCTCGCAGAGACGCCGGCGACCGCCAACCAGTTTCGCGCCTATCTATCGCGCCTGCTGTCCTGGGGCATCCCGCGCGGCTACAGCGCGATCAACCCAGTTGAGCACACGGAGAAGATTCCGGGCGGCGAGCCGTGGCGGCCTTGGCCGGATTGGGCCTTCGATATCCTGTTGGAGCACGCCCCGTTCAACTGCCTGATGCCCGCCATGTCGGCCCTGTTCACAGGGCAGCGCCAAAGCGATGTGCTCCCCATGCAGCGTCCGCGGAAGGCAGACACGGTTATCCCGGTGGTTGCCCAGAAGACAGGAAAGCAGGTCTGGATACCAGTCCATTCCGAGTATCGGTGGTGGATCGATGTTGCCGAGCGCATGGCGACAGAAGCGGCATCATCTCGACGCAAGGACGGCGAAGCCCTGGTTGTGAGTACAGTGCTCCACCTCGGCATCAAGGGCGGCCAATACACCACCGATGGGTTCCGCACGGAATGGCAACGCCTGATGGACACCGAGCCATTCAAGCGCTTCCGTGAAGAGCGGATCGTCTTTCATGGCCTGCGAAAGAATGCCGTTATCAACCTGCTGGAGGTGGGCTGCACGGAAAGCCAGGTCAGCGCCATCGTGAACATGAGCCCGGAAATGGTTCGCCACTACGGCATGGAGGTCAGCACTCGGCGCCTCGCCGTGGACGGAATGAAGCTTTTGGAGGCTCGCTGGAAGGAGGTTCGCCCGGCTGTCCTGGAACAGGAACAGAACGCGAATTGGAAACCAGCCAAGAGAATTGGAAACCGCTGGGAGCGCCCCACCCGGAATGACAAGGGCTAGGCCCTTGCTCCCGTTGGGAAACGTTGGTGGGTGCGCACGGACTCGAACCGTGGACCCGCTGATTAAGAGTCAGCTGCTCTACCATCTGAGCTACGCACCCGGCTGCAACCGCCGGTTCCAACGTGGCGCCTCTCTAGCAAAGCTCTTTCTGCCTGTCTAGCACCGTACAGCACTTTTCCGCCGTGATCGTTTTGTTAGGATAAATCACCGCGGCAATCGGGAATTTCCTTATGGATGAAAGCGTTAGAGAAGCCTCCAACCTCGTGATGATTCCGGCAAACTGGCTTTTGGCCAACGCTGGCTCGATCATTTCCGCGATTCTGGTGCTGCTTTTCGGCTGGTATCTGGCCCGAACGGCCTCGCGTTTCGTCGAACACCTGATGCCGCGCGCCTATGGTGTGGATAAAAACTTCGTCCCGCTGGTCTCCCAGGTCACCCGCTACGGCATCCTGATCTTCGCTATCATTACGGCGTTGAGCCTCATCGGCGTTGCCAGCACCTCGATCTATGCCGCCCTCGCCGCGGCCGGCCTCGCCATCGCGCTGGCCCTCCAGAACACGCTGGCCAACATCGCCGCCGGAATCATGCTGATTCTCCTGCGCCCCATCGCCATCGGCGAGTTCATCACCGGTGATGGCGTGGCCGGCGTCGTAGTGGAAATCGGCCTTTTCGGCACGCGCCTGCGCTCGACCAGCGGCCTTTACATCTTCACGCCCAACCAGAAGCTCTGGGCCTCGGCCATCACCAATCACAGCCGCGAGCCGCGCCGGCGCATCGACGTCAATGTCTCGATCCCCGATTCGCTCGACATCGCGAAGGCGCGAAAAATCCTGCTGCGCGTCGCCACCAGCGACAAGCGCGTGCTGATCGATCCTTCACCCAATGTGCATGTGGATAGCTTTTCGGGTGCTAGCGTCGCCATGCAGCTTCGCGCCTGGGTGGCGACGCCCAATTACCTCTCGACGCTCTACTCGCTGACCGAGGAATCCAAGATCGCACTCACCAAGGAGCTGAACGCTCAATCCGAGCACCAAATCTCGGTCACCCCCGACCCGAACGTGCCGAGCCCGGAGACGAAATAGCCTATTCGTGCCCGTTGAGGCCCTCGAACGCCGACTGCCCCCATAGCGCCTCGACCTTGGCATTCTTCCCGCATCCGGCGCGGTACGCCTTGTAATGCGCCGCATTGGTCTGCCAGAAATTCTGGTGGTAATCCTCGGCTGGATAGAAGGTCGTCGCCATTGCGATCGTCGTCGCCACGGGCTTGTTCAGTTCCTTGCCGATCTCCGCCTTGCTGGCCTCGGCGGCATCATATTGCGCCTTGTCCAGCGGGAAGAGGCCCGGCCGGTAGCTGTCGCCAAAATCACAGAACTGCCCTTCCCCATCGGTCGGGTCGGTCATGTGCCAATAAGCCGTCAGCAGCTTCTCGTAGTTCGTGACATTGGGATCGTAAGTGACGCGCACCGCCTCGCGATGCCCGGTCGTTTCGGTCGAAACCTGCTCGTAGGTCGGGTTCTCCACCGTGCCGCCGATATAGCCCGACGTCGTGTCGAGCACGCCCGGCGCATGGTCGAAATCGCTTTCGATGCTCCAGAAGCACCCACCGGCGAAGATCGCCACCGCCGTATCGGCCGCCTGTGCACCCGCCGTCAGCGAGACCGCCGCCACCATCACCGCCACGCCCAGTCTGCTTTTCTTCATGATCCCTTCTCCCCGGGAGAATTCCTTGCGCACTGTTCGCCCCGGCGCGCTTCAATGCAACGCAAAGATACGTTAGCCAGTGAGCTGGAGTTTCAGCCGACGCCTCAAGGATCAGTGATGTCCCGCCCCGCCCTCACCGCGCTCGCGCAAAGCCTGCCCGCAACCGTGCCCTTCGTCGGGCCCGAGGCGCTCGAACGCCGCTCCGGCCGCCCGTTCCGCGCACGATTGGGCGCAAATGAAAGCGGCTTCGGCCCCGCCCCCAGCGTCATCGCCGCACTCGCTGGCGCCGCAGGCGACGTCTGGATGTATGGCGATCCCGAAAACCACGATCTCCGCCACGCCCTCGCGCACCATCTCGCCGTCGCCCCTGAAAACGTGATGGTCGGCGAAGGCATCGACGGTCTTCTAGGCCTCGTAGCCCGCCTCTACCTCAACTCCGGCGATAAGGTCGTCACCTCGCTGGGTGCCTATCCAACCTTCAATTTCCACGTCGCGGGCTTCGGCGGCCAGCTCGTCACCGTGCCTTACGAGGCCGACCGCGAAAGCCTCTCGGCACTGGCCGAGGCCGCACAACGGGAAAACGCCAGGCTCGTCTACCTCTCCAACCCGGATAACCCCATGGGCACCTGGTGGCCCGCAGCCGAGGTCGAGGCCTTCGCCGCCTCGCTCCCCGACACCACGCTCCTGCTGCTCGATGAGGCCTATGGCGAAACCGCACCCGCCGGCACGCTGCCGCCTCTGGACGTCACCCGCCCAAATATCCTGCGCTTCCGCACCTTCTCGAAGGCCTACGGTCTGGCCGGCCTGCGCTGCGGCTACGCCATCGGCGAAGCCCAGGCCATCCGCGGCTTCGATAAGGTCCGCAACCATTTCGGGGTGAACCGCCAGGCCCAGGTCGCCGCACTCACCGCTCTGGCGGACCAGCCCTACCTGGAAGCCACTCTCGCCAACATCGCTGCAGGCCGCGACACCATCGCCGCCATCGCCCGCGACAACGGCCTGACGCCAATCCCCTCGGCCACCAACTTCGTCACCGTCGATTGCGGCCGCGACGGCGCCTTCGCCATGGCCGTGCTCCAGGCCCTCGCCAACCGCGGCGTCTTCGTCCGCAAACCCATGGCCCCCACCCTCGACCGCTGCATCCGCATCGGCGTCGGTCGTCCGGAAGAGATCGCGATTTTCGCTGAGGAATTGCCGGGGGCATTGAGGGTGGCAGGGTAGAGGAGGATCCGGGGCCTATTGCACCACTCAACTCGAGTGGAGATATCCGTGGGCCCCGGCTCTTCGGCCGGGGAAGTGCAGTGGTGGGGCAATATTAGATAAGGCGCGATAGCACCGCGCCATAGCTTGGCCCCTCGCCCCAACCCGCGAGCTTACCCCGCCATCGCGCCCTGAGCCGCCTGCCCCTTGTCGAGCAGCAGCCGGTTATACGCATTGAGATACGCGCGCGCAGACGCCACCAGCGTATCCGGCTCGGCCGCATTGCCCGAAGCAATTCGCCCGCCCATTTCGAGGCGCACATGCGCGCTCGCCTGCGCATCCGTGCCGCCGGTCACGCCGTCCACCGCATAGAGCACCAGGTGCGGCTCCTTGCCTACGGCCTGCTTGATCGCGTTGAAGATCGCGTCCACCGAGCCGGTGCCGTCGAAGCTCGCCGTAACCGTCTCACCATCGATCGAGAGCGTCATGTCGCAGCGATGCGTGCCCCCGGTCTTGCTCACCACTTCCATGTCGACCAGCTTGATGCGGTCGTCGATCGAGCCGGCCTCGTCGTCGACCAGCGCCACGATATCGGCGTCGTAGACATGCTTCTTGCGATCGGCCAGGTCCTTGAAGCGTACGAAGGCTTCCTGGAAGGCATTGTCGCCCAGGTCGTAGCCCAGCTCGCGCAGCTTGTCCTTGAAGGCCGCGCGGCCCGAATGCTTGCCCATGACGAGCGTCGTCTCTTTGATGCCGACGCTTTCCGGCGTCATGATCTCGTAGGTCTGCGCGTTCTTGAGCATGCCGTCCTGGTGGATGCCGCTCTCATGCGCGAAGGCGTTCTTGCCGACGATCGCCTTGTTGTACTGCACCGGGAAATTCGAGGCTGCCGACACGATCTTGGAAGCGCGTGCCAGATGCGTGCTCTCGATCTCGGTGTGGTAGGGCATCGCATCCGCGCGGGTGCGCAGCGCCATCACCACTTCCTCGAGTGCCGCATTGCCCGCGCGCTCGCCCAGGCCGTTGATCGTGCATTCGATCTGCCGCGCCCCACCGATGACGCCGGCCAGCGAATTGGCAACCGCCAGGCCCAGGTCGTTGTGGCAATGGGTCGAGAAGATCGCCTTGTCTGCATTCGGCACGGTATCGATGATGTGCCGGAACATCGCCGTATATTCTTCGGGAATGGCGTAGCCCACCGTATCGGGCAGGTTGATGGTCGTGGCGCCGGCCTTGATCGCCGCTTCCACGCATCGCGCCAGGAAATCGAGCGGCGTACGCGTCGCGTCCATGCCCGACCATTCGACGTCGTCGATGAGGTTGCGTGCCTGCGTCACGGTCTTGGTGATGATCTCGATCACCTCGTCCTGCGTCTTGCGCATCTGGTGCGCCAGATGGATCGGCGAGGTCGATACGAACGTGTGGATGCGCCCGCGCCTGGCAAAGCGCACCGCTTCGCCCGCACGGTCGATATCGGCCGGAATGGCGCGCGCCAGGCCCGCGATCACCGAGCGCTTGGCCCGCTTGGCCACTGCCACCACGGATTCGAAGTCACCGACCGAAGCGATCGGGAAGCCGGCTTCGATGATGTCCACGCCCATATCGTCGAGGATCTCGGCAACCTGCAGCTTTTCCTCGAGCGTCATGGTCGCGCCGGGGCTCTGCTCGCCGTCGCGCAGCGTGGTGTCGAAGATATAGACCCGGTCTTTGTTGCTATCGGTGGCGGGGGTCTGCGTAGTCATTCTGGTACTATCCTGATCAAACGGCCGGGCCATAAAAGCCTAAACGGCCGGACATTTCCTGTTCGGCTCATTGCGCGCATCCCCTGACCACCCGCCCAGCTTGATCTGGGCCGCCGGTTATCAGGGGCTGATAAGGAGAAGGAAAAGCGCGGGGAGCAGGAGCAACCCAAGCATGATCATCAGGCGGTTGTTCTCCGCCTGCTGCTTGGCTGCAATGGCAATGGCGCGGCTGCGCTGCATCGACTGGTCCTGGGTGCCCGTATGCACTGGTGACTCGCAAAATGCGCGAAATCGCAGCCGGGCGCAACCCATTGCGTAGGGCAAATGGTTAGTTGAAAGCAAATACCGCCGAAAGCAGCACGCCCAGGAAGGCCACAGCCGCTATCCTGCCCGCCGTCTCGGCCGTCTCGAGCGCCGCATCGTCGCCCGCTTCGGCGCGTTTGAAGGTGATCCCTGCCGCGACGATGGAAACCAGCATCAGCACGATCAGCGCCATCTTGATCCAGAACCAGACGCTCGCGCCCGATAGCCCGCCATAGCGCTGCCACATGAGGATCGGCCCGGTGATCAGCAGCACCACCATCGCCCCGCGTCCGGCGCGGCTCAACGCCTTGGCGATGGAGCACAGTGCCTGCCGTGTTTCGGGGCTCGCTGCATGCATCCGCGCCACGAGGAACGGCATGGTCACCACGTTGGCGCCGCCTACGACGAACGCGGTGAAGTGCAGCCACAGGATGATATCGAACAATAAGTCCATGAATCGCCCTCAACGCCCATCACCAGCGGTAGCATTGGCGTCAGGCGTCGCGAAGACGTGTTTTCGAGGTATTCAGAGGCTTCTGCGTGCTCAGGCCCAATCAAGCTCGCCGCGCGCGACGATGACGGCATCCCCGCCGATCTGCCCGCGCACCAGCACGCCATCCTCCATGGTCAACACCAGGTCGATCCGGCTCGGACGTCCCATCTCGTAGCCCTGGCGGATGGTATAGAGCACCTCGCCCGTCGCCAACGGCGCATGCAGAGCCAGCAACCCCATGAACGCCGCCGCAGCGCTACCCGTGGCCGGGTCCTCGCCCACCAATGCCGGGCTCAGCATCCGCACGCCAAAATCGTTGCCATCTTCGCCCGGCGTCTCCGTGAAGATGTAGGCCGAGTGCCGGCCATGCGGAAAAGCCTCGTTCCACTCCGCGAGGTTCACCTTTATTCGCGCCAACACGTCCGCATCGCGTACCGGCACGAGATGGAAGCTCACGCCTGCCGAATAGGTCGATAGCGCGAAGGCCCCGCACCCGATTTCGCCGACATCGAGCCCCAGCGCCCGCGCCGCGGCTTCCCGTTCCGGCGGCGCTCCTGCCTCAGCCGGCAATTGCGGCAACTCGAACACGGCGCGCCCACGCCGACCGTCCATCACCGCCACCTGCGCCCGGATCAGCCCGATCTTCTCTTCGATCGTCACCTCGTCGAGGCCACGCTCGATCCCCAGCGCCACCGCTGCGCCCACCGTGGGATGCCCGGCAAACGGCAATTCGCCGCCCGGCGTAAAGATACGCGCCGCAACGTTGTGTGCGGAGTCCTTCGGTGTCCTGAAGAAGATCGTCTCGGAGAGGTTGAACTCGCGCGTAATGGTCTGCATCTGCGCGTCGTCGAGCGCATCGGCATCCGCCACCACGGCCAGAGGATTGCCCTTGAACGCCTCGCCGGTGAACACGTCCAGTATCTGGTAGCGCAGCTTCATCACTATGGCTCCAGCGCCAGCGCCGCCGTATCCCTGCCGAGAAAGCCGGCAATCGCCGCCACCACCACCGCATGGTCCTGCCGCTCCGGCAGCCCCGATACGACGACAGCACCGATGATCCCTGCCCCATTCACGCGGATCGGGAAACCACCGCCCGCAAGCACATAATCCTCCGGCGGCAACGCCCGCGCCTCCGGCAGCAGCCGGTCCTCACGCGGCAATTGCTCAAGCACCATGCGATAACTGCTTTTCTGGAACCGCTTGACCACATTGGCCTTGCGCCGCACCCAATCGGCATTGTCCGCCGTCGTTCCTGGCCGGGTCATGTAGAAGAGCGGCCGGTCCCACAGCACGATCGAGCAGACGATCCCGAGCTTGTCGGCAATCGCCCACTCGCGGATTGCCGAGCCGATGGCGAAGGCCGCATCTTCGTCAAACGTGTCAAAGACCAGCGCCCGCTCCTGCTCGAGCACCTTGGCAATATCATCCGCCGTCGCCATCAGGCTTCTCCATGCTTGGCCGACCACGCGGCGTAGAGCGGCTCGCGGCTCGGTGGCTGCCCCTCGTAATTGACCAGCGCCGCATCGATCTCGATCCAGGGCATCCGGCTCTTCGTCCAGATATTGCCCACCGGCTCCGCCCACGAAAAATCGTCGAGCGTACCCGGTCGCAGCGTGCGCATCTCGGGCGAGGACAGCGGCACGTTCCACATCCGCGTCCCGCACTTGGCGCACGACACCATCTGCACGCGCCGCCCGCTATCGGCCACCTTCTCGAAGATGGAGACTTCGCCCGAAAGCTGGACCAGCGTTTCGGTGCGCACGGGCATCGAGATCGCATAGGCCGCCCCGCTCATCTTCTGGCAGTCGGTGCAATGGCAATTGTAGACACCCAGCGGCGGCGCGGTCAGTTCGTAACGCACGGCGCCGCAATGGCACCCGCCCTGCTGCGGAAACTTCGGAAGAGGCAATTGAGAGTCCTCGGATGAATGATTTTTCCCGGCATGGAATCGCCGGCCCATGCGCTATTGAACCGTCACGTCTCGCCCGCGTCCAGCCACGCGCGCCACGCATCGTAAAGCACGTCGCGCGATGGTACCGCGCCGGCGAATTGCGGCTCATCGCCCAAGTCTACCCAGGGCAACCTGCTTCGCGTCCAGCTATGCATCGCCGGCCGCGCCCAGCCCGGCTCGTCGAGCGTCCCTGCTCGCAGGATTACCGTGTCGGGCGCATGGTCGGCCTCATGCCAGAGCCGCGTCCCGCATTGCGCGCAGGCAAACTGCCGAACGATCCGCCCGCTGTCGCCCCGCCTCTGCGTTGACGCGAGTGCCGCGGGCCGCGGAAAGACCATATCCTTGCGATTGACTATGATGCCGACAGCATATGGCCCGCTGGCAAAGCGTTGGCAGTCCCTGCAATGGCACGCGTAAACTGCAAGTGGCGAAGCCGCCAGCATATAGCTGGCGGCCCCGCAAAGGCATCGTCCTTCCACCGGAAAGCGTGGAAGGCGGCTCATGCTTAGTTCTTGGCCTTGTCGACCAGGGCGCCGGCCTTGATCCAGGGCATCATGGAACGCAGCTTCTCGCCGACTTCCTCGATCTGGTGCTCGTCGTGCAGGCGACGGGTTGCCTTGAAGCGGGCGCCGCCCGACTTGATTTCCTGCATCCACTCGGAGGTGAACTTGCCGGTCTGGATGTCCTTGAGGATGTTCTTCATCTCGGCCTTGGTTTCCGAGGTGATGACGCGCGGACCCGAGACGTACTCGCCCCACTCGGCGGTGTTCGAGATCGAGTAGTTCATGTTGGCGATGCCGCCCTGGTAGATCAGGTCGACGATCAGCTTCACTTCGTGCAGGCACTCGAAATAGGCCATTTCCGGAGCGTAGCCGGCTTCCACCAGCGTCTCGAAACCGGCGCGGATGAGCTCGACCAGGCCACCGCAGAGCACGGCCTGCTCGCCAAAGAGGTCGGTCTCGCACTCTTCGCGGAAATTGGTCTCGATGACGCCCGAGCGGCCGCCGCCAACACCCGAAGCATAAGCGAGCGCGATGTCATGGGCATTGCCCGAAGCATCCTGGTGAACGGCGATCAGGCACGGCACGCCGCCGCCCTTCTGGTATTCGCCACGCACGGTGTGGCCGGGGCCCTTCGGCGCGATCATGATCACGTCGACGGTCTTCTTGGGCTCGATGAGGTTGAAGTGGACGTTGAGGCCGTGGGCGAAAGCCAGGGCGGCGCCGTCACGGATATTGTCGGCGATGTGGTCCTTGTAGATGTCGGCCTGGAGCTCGTCCGGGGTCAGCATCATCACGAGATCGGCCCATGCGGCAGCCTCGGCGACACTCATGACCTTGAGGCCTTCGCCCTCGGCCTTCTTGGCGGAAGCGGAACCGGGACGCAGCGCGATCACGACGTCCTTGACGCCCGAGTCGCGCAGGTTGAGCGCATGGGCATGGCCCTGCGAGCCGTAGCCGACGATCGCGACCTTCTTGGACTTGATGATATTGAGATCGGCATCCCGATCGTAATAAACGCGCATGGGTCTCTCCTCTTGCGTCTGTGCTAAGCCCCGTAAAGGGCAAAAAACTGTTCCGTGGCCGCCTTGGCCTCGCTCTCGATCCGCGTCGCCTTGAGCGTTTCATCGCCCAGCAGCATGCGGATCTGCGTATCGCGCACCACCAGCCCGTAGAAGGTCCGGTAGGCCTCTTCGCTGCTCTCGAACCGCAGGAGCCGCGCATCGCGCCCCGCCTCGAGCACCGGCTTCAACCGCCGCCGGATCGCCAGCGGCCCGTTCTCGAGCACGATGCCCCCCAGCCCGCGCTTCTCGGCGCTGGCATGGGTGATCGCCAGCCGGTTGAGCGTCACCGAGATTTCGCCCACCAGCGTCGCAAGCAGATCACGTGCGAACTGCTCGATGCTGGTCCGCAGCGAGACGGCGTCGAGCTTGTACCGGTCCACCTGCGGCATGCGCACCTTGGCCGCCTGCCACTGCACCGTCGCCGTCAGCAGCCCGTCGCGATCGCCGAACCACTTGTAGAGCGTTTCCTTGGAGCACGAAGCGCGCCGCGCCACGGCCGTCATGGTGAGTCCATCCCCACTCTCGACCAGCAGGTCGAGCGCCGCCGTCAGCACCTGCTGCTGGCGCGGGGTGAACACCTCATCCTTGAACGGAGCCGACGCCACGGTCGCACCACCTCCTGGTTTTCGTTGCCCAAGGCGTACCGTACCGTACGGTTCGGCGCAAGGGGGATTTTCGTGAGAGAGAGAGCGGGCTCTGTGCTCAGCCCGCGCTTCGCGCCTGGCGCTCATCGAAACGCGATTGCACCAGCACCGGACGCATCGAGAGGGCGAGTAGGATAAGAAGCGCGCGGTGGGGCAGCTCGATGTCGCGGGTGCCATCCATCAGCTTGAGCACGATTGCCGCCTCGGGATGCCCGCTCGCCGCTACGAAAGGACGTGTCGCCTGCAGCGCGCTGAACGCTTCGCGGGTACTGGCGGAACTCAGCGCCGCCGCGGCCCGCATCAGCAATCTGGAATGCTCTTCGCCCGAGCGCTTGCGCAGGCTGTCGCTGAGGCGGCTGAACAACCCCGGCAGCCGGTGGCCGAGCACCTTTTCCTCGCGCCGCCATTCGCGCGAAAAACTCTCCTCGCAATCGAGGATCTTCGCCAGCGCCAGAAGCACCACCTTGCTGCGCGGCTCGCCGATCGCGCTTCCCGCGTCGTTGACGAGTTCGCGATAGATCTGCAGCAGGCCGTCGATACTCTCTTCGTCGCGGAACTTGCCCAGGGCCGAAACAGCCGCCAGCCGGCAATCGGTCTCCGGATCGTCGGCAAGCATCTGGCGAATGCGCGGCAGGTATCGCTGGTCGCGGATGTCGCCCAGGGCGCGGACGGCGCGGGCCCGCAATATCGCATTGGGATCATCGAGGAACCGCGCGATGGCCTCGCCGCTGCCGACCGCCCGGATGCGTCCGAGCGAGTTCAGCGCCGCATATTGCAGCTCGACCAGACCGTCATAGGCCAGCATCCGTTCCAGCGCCCTGACCACGGTTGGACTTGGCGGCAAATGCCCGAGCGATTGAATGGCCTCATAGCGCACGTCGAAGCTCGGGTCGCTAAGCGCCGCGATCAGTTCTTCCTTCGCCAGCGCGCTACCGGCCTCACCGAACCCATAGGTGAGTTCGCGCCGGCGCTCCTCCGAAGTCAGCGCGGCATAGCGGTGAATGCCCCACAACGCGCGGAGAGGGCTGCCACGGCCGAACTGCCCGAGAAAATCGCGCACCCCCGTCGCCCCCTCCTCCCGCAGCAGGGCGAAGGTGATCGCGGAGAGCACGATGATCATGGCGCCGAGCGCGAACAGCGTCTCGAAATTACCCAGCGACGCACCGGCGATGACGATGGTCTTGCCCGAGAGGAATTCCAGCAGCCAGCCGGCGAGAAACGCTGCACCACCGGCGGTAAGGCCATCCGTCATGTAGGCGAGCGTCATATAGCTCTCCTTGTTGGCGGGCGGCACATAGTTGAGCATGTAGATGCTGCCGACGCCGATGGCGCTGGGAAACAGCAGGCCGAAGGCAAAGAAGATCAGCCCGACGATGAAGATCGTACCGGGCATGTCGGCATTGACGAACATCAGCGCGATCAGCATCGCGACCTGCAAGACCTGCAGGGTGATGCGAATGGCGCGCGTGCCGTAGCGGTCGACGAACCAGCCGGCAATGACGCTGCCCACCGCCGAGCCGACCGGCACGAACGCGGCCATCAGCACGATCTGGCCCGACGAGATGCCCAGCCGCTCACTGAAAAACAGCAGGATGAAGAGGTTGATGACGATATAGACGAGAAACTGCGAGCCCGACGAGACGAGGTAGAGCAGGAAATTGCGATCGCCCAGCGGCACGCGCATCGCCCGGATCGAATCCAGTCCGCGCACCGCACCCGGCCGGGGTCGCCCGCCACCCAGACCGAAAAGCGATAGCGCCGCCACGACGCCGAGCAGCAGCCCGAAGACGAATACCGGATAGAAGCGCTCGATCCCCTCGTGCCCGTCCAGCCAGAGCTGCACCAGCACCGAGCCGACAAGGGCGACCGGCAGGTATGCGAGGGCGATGCTGCCGGTCAGGCGGCCGCGAATGAAGGTGGGCATGTATTCCTGCGACCACGGCCAGATGGCCGTCTCGGCCATGGTGCGAAAGATCGAGAAGCCCAGCATGGCCACGAACAGCGTCCAGAACACCATATCCGCGTCGCCCGCAAACAGGGGCGCGGCAAGGATCAGGGACAGGCAGACATAGCGGGTGAGCGAGGCATACGCCGAGACGCGCCGGTGCCCGAAAGTCATGACGATCGGCAGGAAGATCACCGCGATCACCTGCACGAACGGCATGATGCCGCCGATCAGCCCGATGCGATCCTTGGGCACGCCCAACTCGGCCGCAAACAGCGCCAAAGGCGAGGTTACCGTGCAGAGAAGCGCTGCCGCCGTGAGAATGTTGAAGGCGAAGAGATAGGGAATGCGCCGGATCTTCTCAAAGTCCGAAAGCTCGTCGCGCTCAGTCCCGACGCTATTGATCTGTTCCACCGCGACACGCCCCGCCCGCGCCCCAAAGAGGGCGACCCAGCGCAACTCATGTTATTATGATAACATGCTTATTTGTCAAACATTGTAGCGGGGCCCTACCCTCGATCTCACCATCCGGCAGCGACACGAAGATCAGCACCGCGATGAACATCATGAAGATCCTCGCCGCCGAGGCCACGCCGTTCCAGGTATGGGACTGCCACATGCCGAACCATTCTCCGCCGATCGACATGAACGCCACCTGCCAGAGCAGGAACCCACAGGCCAGCCCGCCGATCGCCCACCCCTTCGACCGGTTGAATAGCGCCGCGCTACCACGCAGCCTGCGCAGCATCCATCCCGCGCCTATCCAGCAGAGCACCGCCGTCAGCCCCTCGAGCGCAATGATCGCGGCATACCCGGCGGTCCACACCCAGGGCACATCGATCGCCCGATAGCGGATCGTCGCATCGGGAAAGATCGTGTCCATGCGGAACACATGCTCGACGAAGGCGAAATTGGTGCCGTAATCCGTCACGTTCCCGAACGCGACGAGCGTGGCATAGAACGCCATCGCCGCCACGCAGGCGACCTTGGCCAGACGCAAGACAAGCACCCTCTTCCCCTCCGGTTGCTGCCTGCCAGCTCTATCATTCCGCGCCCCACCACACCAAGGCCCGCCCGATTCGCTTGACTCTCCCTCCAATTCATTTCATAACCATTTCGTTATCGAACGAATTGGTTCTCTGCCATGACACCCTCTGAGCGGCTCGATGCCACCTTCCTCGCCCTTTCCGATCCCACGCGTCGGGCCATCCTCGCGCGCCTGGCGTCCGGCGAGGCTTCGGTCGCCGAACTGGCGGAGCCCTTCAACATCAGCCAGCCCGCCGTCTCCAAGCATCTCAAGATCCTGGAGCGCGCCGGCCTCATCTCCACCGGCCAGGCAGCGACCCGCCGCCCCCGCAAACTCGAAGCGGCGCCGATGGCCGAGGCCGTGGCCTGGCTCGATGACTACAAGCAGTTCTGGGAAGCCAGCTATACGCGGCTCGATGCGCTGCTCAAGGAATTGCAGACCCCCGTCAACGCCAACGACAAGAGGAAGACCTGACCATGCCAGCGCCCCTCACCGTCTCGACACCGAGCGAGCGCGAGATCGCCATCTCCCGCGATTTCGACGCCCCGCGCGACCTCGTCTTCCTCTGCTATTCGCGCCCTGATCTCATCCGCCGCTGGCTTGGCCCGCCCGACTGGACCATGCCCACCTGCGAGATCGACTTCCGCGTCGGTGGCCGCTGGCGCTTCGTCCTCAAGAGCCCGGATGGCTTCGAAATGGGTTCGGGCGGCGTCTATCGCGAGATCGAGCACCCCCAGCGCATCGTCAACACCGAAACCTACGACATGGATTGGACGGGTGGCGAGGCCATCGTCACCGTGGCCTTCGAGCAGCACGCCGATGGCACCACGACGACCAGGACCACCGTGCTCTATTCCTCGCGTGAAGCCCGGGATGGCGCACTAGCCACCCCGATGGCCGACGGCATGGAGGTCAGCTTCAAGCGGCTCGACGCCGTGCTCGAAAGCCAGCCGGCCGCCTAGCCGCACACGAGACGACCACACCTGCAAGAGACTCCAGCCGGAACGCCCGTTCCGGCAACGGGATCGGCCGCGCCCGCCACAGGCGGCCTGCATCGGAAAGGAGAAACCAGATGTCGATGCAGATTACCCGCGAAAATGCTCCCTTCCGGAGCGCCCTCTGGAGCCTCGGCGCCGTTCTCGCCGGCTTCGTATCCATCGCCGTCCTCTCGACGACGGCCGACATGCTCTTCCATGCCATCGGCGTCTTCCCGCCGGATGGCACACCCAGCTACGAGACGGCCCCTTCCTCCTGGCCTTCGGCTATCGCGCCGTCTTCGGCGTCCTTGCCGGCTACATCACCGCCCGGCTCGCGCCGCACCACCCCATGGGCCACGCCCTGGCGCTCGGCGTCATTGGCCTCATCCTGAGCACTGTCGGCGCCGTCGTCATGTGGGGCATGGGCCCGAACTGGTACGCCATCGCCGTCGCCCTCCTCGCCATCCCCGCTGCCTGGCTGGGTGCCGTCATTCACGCCCGCCGCGCTGCCACGCGCTAACCCTCAACCATTGGAGATTTCCGAAAATGCCCAAGATCGTTCCCTGCCTCTGGATGGATGACCGCATCGAGGAAGCCGTGCGCTTCTACGTCTCTGTCTTCGGCGATGCCCGCATCATCAACGAGGAGAAATATGATGACGCCGTGCCCGGCCAGAAGGGCAAGGTCATGACCATGGCCTTCGAGCTCGAAGGCCAGGAATTCATGGCTCTCAACGGCGGCCCCATCTTCAAGTTCAACGAAGCCGTCTCCTTCGTCGTCAACTGCAAGACCCAGGCAGAAGTCGACTATTTCTGGGAAAAGCTCACCGCCGATGGCGGCGCCGAAAGCCAGTGCGCCTGGCTCAAGGACAAGTACGGCCTTTCCTGGCAAATCGTCCCCGAGGCCCTGCCGCGCTATCTGGGCGATGCCGACCCGGCCAAGGCCAATCGCGTCATGCAGGCCATGCTGCAGATGAAGAAGATCGATATCGCCGCCCTCGACCGCGCCTACGCCGGCTGAGCAGCGACGCTCCCGATCACAACCTCCTGTCGGCCTTGACGAGGCCACAGGAGGTTGCTGTGTTTCTTGCACCTGCAGACGAGGAGAGCCCCAATGTGCCGCAACATCCGCACCCTGTTCAATTTCGAGCCCCCGGCTACGCAGGATGAGGTCCGTGCCTCCGCGCTCCAGTTCGTCCGCAAGCTCTCCGGCTTCACCCACCCCTCCCAGAAGAACGAGGCGGCCTTCCATTATGCCGTCAACGAAGTAACCGTTGCCGCTCAGCGCCTCCTCGACGCCCTGGAAACCAACGCCCCGCCTCGCGACCGCGAGGTGGAAGCCGAGAAAGCCCGAGAACGCGGCCGCAAACGCTACGCCCGCGAACAGGCCTAGGCCAGCGCCTCCTTCCCCTTGCAGGGAGTGACCGAGGGAGGACCAACTCCGACACGAAGCGTTGACCACCCACGCAGCAGAGGCAATCAATCGCAGCGTGGGAGGCTGCAAACTTGCCGCCCGCCGTCCTATACACTTCCCATCCGTTTCGAGTCGGCACCACTGGACCCGCCATGACCAAGCTTTCCGTCAATCTCAACGCCGTCGCCCAGCTCCGCAATCGCCGGAACCTGCCCTGGCCCAGCGTCACCGGAATTGCCCGTCTGGTCCTCGATGCCGGCGCATCCGGCGTCACCGTCCACCCGCGTCCCGACGAGCGCCATATCCGGCGCACCGACGTCTTCGACCTCAAGGAATTGCTGGTCGCCGAATACCCGCAGGCCGAGTTCAACATCGAAGGCTATCCGAGCGAGGATTTCCTCAAGCTCGTCGAAACCGTCGATCCCGAGCAGGTGACGCTCGTCCCCGACGATCCGGCTCAGGCTACGTCCGACCACGGCTGGGATTTCACCGGCAAGGGCAATTTCCTCACCTCGATCGTCCAGCGCATCCGCACGCCCCACCGCCGGATTTCGCTCTTTGCCGATCCCGATGCCGGTGAAGCCGGCGTCGCCGCGGCCAAGGCTACAGGCGCCGATCGCATCGAACTCTATACCGGCCCCTATGGCGGCTGCTTTGATTCCCCCGAACGCGCCGAGCAGGAACTCGCCACCCTCGCCGAAACCGCTCATGCAGCCATCGCCGCCGGCCTCGGCCTCAATGCCGGCCACGACCTGACGCTCGTCAACCTTCCCGCCTTCCAGGCCAAGGTCCCCGGCGTCCTCGAAGCCTCGATCGGCCACGGCATCACCGCCGACGCCCTCCTCATCGGCTTCCCCGAAGCCGTCCGCCGCTACCGCGAGGCTCTCGGGGATATCTGAGAGCGTCTAGGCCCTCCCCGGCGAAGGCCGGGACCCGGAGAGATTACCTCCTGCCCAGCCCTTCGCTGGGGGGAGGAGGAAATCGGCTCACATCTCAGGAATTGCGGCCTCTGGCGGCTCGCTACACCGGTCCGCCTACCGCTTCCCGAACGCCCTTAGGAAAGTGCGCACCGCATTGCTCGCCGCCTTGCGGATTTCCGCCTCGTTCGGCTCCTGGCCTGGCTCGCGCGTCGCGGGCAGGTCGGCATTCACCAGCGCCATGAACTGCCGCGCCGCCAGGTCCGGGTCCTCGATCTCGAGATATCCCTGGTGCGCCAGCTTGGCCAAACGCCCCGCGATCGCCGGCCAATTGCTGCCCGGACCATACTGCTTCCAGGTCTCGAAGAGCTCGGGATAACGCGGCCCCTCTTTCTCGATCAGCGTCCGCAGCGCCACTGCGTCGGCATCGCACATGCAATTGCTGCAGAGCCGCATCGCGAACTCGATAAGGTCTTCCTCCAGGTTCACCGGATGGTCCGGGAACGTACCGATGGTCTGGATCAGCCGGTAGCTCGAGCGCGCCGACACGTCGGCCACCACCGCCACGAACAGCTTTTCCTTGTCCCCAATGTGGTTATAGACCGTCTGGCGCGATACCCCCGCCTCGGCCGCGATCAGGTCGATACTCGCGCCCGCCACGCCCTCCCTCACGAACACGGCCGTCGCCGCTTCCAGGATGCATTTGCGTTTGGCGCTCTGCCCGCGCTGCATGGCGGGTTCGCGGATCAACTCTGACAGAGATTCCATAACTGCCAATATAATGGGGCTTGACGAATTAGACAACACTGTCCAAAAATATGGACATTGGAGTCACGGCCTCGCTCCTCCCTTTCCCTGCGCCGTCCTCCTCGACATCACGTAATCGGTTTACAGGCGATCAGCGCACGCGAGTGCTGCCGGTCGCCGCTCCAAGAGGTTTTCCATGAAGAGCGATATCGTTCGCGCCGCTCTTGTCCTCGGCTTGTTGTCCGTTGTCGGACCCTTCGCCATCGACATGTACCTGCCTGCGCTTCCCGCCATCGGCGAGCACCTCAAGGCCGACACGGCCCAGGTGCAGGCCAGCCTGATGGCCTTCATGGCCGCCATTGCCGTCTGTCAGCTCATCTATGGGCCGGTCAGCGACATGGTCGGCCGCAAGCCGCCGCTCTATTTCGGCATCGGCCTGTTCATCCTGGGCTCCATCGGCTGTGCGCTCGCGCCCAGCATCGAGTGGCTCGTCGCCGCCCGCTTCGTCCAGGGCGTTGGCGCCTGCGCGCCCATGGCCATTCCCCGCGCTGTCGTGCGTGACAACTATACCGGCACCGACGCCGCCCAGCTCATGAGCCTGCTCATGCTGGTCTTCTCCGTTTCCCCGATCCTGGCTCCGCTCTCGGGCAGCCTCGTCATCCAGTTCGGTGACTGGCGCGCCCTCTTCTGGGTGATGGCCGTCGTCGGCGTCCTCGGCCTTGTTCTCCTGGCCTTCTTCCAGCCCGAAACTCGCCCTGCCGCCGCCCGCCTCGAAAGTTCGTTCGGTAGCGCACTGCGCGGTTACTGGATGCTGCTCAAGGATTGGAATTTCCTGGGGCTCACCTTCATCGGCGCTTTCGGCATGTCGAGCTTCATGGCCTATCTCGCCAACTCGTCCTTCATCCTGATCGAGCACTACGGCATTTCGCCGACCTTCTACAGCTTCATGTTCTCGATCAACGCGGTGTCGTTCATCGGCCTCTCCCAGTTCGCCGCCTATTTCGGCAAGCGCTTCGGCTTCAACGCCGTCGTCCGCACCGCCGTCACCGGCTTCCTGCTGGTCATGGCCCTGCTGTTCGGCCTCTTCGTCTTCGGCGTGGACAACCTGGTCGTCCTCGCCGCCCTGCTCTTCGTCGGCTACGGTTTCCTGGGCCTTGTCGTGCCCACCACGGCCGTCCTTGCCATGGAAGAGCATGGTGAGATCGCCGGCACCGCCTCGGCCCTCATGGGCACGCTCCAGCTCGTGACCGCGGCTGTCGTCATGGGGATTTCCGGCGCTTTCTTCGATGGCACCGCCCTGCCGATGGTCGCCGTCATCGCCGCCTGTGCCGTGGCTGCGTTCATCCTGACCCAGCTCACCATTCGCAGCAGCCGTCGCGCCGTCGGCGCCCCTGCCGAGTAAAAACGAAGAGGGCGCGGACTCGCCGTCTGCGCCCTTAACGACCCAACTACACTGGTCGCTAATTACGAACAGTCTTTTCCATCGCCGAAACGATGGCTCCCCTCTTCTTCAGCGTTCGCTTCAACCATCCGGAAATCCCCGCATTTCCGGATGGTTACATTTTCGTGCCTGGGCGACACCGATGATCCCCAGTGAAACGACTGTTTCCCCCAACCAGCTTTGTGCCTTCTTGAGGGAATCCGAAGCAGGAACATATTCAGCGTCAGTTACTTTTTGCGACTGAAGGAGACTACAATGTCCAAGCCCAAGATTGCCGTCATCATCGGCTCCACCCGCGACACCCGCTTCGCCGACAAGCCGGCCCAGTGGATCCTCGATCTCGCCAAGCAGCGCGATGATATCGACGTCGAACTGGTGGACCTGAAGGATTTTGACCTGCCGCTGTTCAACGAAGCCGCGTCGAACGCCTGGGTTCCGTCCCAGGACCAGCGCGCCGTTGCCTGGCAGCAGAAGATCGCCGGTTATGATGGCTACATCATCACCATTGCCGAGTATAACCGCTCGATCACCGGCGCCCTCAAGAACGCCTTCGATCAGGCCTATGTCGATTGGAACAAGAAGCCGGTCGGCTTCGTGGCCTACGGTTCGGTCGGCGGCGCCCGCGCTGTCGAGCATGCCCGCAACATCGCGGTCGAGCTCCAGATGGTCCCGGTCCGCTCGGCCGTCCATATCGGCGGCAGCGAGTTCGTCGCCGTCGCCTTCCAGGGCAAGACCATCAAGGACATCGAGCCGGCGATCCTGCCCAGCGCCAAGGATATGCTCGACCAGCTGACCTGGTGGGCATACGCCACCAAGAACGCCCGGGAAGAGTCGGTCGCTGAAGCGGCCGAGTAAGTCTCCTTCACGTACGCTTCCCGAGCAGGGCGGCACCTTCGGGTGCCGCCCTTTTCGTTCGTGCCTGCGCAACCTTATGCACAAGGCAGGGTTGAGTGTGGCAGAGAAGGGGTATAAAAGCCGCCCGCCTCGCCGCAAGATGAGCAAAGGTACATGACGCAAGTGAATGTCGCCGGTCCCGAGACCGGTAGCGTTGAGACCGAACAGGCCGAACACGCACAAAAGCACTTGCCGGTGCTCATCCTCGGAGCACTTGGCGTCGTCTACGGCGACATCGGGACGAGCCCGCTCTACGCTTTCCGCGAAGCTCTGCACGGTGCAACATCCGGCTCTGCCGAGCACACGGAGATTCTGGGGCTGCTGTCCCTTATCTTCTGGGCGCTCACCATCATCGTCTCGATCAAGTATGTCGGCTTCGTCCTGCGCGCCGACAACAAGGGCGAAGGCGGCACGCTTTCGCTTATGGCCCTTGCCCGTTCGAGCTTCAGCAATCGCCCGGTCTGGGTGCTGGCGCTCGGCGTCGTCGGCGCTTCGCTGTTTTTCGGCGACGCCATCATCACGCCCGCCGTCTCGGTGCTCTCCGCCGTCGAAGGCCTCGAGATCGTCCAGCCCAATCTGACACCCTGGGTGGTCCCGATCACCGTGGTCGTCCTCATCGTGCTCTTTACCGTCCAGCGCTTCGGCACGGGCGGCGTGGCCACGGTCTTCGGCCCCATAATGGGCGTCTGGTTCCTGGCGCTCGGCCTGTCCGGCCTCAACCATCTCGTCCACAATCCGGGCGTGCTGGTCGCGCTCAATCCCTATTACGGCGCGCTCTTCGTGGTGAACCACCTCCACATCGCCGCCATCGTCCTGGGCTCCGTCTTCCTGGCCGTCACCGGCGCCGAAGCGCTTTACGCCGACCTCGGCCATTTCGGTCGCAAGCCGATCACCATCGCCTGGTTCGCGATGATCTTTCCCTGCCTGCTGCTCAACTATTTCGGCCAGGGCGCATTCGTGCTCGGCCACACCGAGCAGGCCAGCAACCCCTTCTTCCAGATGCAGCCGGAATGGGCGCTCCTGCCCATGGTCATCCTCGCCACGGCCGCCACGGTCATCGCCAGCCAGGCGGTGATTTCGGGCGCCTATTCGCTCACGCGCCAGGCGATCAACCTCAACCTGCTGCCGCGCATGGATATCCGCCACACCTCCGAAAAGGTGACCGGCCAGATCTACATGCCGCAGATCAACATGCTGCTCCTGGTCCTCGTCCTGGTGCTCGTCGTCGCCTTCCGCAGCTCCGCTTCGCTCTCGGCGGCCTACGGCATCGCCGTTACCGGCGAGATGCTGGCCACCGCCGTGCTGCTGCTGGTTGTCATGTGGCGCATCTGGAAATGGGGCCTGCCGATCGCCATCGCCATCGTCACCCCGCTCTTCCTCATCGACCTCGGCTTCTTCGTCTCGAACCTCGCCAAGTTCACCCAGGGCGGCTGGGTGCCGGCACTGGTGTCGGTCGTTCTCATCATCATCATGTCGAGCTGGATGGCCGGCCGCCGCCGTCTCGCCGAAAAGACCCGTCGCGACGAAGTTCCGCTCGAATTCCTCGTGCAGAACCTCACCAAGAAGAAGCCGACCATCGTGCCCGGCACGGCCATCTTCCTCACCAGCGACATAGAAGGCGCGCCCACGGCCCTGCTCCACAGCCTCAAGCACTACAAGGTGCTGCACGAGCGCAACGTCATCCTCACGGTCCAGACCTCATCGGCCCCGACCGTCGCCGACGACGAAAAGGTCCGCATCGACGCCTATAACGAGCTCTTCTGGCGCGTGATCGTTACCTTCGGCTACATGGAAACGCCCAACATCCCGAAGGCCCTGGGCCTGGCCCGCAAGCTCGGCTGGAAGTTCGACATCATGTCGACGAGCTTCTTCCTCTCCCGCCGCGTCCTCAAGCCCTCACCCACCAAGCGCGGCCCCATCCGCTCGATCTCGGACCGCATCTTCATGACCATGGCCCGCAACGCCAGCGACGCCACGGAATACTTCCACATCCCCACGGGCCGCGTGGTGGAAATCGGAACACAGCTCACGATTTAGCGGAAATACGGGGGGTAAGCGCCTTCGGCACTCCCTCCCCTTAGGGGAGGATGAAGGTTGCTACTCGACCTAGCCCAAAACACCCACCCTCCCCCTTGTGGGGAGGGCTAGGGAGGGGGTCAGCCACTAAAACCGGCTCAATCCTTCGGCATGTCCGGGCAGACATACGGCACTTCCGCCGGCTTGAACCGCTGCTCGCCCACCGGCGACTTCAGCACCAGCTCGTCCGACGTCAGCGACACGATCTCCGCCTCGATAGGCATCCCGTCCTCTTCCCAGGACACATGCGTCTCGTCCACCTGCTTCCAGGCCGAAAGCCGATGCGTTTCCCAGCAGGAATCGCTGATCAGCGTGCCGTCCGAGAGAAACACCTGCATCGCGCCCGGCAGGTCGGTATCCTGCTGCACCCAGACGCGGTCGGTAAGCCCGCTGCCCCCGGGCTTTGCGCCCTCCTCCGCGATGGCGGGAAGGCACGTTCCGACGCCCCACATGGCCAAAAGGGCGAATACGGCGGTCTTGGTCGTCATCGGCAGCTCCATCTCAAGGTCCCGCTGAACTGGGGATCACCCTTTGCCCTTACAAGATGGATTTGAAATTTCGGCGAATTTTCGGCCCGCCTGTTGCCGCTCAGCCAAGCCCGCGCAGAAAATCCACCACCAGCCAGGAAACGAAGTCCGGTTTCTCGAACATCACCCCATGCGAAGCATTGGGCACGATCGCCAGATGCCCCTGCGGCAGCGCCCGCCACATCGCCACGGCATGCTCGACATGGATGTGGTCGTCCTCGCCCTGCATCACCAGCGTCGGCTGCCCGATCCTGCCCAGGTCTTCCGGCGCCAGCCGCGGCTCGTTCCACCAGAGCGCAAACATCCGCTCCGCCACCGAGGGGAAATTGCTCCCGCCCTCCGGCGCCCGCAGCGCATAATCCGTCTCCAGCATCCGGTAGATGTCAGAGCCCGGCGCCACGTCGAACTTGTCCTGCCCGTCCGCGTCGAAATTGGCGCCGATCAGCACCATGGCCCGCACGAGGTCCGGCCGCTGCATCGCCGTGAACAGGGCCGCGATGCCGCCATCGCTCCAGCCGACCAGCACATGCGGCCCGCCGCCCAGCCATTCGAGGAAGGCCGCCACCTCCTCGCCCATCCGCGCATAATCGAAAGGCCGCCCGTCATCCGCGGTGCGGCCTTGTCCGATGCGGTCGAAACCGATGAGGCGATAATGCTGGCCGAGAATGGGGCCGAGCGCTTCGAGCATCTGCTCGCTATAGCCCAGCCCGCCATGAAGCATGACCAGCGTAGGTCCTGAGCCCCGCTCGCTGACCCAGACCCTGCGCCCGCCGATTTCGGCATAGGCGCCCTGGAACGAGGCTCCCTCACCGGCCATGTCGTCTCCTTACATGCCGTCGGGGCCTCGCGAAATCGCGGCCAGGCCCGTACGCACCACTTCGACCAATCCCAACGGCACCATAAGCGCAATGAACGAGTCGATCTTGGACGATTTTCCGGTCACCTCGAAGACGAAGCTCTCGGTCGTCGCATCCACCACCTGCGCGCGGAAGGCATCGGCCAGCCGCAGCGTCTCGGAGCGATGCTCGCCCGTGCCCTTGACCTTGATCAGCGCCAGTTCGCGTTCCAGCGCCTGGCCTTCGGAGGTGAGATCATGCACGCGGTGCACCGGCACCAGGCGTTCGAGCTGCAGCTTGATCTGCGTGAGCGTCTTGGGAACGGCGACGGTGACCAGCGTGATGCGACTAAGTCGCCGGTCGTGTTCGGTCTCGCTGACGGTCAGGCTCTCGATGTTGAACCCCCGCGCGGTGATGAGCCCCACGACGCGCGCAAGGATACCCGGCTCATTGTCGACGAGCACCGAAAGCGTATGCCGCTCGGGCGTTGCGGTTTCCTGGGTGAGAAAGTAGGCCGATCCGGTCGGCAGCAGATTTGCGTTCATTCTGTAGATTCCTCGAAGCTGGTTTTCTTGGCCTCCCCCTCCCCAGCCCTCCCCGCAAGGGGGAGGGTGCAAGAGGTGGTCACACAACGTTCAACCCACTCCTCTTCACCTCCCCCCTTGCGGGGGAGGCCGGGAGGGGGGTGAGCCGCCCGCGCCTAAACCAGCATCTTCCCCTTCTCATCAATGATCGAACCGATGTTCGCTGTATCCGGCAGGATGATCTCGTTATGCGGCTTGCCGGACGGGATCATCGGCAGGCAGTTCTCGTCCTTTTCGACGAGCACGTCGAAGATCACCGGGCCCGGATAATCCAGCATCTCCTTGATCGCGGCATCCAGCTCTTCCGGATTGTCGCAACGGATGCCCTTGCCGCCGTAAGCCTCGGCGAGCTTGACGAAATCGGGCAGGCTTTCCGAGTAGGAATGCGCATAGCGCCCGCCATGCAGCAGGTCCTGCCACTGGCGCACCATGCCCATGCGCTCGTTGTTGAGGATGAAGATCTTGATCGGCAGGCGATACTGCACCGCCGTCGACATTTCCTGCATCGTCATCTGCACCGAGGCTTCGCCCGCGATGTCGATCACCAGCGCATCCGGATGCGCCACCTGCACGCCCACCGCGGCCGGCAGGCCATAGCCCATCGTGCCCAGGCCGCCGGAGGTCATCCAGTGGTTCGGCTTGTCGAAATGGAAGTGCTGCGCCGCCCACATCTGGTGCTGGCCGACTTCGGTGGTGATGAACACCTCACGATCCTTGGTCAGCTCGTAGAGCCGCTGGATGGCGTATTGCGGCTTGATGGTCTTGCCGATCTGCTTGAAGCCGAACGAATTGACCGCGCGCCACTTCTGGATCTGCTCCCACCACGGCGCGATCGCCTCGGTGCGCGGCTGGTTGGTGCGGCTGCGCCAGATGCGGATCATCTCTTCCATGACCAGACCGCAATCCCCGATCACCGGAATGTCGATGACGACGTTCTTGTTGATCGAGGACGGGTCGATATCGACATGCACCTTGCGGCTGCCCGGCGAGAAGGCGTCGATGCGCCCTGTGATACGGTCGTCGAACCGCGCCCCGATATTGATCATCAGGTCGCAGTCATGCATGGCCAGGTTCGCTTCGTATGAACCATGCATGCCCAGCATGCCCAGCCATTGCGGGTTGCTCGCCGGGAAGGCGCCCAGGCCCATCAGCGTCGAGGTCACGGGGAAGCCCGTGATCTCGGCCAATTCGCGCAGATGCTTGCTCGCTTCCGGCCCCGAATTGATGACGCCGCCACCGGTATAGAACACCGGCCGCTCGGCCTTGAGCATCAGATCGACCGCCGCGGTGATGGCGGCAAGATCGCCCTCCGTCTTCGGGCGATAGCTGGCATGGCGGAAATTCTCGAGGTCGGGCTTGGTATATTCGCCCATGGCGAACTGCACGTCCTTGGGAATATCGACCACCACCGGGCCCGGACGGCCGGTCATGGCGATATGGAAGGCCTCGTGCATGATGCGCGGCAGGTCCTTGACCGACTTCACCAGGTAATTGTGCTTGGTGCAGGAGCGCGTGATGCCCACCGTGTCGCATTCCTGGAACGCGTCCGAACCAATGAGCGTGGTCGGCACCTGCGCCGTGATGCAGACGAGCGGGATGGAATCGAGCAGCGCGTCGGTCAGCCCCGTCACCGCATTGGTGGCGCCCGGCCCCGAAGTCACCAGCACCACGCCCGGCTTGCCGGTCGAGCGCGCATAGCCTTCGGCCATATGGGTCGCGCCCTGCTCGTGCCGGACGAGGATGTGCTGCACCTTGTCCTGCTGGAATATCGCGTCATAGATCGGCAGCGCCGCGCCGCCGGGATAGCCGAAAATATGCTCGACCCCCTGATCCGCCAGCGCCTGCACCACCATCTCGGCGCCCGTCATCTTCTCAGCCATCGCCAAAAACCTTCTCCTAACCCTCCCCCCGCACCGTCCACCCTCCCCCTTGTGGGGAGGGCTAGGGAGGGGGTCGCCGCCCAGCGGCGTATTCACTCAACCCACGGGCCCCACCTTGCACCCTCCCCCTTGCGAGGAGGGTTGGGGAGGGGGTGAGCCACGCTCACAAACCCATCATCTCCAAACCTGCGCCTCCTTTCCGCCTCAGGCCGAAAAAAGGCAATAAAAAAGGCCCCTTTCGGGACCTGTTTTCGGCGCACCAGCATGCCCGCGGGTTTCTAACCCACGTTGCCGATGCGCCTACCTACGATAAGAACGAGTGCCCGCACGGGACCTCTCCAAAAATCTGAACGCGGTAGGGATATGCGCGGGCGGGGGTGGGTGTCAAGGGGGCGTACATGCGAAAGCAGGCAACTCTTGATCTTCTCAAAGACCTGCGATTTCTAGGAATGTATTTGTATATTTCCTACCACATGATCAGCAATTACGATGCTAAATCGACGTATTCGAGACCCACTTCATGATCTGATCGCGTTTTCGAATAAGGAGCTTGAACGGGTTTTATGGGAGGCTGTTCAAACTCGCCCCTTCCAGAGACTTAGACGAATTCGGCAACTAGGTTTCTCAGATCACGTTTACCCCGGTGCCACTCACTCTCGACTAGCCCACAGCATCGGGGTCTTTCACACTGCACGAAAGCTCATGGAGATAGTGCGTGCGCACGTCGATCAACAAAGCAAAGAAGAGCGCGCTCTGGCTGCAGCACTTTTGCATGATCTAGGACATGGGCCGTTTAGCCATGCCTTTGAGAAAGTAGGCAAGCGATTGGGCCTGAAGCTCGCCGACCACGAAGTCATGAGCGACAGACTCATAAGAAATAGCGAAGTCTCTGAAGTTCTCACCCAATTGGGGAGCGGGTTCGCGAACGACGTCGCGGACATTATTCAGAAGGGCGGCGTTAAGTCCGTGCACCACGCCGTGGTCTCGAGCCAGTTTGACGCAGACCGATTGGATTATGTGCGCCGCGACCGACTAATGACGGGTACACAGCACGCAGCCATCGACTTCAACTGGCTTCTCGCAAATCTTGAGATCGGAAGGGTTAGCGAGGGCGTCGATGAAACCCCCGTCGGAGAGGTGGAGACGTTCGTACTTGGCCCCAAAGCGGTCGAAGCTGCTGAGGGCTATGTACTTGGCCTCTTCCATCTTTACCCCACTGTCTACCTCCACAAGGCAACGCGCGGGATGGAGATGCTGTTTACAGAGCTTCTTGTACAGGTCGTTAGCCTCGTTAGGGAAGGTAGCATCAAGAAAACCGGTTTGCCGTCATCACATCCGCTGATCCAGTTCGCCAAGCGTCCCGAGGAGATCGATGTTGCATTAAACCTCGACGACACGATCGTTTGGGGCGCGTTAAGTCAGATGTGCCAGGCCGAAGACAAATTGGTTTCCATGCTCTCTTCCAGAATCAGGGATCGCAAGCTCTACAAGTGTTGTGATGTCAGGGCCGAAGTGACGCATGCATTCGATCCTAAAAGCACAGAAGCGCCGAATCTGAAGGATCAAATTGATCGTTGCTGCGCAGCGATTAAGGAGGCGTTAACCGAATGGAGTGCCAAAAATTCTTCATTAGGTCCGCGCGTCCTCCTCGATGAGGACAAACGCTCGCCTTACAAATCGATCGGCGAGTCGAAGGGCCCACTGGATCGAATTAACATTCGGACGCCCGGTGGAACGCTTGTTGATCTGGGGGAAAGGTCTACGGTCGTCCGGTCCCTCCAAACCTATAAGTTGTTCCGCGCCTACACTGACCGCAATGATCATGATGCAATTGAAAATATTTCCAAGATCACAAAGGGGGAGATAGAAAAGTGTCGGCAGAGCAGGTAGCCAGCATTGTTCTAGATGCCGGTGGGAAAGTAGTAGGGCGTACACGTCTGCAGAAAATAGCTTACTTGCTCACGGCCACTGGCTTGGAGGAAGGGATAAGTTTTTCTTACAAGCATTATGGACCGTTCAGCGAGGAACTGGCCGCGTCCGCGCATGAGGCAGACTTGCTAGGGCTAATTGCAGAAAGTGAACATGCCGCCTCTTGGGGGGGCACCTACTCAATATATGAAGCATCAAAGGGGCGGAGCACTGGGATACCTGCTCGCCGGCAGTTAGCTACTGAGGCTGCAAAGGCCGATGCTGTTGAACTTGAGCTGGCAGCTACCGCACTCTTTTTGGCGCATGAAGGCTTTACGAGCCCATGGGAAGAAACCAGTCGTCGAAAGCCTGAAAAATCAGACAATGGGCGCCTCGAACGCGCTAAAGGATTGTACCGAAAGCTATCCGCAATCGATACGCCCACCCCGTGGCCAGCCATCTAGGCTATCTGCTCGTCACCGCCAACTTAACCCCTAACCCCACAAACGCCGCCGCGAACGTCCTCCTCATCCACATCATCACCCTCGGCCGCGAAACCACGTGCTGCCGCACCGCGGCGGCGCACACGCCATAAATCGCGAACACCCCAAATGTCAGCGCCATGAACACCGCGCTCAGTTCCAGCATCTTCGGCACTGCCCCGCTCGCGCCCGGGTCCACGAATTGCGGCAGGAAGGCGAAAAAGAAGATCGAGAGTTTGGGGTTCAGGATATTGATCAGCACGCTCTCGACGATCACCTGCCGCGCCGAGCGCGGTGCGCTCTGGCCCTCGACATTGAGCGCGCCCTTTTCGCGCAGCGTCTGCCAGGCCATGTAGAGCAGGTACGCCACGCCCGCATACTTGATCACCTCGAAGGCCAGCGCGCTTGCATGCAGCAGCGCCGCCAACCCCGTGATTGCCGCCGCCATATGCGGAATGATGCCGAGCGTGCAGCCGAACGCCGCCACCACGCTCGCCCTTGCCCCGCGCGTCAGCCCGGCGGCCAGCGTATAGAGCACGCCGGTGCCCGGCGAAGCCACGACCACCAGCGTCGTGATGAGAAATTCGATGCTCATCGTCCGTCCTCCCTGCCGCGAAGACTACCAGCCGCCACCCCTTTGGCAATCGGGCGGCGCACTTATGCACCGCGCCCGCGGCCCCCGAAACGCCACGTCCTCAACGGCTTGCCGTTTTCCGCGCGCTTCTTCTCCCCGCCCCTTCCGGCGATGCTAACCTTTGTGCATCCCTCGCCAACAGGGCGGCACTGACGAGGTGTCGGGCGCCGGTGGCGGTATCGGGCAGCGGTTTCGCGAACGCTGCCTGCGCCAGCGGGTTCGGGGAGTTGGGGGAAATGGGGGTCGCCCTGTTTCCGGCCTAAGTGTGACGTGACCGGCCCGGGGTGCGCCCGCGGGCAACTTGCGTGTACGGGCTTGTAGAACCCCAACGCAACGGGCGAGGCGAGCCTCGTTCTACTACTAGTTCGTGAGGCAGACCTCGCCCCGAGCCACCGACCGAAGCGAACCGCCGCGCCTCTCCGGCCCGACGGCGCTTCGGCACGTCCGGACGATTTTCCCTTCCCTCAGCGGCTCCTAGCCAATAGTGATCTGCCTATGGTCTGGGGAGGTCCTGAAGAGATGTCGGTGCGTCGGCGCATCCTCGCCTTGGAAATTGCGAGCCTCGTCTTCATCGTCGCGATGATCGCGCTGATGGCCAGCGCCCTGCGCCTTACCGACCATTTCGCCGGCCGCGTCGATGGCGTCCACAAGCGGTTCGAAGCCCTGGCCGATCTCGATGGCCGCGCCAACAATTACGGCGAGCAGGTCGCCAATGCCGTGCTGCTCGGCCGCGAAAAGCTCGACGACCTCAAGACCGCCCGCCTCGACATGGAAAAGGTCTTCGCCCGCCTCAACCAGGCCACCCGCGACGAGATCGCCACCCTCGGCGGCCTCAGCGAGGTACAGGCCGAGCTGCCCGAGATCGAGGAAAACCGGCGCATGCTCGAGCTCTATCACTCCATCGATCTCAACGCGACACGCGCCCTGGCCCTCCAGCGCGATGGTCGCCAGGTCGAAGGTATCCAGCTCTTCAGCCGCGACGTCGCCTTCCGCCTCGCCAACGAACTCCAGCCGCAGATCGACCGCGCCCTCCAGGAGGAGCGGGCCGAAGTCGCCGAACAGCTCGATGCCATCCAGGACTGGCAGTTCCGCCTCTGGGCCGCCGGCGTCGTCCTCGCCGTCCTCGCCCTCGCCTGCCTCGTCGCCCTCGGCTACCTGCTGCGCCGCGCCATCGTCCGCCCGCTGGACGAGATCGCCGCCGCCGGCCGGCGCCTGGCCGAAGGCGACTACGCCCAGCGCCTCGAAACCCGTGACCGTGGCGAGTTCACCGAATTCGCCGAAGCCTTCAACGCCGTCGCCGCCTCCGGCGAGAAGAACGCTGCCGAGCTCACCGCCCGCACCGCCGAGCTGCGCAGCGTCAGCGAGCAGCTCAAAATCATCGATACCCGCCGCACCCAGTTCCTCGCCGATGTCAGCCACGAACTGCGCACCCCGCTCACCGTGCTGCGCGGCGAAGCCGACGTCGCCCTGCGCTCCTCCGCCGATGCCGGCGAGCTGCGCCAGTCGCTCGAACGCATCCAGGGTCAGGCCAAGGATCTCGGCCGCCTGCTGGAAGACCTCATGGCCTTCGCCCGCGCTGATGCCGAGAACCAGCCCTATGTCGTTACCGAAGGCCGGATCGATGAAGTCGTCACGCTCACTGCCGAGGAAGCCGAATTGCTGGCCGAGCCGCGCGAAGCCAAGGTGAAGCTCGATCTCGGCGACGACGGCAGCCGCGTGGAAGCCGATTTCCGCCGCATCCGCCAGGCGCTGATGATCGGCTTCGACAATGCCGTCAAGCACTCCCCTCCCGGCGGCACCATCGGGGTCGAAACCGCCCTCCTCGGCGATAGCGTCGCCATCCGCATCACCGACGAAGGCCCCGGCGTCTCGGACGAGGACCAGCCGCGGGTATTCGAGCGCTTCTACCGCGGCCGGAACGAGAACGAGCTGGAGAACGAAGGCCTGGGCATCGGCCTCGCCATCGCCAAAGATATTCTCCATCGCCATGGAGGCACTATATCTCTGGGGAACCGCCCCGAGGGCGGTGCCGTACTCGAATACATTCTGCCACTCGCCGGACGCTAGCTTATTATGAAGATACTGATCGTCGAAGATGATCGCCGCATCGCCTCGTTCCTCGAACGCGGTCTTGTCGCCGAAGGCTATCAGGTCAGCATCGAGCAGGATGGCCGCGACGGTCTTGAGCGGGCGCGCACCGACAGCTTCGATCTCATCATCCTCGATCGCATGCTGCCCTATGTGGACGGCATGGAGGTCTGCCGCATCCTGCGCGAGGAGCGCCGCCCCGTTCTCATCCTCATGCTCACCGCCAAGGATAGCCTGCAGGACAAGGTCGAGGGTCTTAAAGGCGGCGCCGACGACTATCTTACCAAGCCCTTCGCCTTCGACGAACTCCTGGCCCGCATCTACGCCCTGCGCCGCCGCCGCACCGATATCGATCACGAAGGCGTCCTGCGCATCGGCCCCCTCGTTCTCGACCCGCAATCGCGCCGCGTCGCCAAGGACGAAAAGCCGATCTCGCTGACCGTGCGCGAGTTCGAACTGCTGCGCTATCTCATGGTCAATGCCGGCAAGGTCGTCAGCCGCCAGCGCCTGCTCAACAGTGTCTGGGAATATGGCTACGATCCGGGCACCAAGATCGTGGATGTCTATGTCCGCTATGTGCGCGCCAAGATCGACGAACCCGGTCTGCCCTCGCTCATCGAGACTGTGCGCGGCGTCGGCTACATGATTGGCGGAGAGGCATCGGCCTGAGGCCTTTCTCTCCAAATTCTAACCATCCCCTCAACAAGGTCTAACCTGCCTTTCGTAGCCTTGCTCCACTAGACTACGGAGGATGGAATGGACGGTTGGCCCCGCATTGCAAGCAAGCGCTTCGACGGCGAGAACGTCGATATCTACCGCAAGCGCGCCGCAGCGATCGCAGAGATCATCACCGGTTTCCGCATGGGCCGGTTCGATAGCGAGACCGCTGACGAGATGGAACAGCGCCTCATGGACCTGCAGAACCCGATCCTCGAGCACCACTGATTTTTCTCGGCAAATGCCGGAAATGCAAAAGGCCCCTTGCGGGGCCTTTCTCGTTTCTGTGCCTTTAGGCTCAGAGCGGCTTGAGGTTCGTCGCCGACATCTTGCCGTCGCGACCGGCCTGAAGCTCGTAGGAGACCTTCTGGCCTTCATTGAGCGTGGTCATGCCCGAACGCTCGACTGCGGAGATGTGAACGAACGCGTCCTTGCTGCCATCTTCCGGCTCGATAAAGCCGTAGCCTTTGGTGGTGTTGAAGAACTTAACGGTGCCGATGGTCATGGTAACCCTTGTCATTGGATGCCGGCCAGATTGCTGGGCCAGCGCGTTTTCTCGTCCGCAACGCGCGGACAAGGCCTTTAAACGTTCGCAAGATCAGGAGGTTTCCTAGCCGCCGGCGAACCGGAAGTTCAGATAGCGCAAGTTCAGACGAAAACGTGTTGCCATTATTGCTGTGTATTGCGTCGTTATCAAGACACTAGATGCACACAAACCCTTGCAACCGAACGCAGGCACCACATGTTTCATGCGCGGAGGTGCATGATGTCATCAGCATTCGTCAGGGAAGGCGGAGGCGAGCCGCCGCGGGTCTGGACTACCCGCGAAAGCGCCGAGCAGAGCCTTGAAACCTGGCGCACCATAGACGGCCGCCAGCACGACTACGAAATTCGCGCACGCCCCCATGGCGGCTTCATGATTGCACGCCTGAACAAATCCGGCGGCTTCGACAGCTGGGTCTCGGAATAACGCCCACGCAGGGCCACTTTGTCCCCGCTCCTTGGCGTTGAGCTAGAATGGCCACCCAGCAATCCCAGGTGGCCATTTCGAAATGTTCTTCTCCAGCCCTCTTACGCCAGCGGCCCGATGGGTTTCACCGCCGAAGCCTGCGGCCCGTACGGCCCCTCCTCGTCGGAGGGAATCGCCAGCACCTCATCCCCCTCGGCCAGCGTATCGAACCGCCCCTTGAGCACTGCCTCCGAGAAGAAGAGCGTCGCCCCGTCATGCATTTCGATGAAGCCGTTCCTCACCGTCGTGTCGAGCCGTGCGATGCGGCCATGCTCGGGCTGGTGCGCCAGTTGCTTGACGTCCTGTGGCGACCGCTTCTGGAAATGATTGGCTACCTGCGCTGCCGCTGTGTGGAAGGCATCGGTCAGCGCCGTGTCGAAGGTCTGCTGCCCGGTCGGCGATGGAAACTCGCCGCTGCGCTTACCCACCGCCAGGCCACCCGGATAGGAGAGCTCCACCTGGATGCTCACCACGGACTTGTGGCCGATCTTGTTCTTGCCATCGATGATGACGCGCCCCGAAATGATCTCGCGATCGAACTTGTCGAGCTGGCCGGTAAGTTCCTCGACCTTTGCGCGAATGCGGTCGCTTGGCTCGAAATGCCGGAAACTGACTTCGATCGGGGCGTCCATCGGGGCCTCCTCTGTTGCGATTGCGAGATCAACTCGCCCGAGGCCCTTGAAGTTGCGCACATTCACGCGGCAAACGAAAAACCCGGCCCCGGCCCAACGGGCCGGAACCGGGTCTGTCTATTGCCTAGACCAGTAAACTGGTGGCCGATCGACTTAGCCGCGCGGGCAGGTGTCGATGAAGACCTGGCCCCGCGAGTTGCGGTAGTAGCACTTGCCCGGCTGGTCGGCGACCTTGCCGATAGCCGCGCCGGCAACCGCACCCAGACCCGCGCCAACGGCGGTACCGAGGACCGAACCGGTCGTAGCAGCACCGATGATGCCGCCACCAACTGCACCCACGGCAGCACCCTGCTGCGTGCTGGTGCAGGCCGAGAGCGACAGCACGGCCGCCGCGATCACGAGTAGTTTCTTCATTTTTGACCCTCCTAGGATGGTGCGGGCACAATGCCGCTCGCCCTTAATGGTTCCGTCTTTAAACAAGTCAAAAATGGGGCAAACGTCAATATGTTGCGAGATAGCAACTACTTGGTGTTTAAAAAGCTCGCAAAAACTATAGCTATCCACCCGCCGATCAGCCCTACACCACCTATGGGAGCGGCACCCGGAAAGAGCCCGGATCCGGTAAAATACCGCGTGATGAGGTCCCCAACAAAAAGCAGCGTTCCCACGCCGAGAAGTGCCGCCGCAACCCTCAGCACACGCGTCGGCAAGCCATGCAGCCCCAGCGCCAGCAGCGCCGGTCCGTGCGCCAGGCAGATCGTCGAGGCCGCGCCCAGCAGGTGCTCGTCGCCCACATGCGATGCCGCCGCGGCCAGTGCCACCCCTGCCCCGCCGATGATGCCGCCCAGTCCCAGCGCGATTCGCCCATAGCCGCTCGTCATGCCCAACTCCGTCCTTGCCGATGGGGCTGGGGGTAGCAGCTAGACGCGCCATCGGCTACAGGTCATCTCGCGATAAGGAAGCCTTTCATGACTGCCCAAATGGAATCGAGCGCCGTCCCGGCGTCCGTTGACGTGCGCTCTGGCTGGAGCGTGGAATTCAAAGCGCTGTTCGCGCTGGCCTGGCCGCTGGTGCTGGCTCAGCTCGCCCAGAATGCGCTTTTCACCTCCGACGTCATCATGATGGGTTGGCTTGGGCCGAAATACCTGGCCGGTGGCGCGCTCGCCACCGCATTCCTCAACATGTTCCTCATCGGCTCGATCGGCCTCGTCGGCGTCGTCGCTCCGATGGTCGCCCAGGCCCTCGGCGCGCGTGACCTGCGCAGCGTCCAGCGCACCCTGCGCACCGGCTTCTGGGTCGTCATCGTTATTTCGGCCGTCCTGATTCCCGTCGTCTGGCAGGTAAAGCCAATCCTGCTGGCCCTGGGCCAGAATCCCGAAGCGACCGACCTCGCACAGGACTTCGTCCATCACGCCGCCTGGCTGTTCCTGCCCGCGCTTGGCATCATCGTGCTGCGCTCGTTCCTCTCCGCGCACGGCGTCACCCGCCCGATCCTGGTCATCACCATTTTCGGCGTCTTCATCAATGCCGGCCTCAATTACTGCTTCATGCTCGGCAATTTCGGCTTCCCCCGCCTCGAACTCAAAGGCTCGGGAACGGTCACGGCCACGGTCAACCTCATCATGTTCCTCATGATGCTGGGCTACATCGTCTGGCACCGCCGCTATCGCCGCTACAATATGTTCGGCAATTTCTTTAACATCGACTGGGCACGCCTGCGCGAAATCTTCCGCATCGGCACCCCGATCGGCCTTACCGTCATGGCTGAAGTCGGCCTGTTCTCGGCCGCTGCCATCCTCATGGGCCTCCTAGGCACCGACGAAGTCGCCGCCCACGCCGTGGCGCTCCAGATAACCTCGATGGCCTTCATGGTGCCGCTTGGCCTCTCCATGGCCACGACCGTCCGCGTCGGCCTCGCCTATGGCGGCGGCTCGCGCGAAGGCATCCGCAAGGCCGGCTGGTCCTCGATCGGCATGACGTTCGTTTTCGAAAGCATCACCTGCACGATCTTCCTGCTGTTTCCGCTCCAGCTCGTAAGCCTCTTCCTCGACCCCACCCACGAGATCAACGTCCACGCCGTCGGCCTCGCCGCCACCTACCTCATCGTCTCGGCGCTGTTCCAGCTCGCAGACGGCACGCAGGTCATCGCGGCGGCAGCCCTACGTGGCCTCAACGACACCAAGGTCCCGATGATCATCGCAATCGTCGGCTACTGGCTCGTCGGCCTGCCGGTGGCGTATCTCTGCGGCTTCGTGCTCAATTGGCACGGCGTCGGCATCTGGAGCGGCCTCGCCGCCGGACTGTCCTTCGTCGCCATCGTGCTGACAGCCCGCTTCGCCATGCGCGAACGGCTCAATCTCATCCGGTTCGACAAGCTGCGCGAGCAGATCGACGCCTAGGCAGCGATCCAGGTCCAATCACTCATGCGGTTGCGCATCCAGGTGCGCTGCCGCTTGGCATATTGCCGGGTGGCAATCACCGCGCGTTCGATCGCCTCGGCCTCATCCATCCGTCCCGCGATGACGTCGGCGATCTCGCGCACGCCGATCGCCTTCATCGCTGGCAGCGCCGGATCGAGGTCCATCGCCATGACCGCCTCGACCTCCTCGACGGCGCCGCCCGTGAACATCGTCTCGAACCGTCGCGCGATCCGCACACGCAACACATCGCGATCCGGATTGAGCACCAGCCGCTCGAGCTCGAACCCTTCGAGCAACCCCGTCTGAGCCGCATCCTGATAGCTGGCGAGCGACCGCCCCGTAGCCTTCAGCACGGCCAAGGCGCGCACCACCCGCTGAGGGTCAGGCGCCTGCAGCCGGCGTGCTATTTCAGGGTCCCGCTCGGCGACCAGGCGCGCCCGATTCTCTGCATCAAGTCCTTGAATCTCTTTCTCAGCTTCGGCCACGATCTCGGCCGGAATAGCCGGAACTTCCGCGAATCCGTTTGTGAGCGCTTCGAAATAAAGTCCTGTGCCGCCTACAAAAATCAAAGTGCGCGCAGGATCGGTTTCTTGAATCAGTTTCTCAACTGCGCTCGCCCACGCCCCAGTTGAGAACCGCTCCGCCGGTGACACGAAGCCATAGAGCCGGTGCTCTGCCTCGGCCTCGTCGGCGACGCTCGGACGCGCGGTGACAACCCGCAGGACGTCGTAAACCTGCATGGCGTCCGTGTTGACGATGAGGCCTCCGGTCTCCTTGGCGCGTGTCAAAGCCAGCGCCGACTTGCCGCTGGCAGTCGGACCCGCTATCAACACCGCTCGCCGTTGAGGCGCTCCGCTCATCTAAAATCCTTCATCGTTTCCGGGTGCCCAATGTCGGTCCTTTGCCTCATCGCCAACCCCGCCGATCCTGCTCTCGACAGCGCTCTCGTGACCGCTGTTCAGAAGGAAACGGGCGGCGAGGTCAACTGGCTGACGCAGCGCATTGCCTGCGAGATCATCGCCCCGAAGTCAACCGATCCGCTCGCAACCGCGCGTTTGCACATCAAGGATCGCGCCATCGACGCCGCGCTCGTGCCCAGTGAGAACCGCCGCAAGAAGCTGCTTATTGCCGACATGGATTCGACCATGATCGAGCAGGAATGCATCGACGAGCTCGCCGATGCCCTCGGCATCAAGGATGAAGTCGCCGACATCACCGCCCGCGCCATGAACGGCGAACTCGATTTCGAACAGGCCCTCGATACCCGCGTCGCGCTGCTCAAGGGCCTCGAGCGGGCCGTGATCGAAGAGATCCGCCGCGAGCGCATCACCTTGGCGCCAGGCGGCCGCGCGCTCGTGCACACCATGAAGGCCTATGGCGCCTATACGGCGCTCATCTCTGGTGGCTTCACCTTTTTCGCCGACTACATCGCCAAGCGCATCGGCTTCGACGAAGCAACGGCCAATGTCCTCGAATTCGCTGACGATAAACTCACCGGCACGGTGACCAAGCCCATCGTCGACAAGACGACCAAGTTCGCCCGCCTCAACGCCCTTGCTGCCGAGCACGGGCTGTCGCAGGCGGATACGCTGGCCGTAGGCGATGGGGCCAACGACCTCGACATGATCCGCGCCTCCGGGCTCGGCGTGGCGCTGCACGCCAAGCCGGTGGTCGCCGAGCAGGCGCATGTACGGATTGACCACGGCGACCTCACCGCCCTGCTCTACCTGCAGGGTTATTCCGACGAAGACTTCGTCCGATGAGACTCGAAACAGAACGCCTCATCCTCCGCCCCTGGGAAGACCGCGATCGCGCGCCACTGGCTGCCATCCTCGGCGACCCGCAGGTACGCCGGTACTACCCCGGCACGGCTACGCCCGAAGAGGTGAATGCCCAGATCGACAACGCCATCGCCAGGACAGCCGAGTTCGGCTTTCACCTCGGCGCCGTGGAGCACAGGGCTGACGGCAAGCTGATCGGCCTCCTCGGCCTGGGAAGGCTGTCCGACCTCATGGTCGAGACGATCCCTGGCCATCCGCTGGTGGAAATCGGCTGGCAGTTGGATAAAGCGTATTGGGGCCAGGGTCTGGCGCCTGAAGGCGCTCGGGCTTGCCTCGCCTATGCCTGGACGGAGCTTGGGCTTCCCGAAGTCATTGCCTATACGGCGGCGATCAACACGCCGAGCCAGCGGGTGATGGAGAAGATCGGCATGCGGCGCGATCCCGATGACGACTTTGCTCACCCCAAGATCGCCGAAGGACATCCCCTCCGGCAGCATGTTGTGTACCGGATCCGGCGACCGGAATAACAGCCGGCCGCCTGCGCCTCGCCCGAGCGGAGCGACGAAGCTAGTTCCGCACCCGCACCGCGATGAACCGGCTCGTCATCGTCGCATCGGTCACCTTGAACAGCACGGCCGGCCGACCGGCTTCCTTGGCGGCGCTGACCATTTCCACGACGCCGGCTACCGTTTCGATCGGCTGCTGGTTGACCTCGCTGACAACGAGACCGGGGATCATGCCCTTTTCCTCGGCGTTGCTCTTGCTGGTCACCGAAGTGATGATCACGCCTTTGACGTCATCGGGGATGCCGTATTGCTTGCGGACTTCGGGGCTGAGCGGACCGGCGTCGAAGCCGACCAGTTCGGGAAGGCCGGGCGCCGGGCCGATATTGTCCTCGGGGGCGTCTGGCGGCGGGGGCGGCTGCTGCTCCTGCTGGGCCTCGGCGATCTGTTGTTCGCCGACTTCGAGCCGGCCGAGCGAAATCTTGACGGTCTCGTCCTTGCCGTTGCGCAGGATCTTGACCTCTACGGCCTTGCCGACATCGGTCTCGGCTACGATCCGCGGGAGGTCGCGCATGCGCTCGATGGGCTTGTTGTCAAACTGCAGGATGAGGTCGCCTTCCTTGAGCACGCCATCGGAGGGACCGCCCTCGGTGACATCGACGACAAGAGCGCCGTTGGTGTTGTGGCGACCAAGGCTTGCTGCGATGTCGTCGGTGACTTCCTGGATACCGACGCCGAGCCAGCCCCGGCGGGTCTCGCCGTACTCGACGAGTTGATCGATGACCGGCTTGGCGAGGTTGACCGCGACGGCGAAACCGATGCCGATCGAAGAACCGCCACTGGCCAGCAGCGCCGTATTGATGCCGACGACCTTGCCATCCATGTCGAATAGCGGGCCGCCGGAATTGCCCTGGTTGATGGCTGCGTCGGTCTGGATGAAGTTGTCGTAGGGCCCGGAATTGATGTCGCGGTTGCGCGCCGAAACGATGCCGAGCGTCACCGAGCCGCCGAGGCCGAATGGGTTGCCGATTGCCATCACCCAGTCGCCGACTTCAGCCGTGTCGCTATCGCCAAACTCGACGAACGGCAGTTCGCGCCCGGCGTCGACCTTGAGCACCGCCAGATCGGTCTTGGCGTCGGTGCCGATCACCTTGGCCGGAAGGCGGGTACCGTCGGTAAGGAATACCTGGATTTCCTCGGCACCATCGATGACGTGGTTGTTGGTGACGATGAGGCCATCGGCCTTGATGATGAAGCCGGAGCCGAGGCTCTCTGCTTCCTGCTCAGCCTCCGGACCAAGGCCATCATTTGGATTGAGGTGATCGAGCATGTCATCGAGTTGTGACCCATCGGGACCCTGCGGGAATGGCAGGCCCGGCCCGCCCGGGACGTGGCGGGAAGTGCCGATATTGACCACGGCAGGCGAAAGCTGCTTGGCGAGCGCGGCGACCGAAGCCGGCCCCTGCGCGGTCGACGACGCAGCGAGCGTCGGCTGGGCGAAGGGCGTGACAGCGCTGACGAACAACAGGGCACAGAGTGCCGCCCGGGCAAACCTCATTACCAACCTCCCGGCGAGCCCACTGCAGCCAGTGTAGCGGCAGCGGCGCTTCAAGAAAACAATCGGCCAGCCATGCCAGCCGCGCGAACCTCTAGCATGCCCCCTCCCTGCCATTGTGGCAGCGGGTTGGTTTTCCCCGCCTTACCAACCGCAAATAAAAACCCTCCCCGTACGAAACGGGGAGGGTTGATAAGTGGGGGGATAAATCCCGCAGACTTACTGAGCAGGCGCCGCGGCAGGCTGCTCCGCAGGAGCCGCAGCTGGTGCGGGCGTCGTTGCCGGAGCCGGCGTCGCATCGACCGACGGGATAGCCGGCGGCTGGCTGGCAGAAGAACCGGGCGTGCCGAAATACTGGAAGAAATCCGTATCGGGCGAGAGCACCATGGTGGTTCCGTTCGAGCCGAGGGCGTTCCGGTAGCTTTCCATCGAGCGATAGAACTGGAAGAATTCCGGGTCCTTGCTGTAGGCATCGGCGAAGACGGCGGAGCGCTGGGCATCGCCCTCGCCTCGCAGCACTTCGGCATCCTTGCGGGCCGCTGCCACGACTTCCACGGCCTGACGGTCGGCGATAGCACGCAGGCTCTGCGCCGCTTCCTTACCACGCGCACGCAGCAGGGCGGCCTCGGCCAGACGTTCGGCCTTCATACGCTCGTAGGTCTGAGCCGAAACTTCCGGCGTCAGGTCGGTACGCAGGATACGCACGTCGACCACTTCGATGCCGAGCTCAGCCATATCCGGACGGATGAGGTCACGGGCTTCGCGCATCATCTGCGCGCGCTCGTCAGAGAGCGCGGCATTGAAGTTGCGCAGACCATAGACCTGGCGAAGCGCCGAGTCGAAACGCGTGGCGATACGCTGCTCGGCCACCCGCAACTCACCTTGCGCACGCTCACGGAAGAGGCGCGGATCGGCGATACGGTAGGTGAGGAACGCGTCCACGACGTAGAACTGACCGCCCGAAACCTGAACGCGCATATTGGCTAGGTCGTAACGCAGCAGTCGGTCTTCGACCACCTGCACGGTATCGATCATCGAGGTCGGGATCTTGAAGTAGATGCCCGGGTCCTTGTGGATGTCCGTGATCCGACCGAAGCGCATGACGATGGCCTGCTCGCGCTCGTTGACCACATAGATCGACGAGAAGAACAGGTAGATGACGGCGAGGACGGCAATGCCAAGAATGACAAGACGGTTCATGGCTTACTTCCCCTGCGCGCTAGGAGTAGTGGACGACGAGTTTGCCGGCGGGGTGATGCCCGCATTGGGCCTCAACTCGGGCAGCGGCAGGTAGGGAACGACACCCGACCCTGCACCCTTGTCCACGATCACTTTCTGCGAGCTGCCGAGAACCTGTTCCATCGTTTCGAGGAACAGACGCTCGCGCGTCACTTCCGGGGCCTTGGCGTATTCGTCATAGACCGAGGTAAAGCGCGAAGCCTGACCTTCGGCTTCCTGCACGACACGGTTCTTGTAAGCCGCGGCGTCTTCGCGCATCTGCGCAGCCTGGCCGCGGGCGTCGCCGAGCAGCGTATTGGAATACTGCCGGGCTTCTTCCTGGAAACGTTCCTGGTCCTGTTCGGCGCGCTGCACTTCATCGAACGCATCGGCCACCTCGGTCGGCGGGGCCACGTTCTCGATGGCGATCTGGCTCACGCGGACGCCCAGCTTGTAGTCATCGAGAATGCGCTGGGTAATCTGCTGCACCTCGACCTGGATACCGGCGCGGTCCTCGCGATAGATGGCCTGGGCCGAACGGCGGCCCACCACTTCGCGCATGGCGCTTTCGCCGGCGCTGCGGACCATGTCGTCAGCGTCGCGGACGTTGAACAGGTATTCGATCGGGTTGGCGACCGACCACAGCACCGAGAACTTCACGTCCACGATGTTCTGGTCGGAGGTGAGCATGGTGCCTTCGTCGCGCGCGCCGGGACGGCGCGAGGACACCGGCACGCTGCCGATTTCCGTCTGGTTTTCGGTGACGTTGACCTTCTCGACGCTATCGATCGGCCAGACCATGAAATGCAGGCCCGGGCTGGCGAGCTCGGGCTTGGGCTTGCCGAAACGCAGTTCGACGCCAACCTGCTGTGGGTCCACGGTATAAACCGAGTTCAGCAGCCAGAAGGCGCCGACGGCCAGAAGGCCACCGATCAGGACCCAGCGTCCGCCCGGAATACCACCCTGAAAGCTGTCGCGACCCCGGTTGAGAATCTCTTCGAGATTGGGAGTGCCGCCCCGGCGGGGTCCGCCGCCTTGCGGGGCCTGTCCCCACGGACCGCCATTATTATTGCGGCCGCCTCCACCCGTATTATTGTCCCAGGGCATCGCGTTCCTTTCCGGTCGCTTTTCAAAAGGTTGCCGAACTATATAGGGAAGCGCTTATGACCGATCAATGCGGAGCTATGCGCGGCGTTCATAGACCTTTACGCGAAATGACGCAGTATCCTTCCCGGTGAGCGGCACTTCGGGCTCATCGACCACCACCCAGACGTTGTGATCGATGGACGGAAACACCGTATCTCCTTGGGGTGCAAGGTCTACTTCGGTGATGTAGAGGCGATCGGCCAGCGGCATGGCCTCGCAATAAAGCTCTCCGCCACCGCCGATAAAAACCTCGTCAACACCTTCGGCCTCGGCAATCGTGCGCGCGTGATCGATGGCTGCATCGAGGCTGTCGATAACGAGAACGCCATCAGGCTGATAGCCCTTCTGCCGTGTAACAACGATGTTGATGCGCCCCGGCAAGGCCTTGCCGATGCTCTCGAAAGTCTTGCGGCCCATGATGAGCGGCTTGCCCATCGTGGTCCGTTTGAAGTGCGCGAAATCCGACGGCAGCCGCCAGGGCATGGCATTGCCGGCCCCGATCACCCCATTGCTGCCGACGGCAGCGATCATTGCGATCTTGATGGTCATCGCCCGGCCAACGCCTCCAGCGCGCCATCGGTGACCCGGCACCGGCGCCAATCATCCATGAAGATGGCGCCCTGCGATTTGTAGAACTGGATCGAAGGTTCGTTCCAGTCGAGCACCGCCCATTCGAGCCGCCCGAGATTGTCAGCGCGGCAGCGCCTGGCGAGATGGACCAGCAGCGCCTTGCCGAGGCCATGGCCGCGCATGGCCGGCTCGACGAAAAGGTCTTCCAGCCAGATGCCGTGCCGGCCCTGGAAGGTCGAATAGGTATAGTACCAGAGCGCGAAGCCGGCCGGCTGGCCGTTCCACTCGGCGATGTCGCAGAACACCTTGGGCGACGGCCCGAAAAGATCGCGCACGATATCGGCCTCGGTCGCCTTTGCCTCGTGCAGCAGCTTCTCGTAGGACGCCAGGTCCCCGATGAACTTGATGATGAGCGGCGCGTCTGCGGCCGTGGTGGGGCGAATGGAAACGGACATCAGGCAGGAGATCTGGTTGGAGATTTATCGAGATAGCTGAACCATTTGCGATCCAGCGCGGCAGCAAGGTCTATGCCGTTATGGGCAGCGAAGAGCAGCAATTGGGCGAGCACATCGGCCGCCTCGTCGGCAAGGGACGCAGCGATCGCCTCGCGACCCTCGCCCTTGGCACGACCGCGACCAGTGAGGCGGAGATAGGCGCTGACGAGCTCTCCAACCTCCTCCTGGAGCTTGAGGGCATACCAGTCATCATCGCGGGCGATGTCGTTGCGCGTCGCGTAGATGTCGGAAACCCGACCGACCTTTTCGGCAAGCTCCTCCAGCGCCTTTGACATCACTCCGGCTGCTGCCGGTTGAGGATGAGGATTTCGAGCTCGCGGTCATAGGGCGGGAAGAAATCGGTCGCCGTCATCTCGAACGTGGTGGGGCCGGTCTTCTTGACGTCGGTGCCGCAAAACGAGATCAGGTTTTCCGGCGAGCCCTTGTCGACGGTAAGGTGGAAGCGACCGATGGGGCCGCTCCAGTTATTGCCGGTCGACCAGATGTAGGAAATCCAGCTCTCGGTGAAGGGCGCGCTGTAAGGATCGTTCTTGTCCTTGAGCGTCTTCTTGACCGCGTTGATGAAGGCGTCGTCGGTGCAATAATCCTTCTTGTAGCTCGTGGCCGGATCGTAGTCCTCGTAGGGCTCGGCGAGGAAGGAGACCCCGACTGTTCCGCCGACACTCGGCTTATAGGTGTGGATCACTTCGGCCAGCGCGCCGGCCTTGAAATTGGCTTCCCAGCTATAGGTGGATTTGAGCGTCCAGACGGGGGTCATGTCCGTCTGCCAACCCTGCCCCGCATCGTATTCCATCGGGATCACGAGACCGCGGTGCATCAGCTCCTGCTTGTCCTCGTCCGGGAGCGCATTGAGCTTTTCGATCGTGTCGTTGCCATAGGGCGTGAGCGGAATGCCCAGGCTCTTGAGGTACTCGGTCTGGTCGATACCGACCGAGAAGACATATTGGTGGAGCGTCGCCTCGACCGGCTTGCCGTTGAAGGTGGTCTCGAACCCGAAGATGTTCTCCGGATCCTCGGTCGGGACGCTGACCATGAAGTCGCCGCTGCCGGTAATGTCGGGCAGCGGGAAGGCCACCAGCACGCGCTGGTCCGCATCGGAATTGTTCTTGAACTCGTAGACGACCTTCACCTGTTCGGCTGAGATCGAGAGGTCTTCCGAAGCCATCTCGATCTTGTCGTTGGTGAGGAAGGTCAGCCCGCCCACGCCGAGCTGGGCCATGGTGTCATTGGCCAGGGCCGAAGCCGGGAAGACCGCAACGATCAGAGCGAATCCGAGCCTGGACAACATCAGACGGCAACCTTTGCTTTGATGTGGGGATGGGGATCGTACCCGGTGATGGTGAAATCCTCGAAGGTGAAGTCTTCGAGCGTCTTCACTTCGGGATTGAGCGTGAGCCTGGGCAACGGCCGCGGCTCGCGGCTGAGCTGTTCGCGCGCCTGCTCGAAATGGTTGGAATAGAGGTGCACGTCGCCGAACGAATGCACGAAGTCGCCGACCTCAAGCCCGGTGACCTGCGCCATCATATGCGTGAAGAGCGCATAGGAGGCGATGTTGAACGGCACGCCCAGGAACGTATCGGCCGAGCGCTGGTAGAGCTGGCAGGAAAGCTTGCCGCCGGCCACGTAGAACTGGAAGAGGCAGTGGCATGGCGGCAGCGCCATCTCGTCGACCTCGGCCGGGTTCCAGGCCGAGACGATGTGGCGGCGCGAATCCGGCTTGGTGCGGATCGAGTTCACCACATTGGCGATCTGGTCGATATGGCGGCCGTCAGGCGCCGGCCAGCTCCGCCATTGCGAGCCGTAGACCGGGCCGAGATCGCCGTTCTCATCGGCCCATTCGTCCCAGATCTTGACGCCCCGCTCCTGCAGCCAGCGCACATTGGTATCGCCGCGCAGGAACCACAGCAGTTCATAGACGATCGACTTGATGTGCAGCTTCTTGGTGGTCAGCAGCGGGAAGCCCTCGGAGAGGTCGAACCGCATCTGGTAGCCGAAAAGCGAGCGCGTACCGACGCCGGTGCGATCCGACTTGTCGGCGCCCTTCTCGAGGATATCGCTGAGCAATTGCTGGTAAGCTTTCATGCCGCCGACACTAGACGATTCTGGCGCTACTTGCCTCCCCAAACCCGACATTCCCCAAGCCGCACCGCCGCGGCGCTTGACTCCTTCGCGCTGCCCGATCACTGTAACCTGTATAAGAGGTTACACAAATGCCCTGGCCACCGCGCTTCATCTTCATTGGCGGCTCGCTCGCCATCGACTTCGCCCAGACGGGCGGAGAGGGTTGGCGCTCGCGCTGGGAAAGCTGGCATTCCCCCAGTGACCTCGCTGATTGGGCGGAGGCCTCTCCCGACCTGCGTTTCCGCCCTTCGGTGACGGAAACCGAATTCGCCGCCGCCCGCGCGCTGCGCGAAGCGCTCTGGTTCACCGCGCGCGCCCATGTGGAGCACAAGGTGCCGGGCGCGGCCGACATCGCGCTCATCGAGGAAACCGCCGCTCTCCCCGACCTCGTACCGCGCTGGCATGGCGGACGGCACGAATGGAACCGGGACGCCGCCTTCGCGCAGGTCCTTTCAACCGTGGCGCGCGAGGCGATCCACCTTTTCGGCACGGACCGGGTGGAGCGCTTCCGCGAATGCGCCAATCCTACCTGCTCCCTGATGTTCGTGGATAACTCGCGCCCTGGCCGCCGCCAGTGGTGCTCGATGGCCCGCTGCGGCAACCTCACCAAGGTCGCCCGCCACCGCGCCAAAGGCAAAGGAGACGATCATGTCCATTGAGACCACCTCGCCCGCCACCGACCGGCTCGCGCGCCCGCTCCAGCCCATGCCCGATTTCGTGCGGCTGGCACTGGAGGAGCGAGGGCTGGTCGAACGCTATGCCGAGCGGCCGGCCTACCAGCGCAACGACTACCTCATGTGGATCAACAAGGCGGCCCGCGAAGAGACGCAACTCAAGCGGCTCAACCAGATGCTCGACGAGCTGGAAGCCGGTGGGGTCTACATGCGCATGAAATGGAGCGGTGGACGCTGAGCCGCCAGTCCTCGACAGGCATCACCGCCCCGATTATCTACAATTCATGAGTGGTGAACGCGACAACACAATAGCCGGGCAGATCACCCGGGCCCTTGCCGAACGCATCGTGGCCGGCGACATCGAGCCCGGTGCCCGGCTGCGCCAGGATCACATCGCTCAGGAATTCGGCGCCAGCCACGTTCCGGTTCGCGAGGCTTTCCGGCGGCTCGAGGCACAGGGGCTGGCGATCAGCGAACCGCGCCGCGGCGTCCGGGTTGCCTCCTTCGATCTATCGAGCGTGCGTGAGGTGGCGGAGATGCGTGCCGCGCTGGAGAGCCTGGCCCTGCGCCATGCCGCCCCGCGCCTCACCCCGACCATCCTCGACGCTGCCGAACAGGCGACGCTTGCCGGCGACCGCTCCCGCGACGTCCGCTCCTGGGAGGAGGCCAACCGCACCTTCCACCGCACCATCGTCACGCCCTGCAACATGCCGCGGCTGCTCGCGGCCATCGATGATCTGCACGCCATGAGCGCCCGCTTTCTCTTCGCCACCTGGCGCTCGGATTGGGAAACGCGCACCGACCATGATCACCGCGCGATCCTGGCGGCGCTGCGCGCCGGGCAGATCGACAATGCGGTCTCGATTCTAGCGCGGCACGTGCAGTGGATCGGCCAGCGCCCGGTGCGACTGGCTTCCGGTGCCACGCGCGAAGCGTTTTCGATCCAGGGCTAGGGTCCGTACTCGCCGGTAGATGAGGTTGCGATGGCCTCCCCAACCACCGGACTTCCCCGGACTTGATCCGGGGCCCATTGCCACCCTCCACTCGAGTGGAGGAACCCGTGGGCCCCGGCTCTGCGGCCGGGGAAGTTCAGTGGTTGTGGCGCGGCAGACGGACGGCGTTTCCGTTGAAATCTTTCGGATAGGAAGATAAGGCGCTCTGGGGCGCCGGAACTTATTGAGTACGAACCCTAACGCGATGGGCAATTGCCTTCACGACGGAAAGGCCTGATCATCGACGCAGGAGGACCTGCCTTGCTGCGCTTCGATGAAGTCGCCCCTGTCCTGCGCGACCGCTTCGAACGCGCGCAACTGATTGCCATCGACGGCATGCCGGTTTCGGGCAAGACGACACTCGCCATGCGCCTCGCCGATGCCTTCGACTTCGACATCCTGCATTTCGACGATTTCGTGCTGCCCCGGCGCCTGCGCAGCAGGCATATGGGGCCGGCCTACCCCTTCCCCTATTTCCGCATCGACGCCTTCCGCCAGGCGGTGACCGACCTCCAGCGCGACGGCCAATGCACCTACCAGCCCTTCGACTGGAAAACCGGACGCCTCAGCCGGCAGATGCGCACGCTCGTGCGGCGCGGCCCGGTGATCGTGGAAGGCTGCTCGACACTCGACCCGTTGCTGGCGCCGCACTACGACCTGCGCCTGTTCGTGGAGAGCGACCGCGCCAGCGCATTGGCGGCGCGAACGCTGCGCGACGGCAATTCCGACGTGATCAACTGGCGCGAACTCTACCTGCCCAGCGCTGATCTCTACCTCGCCACCAACCCGCGGGCGCGGGCCGATTATGTCGTGGCGGGGCGAGGGATCGAGTAGACGCACCTAGGTGCCGGCTCGGATTGCTCCGGTCGGGTTTGCTGGTGGTTCGTTGGCGGCTCGGGGCGAGGTTTGCCTCAAGTCTATGTTTGCTAGCGATATGCGAGGCATGGCCTCGCCCCTTGAGCGTTTGAGGTTTCGACAAGCCCGTTCACGCAAGTTGCCCGCGAGCGCACTCCGGGCCGGTCACGTCACACTTAGGCCGTAAGCCCAGGCGCCCCCGGGCTTCCCCCAACTCCCAGAACCTGGCGGCAGGGCGAGATGCAGGTGTCGACCTTATCTGCATCCAGTCCTGCCGCCAGCCGCCGCGGCACTGCGTACTGTGCCTCGCCGTTGGCGGAGGGATGGGAAGGAGTATGCGGGAGGGTGATGGGGGTGGGGATAAGTTTTTTGGCACGATCGTTCCTGGCTCTCCTGCCACCCTCGTTCTCACCCCCACCACCTTACTTCCCCGGACTTGATCCGGGGCCTATTGCACCGCTCCACTTGAGTGGAGGGATCCGTGGGCCCCGGCTCTTCGGCCGGGGAAATGCGGTGGTGGGGTGAGGGAGGTGAAAGGTGGAAGGTGCGGTGAGGAAACCGGGAGGATAGGAGATGGAAATGGTGAGAACGGAACGACGATCAGGCAAAGGTCGCGAAGCGAGCCGTATCGCGTGATTGCGCCGGCAGGTCTCCCTCCCCCTTGCGGGGAGGGGATAGGGGTGGGGGTGTCTCGAACACGGAGCTTGGGCTCACCCCCTCGATCCTTCCCCACAAGGGGGAGGCGACGGAGTCAGGAAAGCGGTGGTAATGCGAACGGAGAGCCACAGCGCCCCTGGCTCACCCCCACCCCTGTCCCCTCCCCGCAAGGGGGAGGGAGACGTGCTAGCACGGGCGCGGGTTTGTAACCTGAATGCCTGGTTGTGGGCTGTTGTCAGCGTGGCCGCCTCTCGCAAATGCCGGTCGCTGTTACCTCCGGAATGGCACCAGCTCTAACCGCCAGAGCCGATAGCTCCAATTCCGATCGAGTCACCCTCTCTCCCAACATCTCCATCCCCAATTTTCCACAACCTCACATCCGCCCTTGCCAAATAATAGATTATCTGGACTCCTACCCACATCATACAACCAAATTATCTATAATTCATCCAGGAGCCTCGAATGCCGAGCATCAATTCCTCCCCTACCCGCAATGCGGACCTTCTTTCGCTTGGGAATCGGCCGCTTGCGGTCAAGGCCGCGGCCGTTGTGGCCGGGTCGCTGTTCCTGGCGCTGGCGTCGCAGATCGAGGTGCCGATCGGGCCGGTGCCGATGACGATCCAGACGCTGGCGCTGACGCTGGTCGGGGCGCTGTATGGTTGGCGGCTGGGCGCGCTGACGGTGATTGCCTGGTTGGGCGAGGCCATGATCGGGTTGCCGGTGCTTTCGGGAGGCTCGGGTGGCGCCATGCATTTCGTGGGACCGACGGCTGGGTACCTCTGGTCGTTCCCGGTGATGGTGGCCATGGTTGGCTGGCTGGCCGAGCGCGGCTGGAGCGGCGCGAATTTCGTGCGCAGCTTTGCGGCCGCGCTGCTTGGTAATGCGCTCGCGCTGGTGGCCGGCTGGGCCTACCTGGCGACGATCATCGGCGCCGAGGCGGCGCTGGCTGCCGGTGTGACGCCGTTCATCCTGGGCGCCATCCTCAAGTCAGGCCTGCATGCGGCGCTCCTCAAGGGCGTCGACACCATCCGGGCGCCGCGCTCGTGACGGTTCGGCTGCGCGCACATCACCTGCTGTGCATGCTGACCTATGTCGGTGAAGGCTATTCCCGGGCCTTCACCGCCAACTACGACCGTATCGTCGCCCGGCTCTCGGCGGGAGAAGAGATAGAACTCGTCGCCGGGCCGGATGATGTCTGCGCGCCGCTGCTGGAAGGCGCGGAGCCGCATTGCCACCAGGAGAGCGTGGTCGAGCGGGATCGGCTGGCCACGCTTGCGGTGAGCGAGATCGTTGGGCGACGGCTGGTTGAGGGGGAAACGATCGGGTTGTCAGCAGCGCTGGTGGAGCGGATGCGGAAGGCGTTTGCGAGAGGAACAAGCCGGGAGGCGTGCTCGGCTTGCGAGTGGAGCGAGCTTTGTACGCGGATCGCGGGTGGTGGATACGCGGGGGTGCGGTTGGAGTGTTGAGGGAGGTCCTGGCCGGCCCTTCTATGACCGCCCCCCTCTGGCTTGTTCGCCCAACTCCCACGCCTCCTCCGGCCAAGGCTGGGGTTCGGAGCCTAGGGATAATTCCATGGGCCCCGGCTTTCGCCGGGGAAGAGTGATCGGGGAGGCCTTAGGTCGGCGGACTAACCCTGGAACCGCCGCGAGGCATCCAGCGCCAGGCCCAGGCCCACGCTTCCCAATACGTCCGTGCGCACGGTCTGAGCCTTCGGGAACATCGCGGCGAGGGCAGCGACGATGGCAGGGACGAGGGTGGAGCCGCCGGTGAGGATCAGGGTTTCGATGGCCGGAGCTTCGATACCGGCGAGCTGCAGGGTGGCGTCGATGGTGGCCTTGATGCGGGCGACGGAGTTTTCGAGGACAGCATCGAAATCGGCGCGGGTGATCTCGGTTTCGAGGTCATGCTCATGGGCAGCGAAGGCGAAACGCACCTGCTCGGCATCTGAGAGCCCGATCTTGGCTTCTTCGACGCTGGCGCCGAGGCGGTGGCCAAGGCGGTTCTCGACGATGTCGATCATGCGCTCGACGAGCTCGGGACGCTCGGCCTCGTTGCGGGTGCTGCGCAGTTCGGCCAGCGTCTTGGGATTATAGAGCCGGTTGATGCGGTGCCAGGTGGCCAGGTCGTAATAGGGCGCCGAGGGCAGGACGCGCTTGTGATCGGCGGTCTCGGTCTGGTAGCCGAGCATGGGCATGATCTTGCCCATGGAAAGCAGTCGATCGAAATCGGTGCCGCCGATATGGACGCCGGCCGTGGCCAGGATGTCCTGCGCACGCGCGGTCGCTCTGGCGCGCTCGGGTGAAACCCGGATGACAGTGAAGTCGGACGTGCCGCCGCCGAGGTCGACGACCAGCGCCAGCTCCTCGCGGATCACCGAGCGCTCATAGTCAAGGGCGGCGGCGATGGGCTCGAACTGGAACTCGACATGCCGGTAGCCCTGCTTGCGCACGGCGGCTTCGAGCTGGTCCTGCGCTTCGGCATCGGCCTTGTCGTCGTCATCGACAAAGCGAACCGGACGGCCAACGACGACCTGTTCGATCTGACCATCGAGGGCGGTTTCCGCGCGCTGCTTGAGCTCGGCAATGAAGAGACCAAGGATATCGGTGAAGGCAACCTGGTGCTTCTTGATGCGCGTGCGATCGTTGATGAGGCTGGTGCCGAGCACGCTCTTGAGCGCGCGCATGATACGCCCATCGGCGCCGGTGACGTATTCGGACAGCGCCTTGCGCCCGAAATAGGTCACGTCATCCTCAAACGAGAAGAAGATGGCGCTGGGAATCGTCTGGCGACCATCCTCGAGCGCCAGCAATTGAGGCACGCCATTGGCGGCAACACCCATGGTGGAATTGGACGTGCCGAAATCGAGGCCGCAAGTGAGGGTCATGGCGCTACCGCAAAGCTGGTCGGGGAATGAAGGAGCGGCTTCTTAACGGGTGTCGCCCGGCAAGGGAACCCTATTTATGGCCGCGCTCCGGCCAGGCCTCGGCCAGAACGTCATCGAGCAGCCGATCGGCCGCCTCCTGCGGCGTGGTGGCGCCGGCAAAGCCGTTGAGTTTGCCATCGAGGAAAAGCTGGGCAATGCCGTGCGCCTGCGACCAGGCGGCAAGAACCGCGGCGACGGCACGCGGTTCGGGTCGGGGCGACAGCGGCAATTGCGCACGGCGGCAGACGGTGGCGGCAAGCTGGCCCATGGCGGCATACGCCGCCTGATGCAGCCGCTCGTCCTCGACGAGATGCAGATCCGGGCGGAACATCACGCGGAAGCGGCCGGGATAGGTCAGCGCGAAACGGACATAGCCGGCAGCCTGGCGGCGCAGCAGCGCAGTATCGTCGCCCGCAAAGCCGTCGATCTCGATGTGACGCTGCAATTCCTCGTAGCCGAGGATGGCGACTTCGGTGAGGAGGCCGCGGACGCTGGAGAAGTGGTAGGCGGGGGCGGCCGGGGAGACGCCGGCGCGACGGGCCGCGGCGCGCAGGGTGAAACCCTCCACCCCGCTCTCGGCGAGGATGGCGTCGGCGGCACGGATCAGCGCGCCACGCAGATCGCCGTGATGGTAGTTTTCGCGGGGCGCCTTGGGAGCCGGTTTCATTTTAGGATCATCAAGCATCTTTACAGCGTTAAGATAAACGACTTAACATTGTTTAGATAGCACCGAACGCAACAGGAATGAACAATGGCCCATTGGACCGCCGCCGATATTCCGGATCAGACCGGGCGCACCATCGTTATCACCGGCGCCAATAGCGGGCTGGGCTACGTTTCGGCGCTCGAACTGGCGCGACATGGCGCCGATGTGATGATGGTCGTGCGAGACCCCGCCAAGGGCGAGAGCGCGCGACGAGCAATCCTCTCGGCCGTGCCGGACGCCAAGGTCGAGCTGGCGCTGGCGGACCTGGCCGATCTCGATTCGATTGCGGCCTTCGCCAGCGGGTTCGTCGCGAGCGGACGGCGGCTGGATGTGCTCATGAACAATGCCGGCATCATGATGCCGCCGCGCCGGGTAACCAAACAGGGGTTCGAGCTGCAGTTCGGCACCAACCACCTGGCCCATTTCGCACTGACGTTGCAACTGCTCCCGGCCTTTGCCGGCAGTGCGGACGCGCGGGTCGTGACGATGAGTTCAGGGCTGCACAAAAGCGGCCATATCCATTTCGACGACCTGGGCGCGGTCAAAACCTATTCGCGCTCGGGCGCCTATTCTCAGTCCAAGATCGCCAATGTCTATTTCGCGCTGGAGCTCGACCGACTGCTGCGGGCGGAAAAGCTGCCAATCAAGAGCGTGCTTGCGCATCCCGGTTATGCCTCGACCAACCTGCAGTCGACGGGACCTACCGGATTCATGTCGTGGCTGCTGAAGTTCGGCAATGCCTTCATGGCGCAGCCGCCCGAAATGGGCGCCCTGCCCCAGCTTTATGCCGCGACGGCGCCGGGCGTCGAAGGTGGCCAGTTCTACGGACCGGACGGTCGCAACGAGATGAAGGGCTATCCCACGCTGGTGCAACCAGTGGATCGGGCCAAGGACCCGGCAATCGCACGGCGGCTCTGGACGGTTTCGGAGGAAATGACGGGCGTGCGCTGGCCCTGAGGCCAGCGCAGCACGGGAAGGATCAGTCGAGCTTGCGGCGGCGATATTCGCTGGCCGCGACGATGACGATCACGACGAAGGCCCAACCGGCCACCATCTGCACCCAATCGATATGGGCCAGCAGGTCACTCACGAACCGCACGATATCGACCGGAGCCAGGCTGATGATCTGGTTCTGCACGGCATTGCGTGCCCAGGTGAAATCGGCGCGGTAACGCAGGTAGTTGAGGATGAAGCCGCCGTCCTGCCCCTTGAGAAAGACGTTCTCGAGCAGGATGAGGATGCCGGGGATGAGCGCGGCCATCGGCAACGCCCAGCGACCGACGGCAGTCGAGAGCGCGCCGGCCCAGGCGAAGAACGGCGCGATCCAGAGCAGCGCCAGCGCCAGGAAGATCAGCCCGACCAGCCCAATGCGCCAGAAGCTGTTGACGGCGGCGATGAAATCGGGCGCCGCAAAGAGCGGGAACTGCCAGTGGACCATGAGGGCCATGACATAGGCCCAGGCCCCCGAGAACAGCATGGCGAGAAAGATCAGCGCCGGAAAGACGGTGAGACCGGCGACCATCTTGGAGCTGAGCACCTTGAGGTCGCTGACCGGCATCGACTTCCAGAAGAGCATCGCGTTATTGCGTTTGTCGGCAGAAAACGCATCGGCGTAGTAGAAGAAGAGCGTGATCAGCAGGTAGAACGTCCAGCCCGCGATCGACGCCATGAAGGCGAGTTCGTAGAACTTGAGCGTGCCCCCGATCTCTTCCCCGAAATAGTCGGCGCGAATCCGGCCGGCGAGGAACGGCAGCACCGTACCGACGACCATCAGGCCAATCAGGATCAGCGGCCCATAGAGGAACGCGCCCCGATGCTCGAGATATTCGCGCTTGATCAGGGCAATGAACGACTTCATTGGGCAGCTCCGGAATTGCTGGGCGTGCGCTGCATCAGGGCAACGAAGAGATCGCTGAGCGTGGGCGTGGACACCTGGCCGAAGGCTTCGAGGCGCTCGCGGTCGACATTCTCGAAGACCATCGCCGTCTGCCCGAACCGGGTTTCCTCATAGATGGGCTTGAGTGCTCGCGCGTCGGCGGCATGGTCGGGGCCGGTGATAAGCTGGGCATATTTGCCGCTCACCGTTTCCATCTGCATGTGCAGTACCAGCTCGCCATCGCGGATGAACATGATGTCCGAGAGCATGAACTCGATCTCATCGACCTGATGGGTGGTGATGAGCAGCGTACGCTCCTCGGTCATGTAGTCTTCGAGCAGCCGCCGGTAGAAGCGCTTGCGATAGGTGATATCGAGGCCGAGCGTGGGCTCGTCGAGCACGAGGAGCTTCGCATCGATCGCCATGACCACGGCGAGGTGAAGCTGCGCGATCATGCCCTTGGAGAGGTGCTTGATCTTGGCTTCCATCTTCACATCCGTGCCTTCGAGGAAGGAGCGGGCCTTCTGCTGGTCGAAGTTCGGATGGATATTGGTGAGGAGCGCGAAGAGCTCGCGGACGCGCAGGAAACGCGGCAGGCTGGCGACGTCAGAAATGAAGGCGACGTTTTCCATCAACTCGGCGCGATGCGCGAACGGATCCTTGCCCAGCACCCGGATGGTGCCCTCGGCGGTGGTGAGGCCGAGCAGGGCGTTGAGCGTGGTGGTCTTGCCGGCGCCGTTATGGCCGATCAGGCCATAGATGCGCCCGGGTGGAATATCGAAATCGAGACCGTGCAGAACCTCCGTCTTGCCGAAATGCTTGCGCAGACCCCGCGCATGCACGATCGGCTCGGAGGCAATCGTCTCTGAAATAGTGCTCACAGCGTTGCTCATGACTGTGCTCCTGCCTTGGTTTCATCCTGCTTGAGCAGGTCATCGATGTTGAGTTCCAGCGCCTTGATCTGCGCCTTGATCCGCGGCCATTCCTCGGTGAGGAACTTCTCGCGCTCCTGAGCCAAAAGCCTCGGTCGCGCGCCCTCTTGCACGAACATGCCTAGTCCTCTTCTCGTTTCAACAATCCCGGTATCGACGAGGGATTGGTACGCCTTGGTCACGGTCAGCGGATTGACCGAAAGATCGGCGGAGATCTGGCGCACCGAAGGCAGCGCCTCACCTTCCTTCACATCCTGCCGCAAGATCATCTGACTGATCCGTTGCCGGATCTGGATGAAAATGGGTTGGGTCTCGTTCCACTGGTTCATGTGTATTGCCTGCATAGTGTAGTACATTAGTAACACACTAAGACAGAGTGTCAATAGCGGGAGAAAATGGGGTGAGGAAAGGCGTTTTGGTGGGGATTCCGCTGGGTCCGCGAGGTGATGCCGGAGGAGTATTGCGGGAGCATTGCGACGGCGGCGCCTGCACACAGGATTGTGCGCGTGATTCGAGCTCGGTATGTGCCCAACCACGTTACTTCCCCGGACTTGATCCGGGGCCTATTGCACCCATCCGCCCGAGTGGAGGTATCCGTGGGCCCCGGCTCTGCGGCCGGGGAAGTACGGTGGTGGGGTGGAGTAGAGATGTTAGATGGCGACGAGCGCCATTACCCGCCAGCCAGCACCTTCGTCTTGAGCCGCGCATATTCCGCCTCGTTGATCGCGCCATCGTCAAAAAGCTTCTTGGCGGCGGCGATGCGGTCGGCAGGGGTCTTGCCGATGGCATTGACAATGTATTCGTCGGCGCGCTCGGCCAAGGCGCGCTGACGCTCGACCTCGCGCTGCTGCATGCTGTCGCCGCGCACGATGAGGTAAACCAGGGCGATCGGGAACGGCAGGATGATGAGGAAGATCGTCCAGCCCGCCTTGGCCCAGCCACTCATGGTCCGGTCGCGCAGCATGTCGGCGAAGACGAAGATCACGAGGATGAAATAGGCAAAGACCAGGAAGGTCGAAGCGATGTACCAGAAGTAATTCCAGAAAGTCGCGCTCATCGGAAACTCCTGCCGTGGAAGTCCCGACAATAGCGGCAGTGCCCTGCCCTCGTGATGGGTCAGACGTCCCCGCTATTGGCACTCCGTCTCAAAAGGCAGCCTTACCTGCTCAGATTTCCTCGGGCGGCTCGTATTCTGGCCAGTCTACGGCGTGGTCTTCCCACTCACCCGGCTGCACGTCGAGCTCGCTGACGGTACGCCCGCGCACGGAAACCCCGACATCCTCGATGGCCTGCATGTCGCCCGCAATCAGCGGATGCCACCAGGCGAGCCCCTTGCCTTCGGCGAGGCGCCGATAGGCGCAGGTACGCGGAATCCAGGGGATTTCCAACACATTTTCCGGCGTGAGCTTGATGCAGTCGGGCACCTGCTGCTGCCGGTTGGGATAGTCGGTGCAGGTGCAGCTATCGCCATCGAGAAGCTTGCAGCGGACATCGGAGGTGATGATTTGCCCGCTATCCTCGTCCTCGAGCTTGACGAGGCAGCAGCGGCCACAGCCGTCACAGAGTGCTTCCCACTCGGCCTCGTTCATCTCGGATAGCGATTTTTCTTCCCAGAAGGGCATGTCGTTAACGTCAATTCTCTAGGGTATGGCGGCTTTGCACTTGCGCTCGCGAGCCGCCGATCATAATCCAGCGAGCGCCTTGCCAATGTGGCCGAAACCGGGAGAATCCAAGGCACGGGCGCGTAGAGGGATACTTCGGATGCAGGATCCGTTCTATCATAAAGAAAAGCGCCCCAAGAAGGGCCGGATGCTGGCCGCCGATGCCTGGCTGGATTCCACTCTCTACGAGACGTGGCAGTCGCTCGGCCGCGGCTATACGCGCTTTCGCGACTTCATGTCCATCTTCCGCGTTTCCGGCTTCAAGCGCCTCTTCGTGGAATTGTTCTCGGACGCCCTGACCATGGGCAGCATCGGCCTCGTGCTGATGACCGCCCTCGCCCTCCCCGCTTTCGATGCCACAGCCTCCGGCCAGTTCAACAAGGCCGAGGATATCTCGGTGGTCTTCCTCGATCGCTACGGCAACGAGGTCGGCCGACGCGGCATCCGCAGCGACGATTCGGTGGCGCTCGACAAGCTGCCCGATTTCCTCATCAAGGCGACGCTGGCCACCGAAGACCGGCGCTTCTACGACCATTTCGGCATCGACGTGATGGGCACTGCCCGCGCGCTCTTCTCGAACGCCCAGGGCGACGCTTCGCTGCAGGGCGGTTCCTCGATCACCCAGCAGCTCGCCAAGAACCTGTTTCTGTCCAACGAGCGCACGCTCGAGCGCAAGATCAAGGAAGCCTTCCTCGCCCTGTGGCTGGAGGCGCACTACACCAAGGACCAGATCCTAAAGCTCTATCTCGACCGCGCTTATATGGGTGGCGGCAATTTCGGCGTGACGGCGGCGGCCGAATATTATTTCGGCAAGCCGGTGACCGACATCAACCTGGCCGAAGCCGCTATGCTCGCCGGCCTCTACAAGGCGCCGACCAAGTTCGCTCCGCATGTCGACCTCGCCGCCGCACGCGGCCGCGCCAACCAGGTGCTCTCCAACCTGGTCGATGCCGGCTACCTCACCGAGGGCCAGGTAACGGCCGCCCGCCGCAACCCGGCAACGCCCGTCGACCGGATCGCCGAGGTCAACTCGCCCAACTACTTCCTCGATTGGGCCTTCGAACAGGTGAAGACCATCGTCTCAGGCCGGTCGGACAACAATTTCATCGTTCGCACCACTATCGACCCGGTGCTGCAATCCTATGCTGAAGACGCGGTGACCTCGGTCATCCGCGAACAGGGCGCCGCCTACAAGGTTACCGAAGCGGCCATGGTGGTGACCGAGCCCAGTGGCTCGATCCGCGCCATGGTCGGCGGGCTCGACTACGGCAAGAGCCAGTTCAACCGCGCCATCGTCTCGAACCGCCAGCCGGGCTCGGCTTTCAAGCCCTTCGTCTATTCCACGGCCTTTGAGGATCTGGGGCTCACGCCGACCTCGACGATCGACGACCATCCTGTCTGCATCGGCAATTGGTGCCCACAGAACTACGGCCGCAACTACAAGGGCAAGATCTCGCTGATCTCGGCCTTCGCGCAGTCGATCAACACGGTGCCGGTGACGCTCTCGATCAAGACCGGCCGCCAGCCGATCGCCGACATGGCGCACCGCATGGGCATCACCAACGATTTCGAGGTGACCCGTTCGCTGGCGCTGGGCGTGGCCTCGGTGAGCGTGCTCGACATGACCTCGGCCTATTCGGTCTTCGCCGATGACGGCTACAAGACACCCGCCTATGGCATCACCCGCGTCAACACGCTGCGCGGCGACCTGGTCTATGAAGCGGACCCGGAAGCCCACCGCGAGCGCATACTCTCCGAGCAGACCGTGGCCTACATGAACCAGATGATGCGCGCCGTGGTCACCTCGGGCACCGGGCGCCGCGCCGATATTCCGGGTGTGCCCGCAGTCGGCAAGTCGGGCACGACGAGCTCCTACCGCGACGCCTGGTTCTGCGGCTTTACCGGCAATTACGTGGCCGCCGTCTGGTTCGGCAACGATGATTATCGGCCCACCAACAACCTCACCGGCGGCACTTTGCCGGCCATGACCTGGCAGAAGTTCATGGCCTATGCCCACACCAACGTGGAGATCAAGCCGGTGTTCGGCGTCGATTTCACGCCCGAAAAGCCCATCGTGGCGCAAGCCGAACCCACGGCGCCCGTCGCCCCGGTCGAGGAGCGCCCGCCCGGCCTCAAGCCGGCCGCTGCCGACAAGTTGCTCGAAGTGGCGGACCTGCTCGGGGATACGCTGCGCACGCTCCAGGGTGCCAGCGGCGGGGCTACGCTTGTCGTGTCGCAATCGACGCCGGGTAACTGACGCGTGCGCTTCCTGTCCCATCTGATCCTGATGTTTGCGGTCGCGCTCACCGTCGGCTTCGGCCTGAGCTGGTTCGCGCTCTCCGATGGCCGTCTCTTCGGCGCCTATCGCATCGGGCCCTGGGCCGCCTGGCCTGCCGCCGGCTCGCCCTCGCCCGACCCCTATACCCGCGCCCATATCGCCCGCGCCGGCACGCTGCAGCTCGGCCAGAGCGAGGGGCTGGAATTCGTCGCGACCAACGACAGCACGGGCCGCCCGCTCGATCGCTCCTGCACCTATCGCGTGCACGGGACGACCCCGGTCGCGAGTTTCTGGACGCTGGTAGCGGAGGCGCCCGATGGCGCCAACATCGCGCGCGACGAGGCAGCAGCAACCATGCACAGCACGCGTCTCGCCCGCAACGAAGACGGCACCGCAACGATCTTCGTGGGCAAGGCGCTTTCGCCACTCAACTGGCTGGAAATCACGGGCAACGGCCCGTTCTCGCTGGCGCTGACGCTCTACGACACCTCCGCCTTCGGCGGCGTCGGCTCGGGCGCGGACACGCTGCCCATCATCGACCGGGAGGCGTGCGCATGATCCGCACTCTTCTCTGGCTCCTGGCCGGCGCAGTGCTGGGCGGGATCATCCATATCGTCGTGATCCTGGCCCTGCCGATCTTCGCCACGCAGGACGTCTGGACGCGCATCACGGCGCTTGGCGCGGTGGAAAAAGCCGTCGTGCTGCCGGCGCCGGCACTGGGCGAGCCCAACCCGCTGCGGCTCGATCCGGACATGGCCTATGCGGTCTGCCAGGTTGACCTTTCCTCGGGCCCCGGCGTGGTTTCAGGCACCCTGCCCGACGCCTTCTGGTCGATCGCGGTCTACAATCGCGCCGGTACCGTCATCTATTCGACCACCAATCGCGACGGCATCGGACAGAACCTCGACCTGGGTATCTTCAACCCCGCGCAAACACGGCTTTTGGCGCAACAGCAGCTCGATATCGCCGAGGGATTGCTGATCGTGGAATCCCCGCAGAACGACGTTTTCGCCGTCGTGCGCCTCGCCCCGCCGCATCCGGCCATGAAGGCGCGCTACGAAAAGGCGCTTTCCGAGCTCGAATGCGGGAACATCAAGAGCGACACCAACTAGGCTGGTCACAATCCCCAATTGTGCGCCGCCATTCATTTGCATCGCGCCGCCGCCGCCCCTATATAGAACGTGCCGGCAACGGCTATGGCGATAAACGGTTATCGTAATAAACCCATCGGACCCGGGGGCAGTACCCGGCGCCTCCACCAATTCCTCCCGCTCCGGCGGGTTGCATGGGGGCGAAACAGGATCGACGAGGGCGTAAAGGGTTGCTTTTGCTCGGTGAGGTACCACCGTTATCGGTCCAAAACTTATAGTTGCTAATGACAACCATAAGGCTCCGGTCGCTCTCGCCGCGTAATGCGGTGCTAGCACTGGGAATTCAAGTCCTCCGCTCCTAGCCGGGCGACAGGCGGGGTCCGCAGGCACCTGGCAACAGAAGCCTGCACTTCCTCTCGCTGTTTGCGCTTGAATTGTGCACCCTGTTTGGGCTGTATGGGTGCTCCGAATCTCTCTTAGTACGACAAGGCGCGCCGATGGCCGAAGATCTCATCCGCTACGACATTCTGGCTCAGGAAGCGCTGCGCGGCGTCGTCCGCAAGGTACTGTCCGAAGTCGCGCGGACGGGCCTGCCCGGTGAACATCACTTCTTCATCTCCTTCGTCACCCGCGCGCCGGGCGTGCGTTTGTCCGAACGTTTGCTCGCGCAGTACGAAAAGGAAATGACCATCGTCCTCCAGAACCAGTTCTGGGACCTCAAGGTCACCGAAACCGGTTTCGAGGTCGGCCTCTCCTTCGACGGCCAGCCAGAAACGCTGGTGATTCCCTTCTCGGCGGTAAAGGGCTTTTTCGATCCCTCCGTGCAGTTCGGACTGCAGTTCGAGCCCGAACTCGCGGCTGAAACAGTCGAGGAAATCGAAGCAGAGGGCGACGAGATCGCACCCGTCCCGGCCCCCGTGGTCGCGGCGGAAGGCTCGGCCGAAAAGGTCGTCAGCCTCGACGCCTTCCGCAAGAAACCCTGACCGCGCGCTTTGCAGAAGCGCTCCCTCACCATCGCCGGCCACCGCACGAGCCTCGCGCTCGAACCCGAATTCTGGGCAGGACTCGAGGCAATGGCCGCTGCCCGGGATTTACCGCTGGCGGCGGTGATACGGGATATCGATGAGGGGCGCGATGAGCCGAACCTGTCGTCCGCAGTGCGGGTGGCGGTGTTGCGGTGGTATCAGGCTGGGGGTTCGTGAGCGGGTGCTCTTGGCTTAGCCAAGCACCATGCAGGATACCTAACCGCACCCTTGCTGCGGCGGCTGGCTGAACGCAACTCCATCCCCACCACCGTACTTCCCCGGGCGAAGACCCGGGGCCTATTGCACCGCCCCACCCGAGTGGAGATATCCGTGGGCCCCGGCTCTGCGGCCGGGGAAGTTCCGTGGGTGGGGTGCGGACAGTGGCCGATGACTATCAACCCAGATACGCAGTCCCTTCTCCCTCAAGGGGAGAGGGCGAGTCTGCGATCCCGAACTAAGCCCTACTGCTGGCCCTGATACGGGGGCAATTGCAGGTCGAACGGCGGATACAGCCCGCCACCGTTGATATCGGTGCTCGGCGCCGGGGTCTGTGGCGGCGCTGCCGTCCGCGCGGCGTCCTCTGCGGCCTTGCGGGCAGCCTCTTCTTCGGCGGCCTTCTTGGCCGCGGCTTCGTCGGCCAGGCGCTTTTGCTCGGCGATCATTCGGGCCCGCTCCTCGGCAGCGGCCTTCTGGCGGGCTTCATCCTCGGCGCGGAGCTGTTCGAGGCGGTCGACCTCCAGTTCGTAGGCACGAACCTTGATGGCATCGACCATGGTGCCGAGGTCGAGCGTGCGCTCGGGGTTCATGAGCGAACCCGAGAGCACCGCCCTGACCTGCGAGGTGGTGGGCGAAATGAGCCCCGCATCGTCGATCGTCTCGGTGGGCGTCAGGGCGAAGGAGCCGTCGAGACCAAGGTCGGCGAGGCGCACCGACGTGCCGCCGAACAATTGTGCCTTGCCACTCTCCGCCGAAAGGTTCTGCGAGCGCAGCGTGCCACCGGCAATGGTGAAGGCGCCCGCGAGCTTGGGCGCGGTGAAGGGACCGCGATCGAGCGCCAGGGCGACGATGGAACTGAGCGCATCGGGCTCAAGTTCGAGGATGTTGTCGAGGCCGGCCACCGTCTCGAACACCTTGGGATCGAGCCGCGCGATGGAGAGACCGTCAAGCGTATAGCTCCCCTCGCCTGCCAAAGAGCCGAGCACGGTCTGGATGCTGTCACCGGTGCCGTTGAACTGGGCGCCAGCCGTGATCGTACCGGCAAGTGCAGCGGCGGAGGCCTCGGGCAGGAGGGCGTCGAGCGCCACGTTCTGAAGATTTACGCGGCCAGTTACCTGTTTTTCGGCGATGGCGCCGCTGCAGCAGACGCCGAGTTCGAGGCCGACGGTGCCGCCGGCAAGGTTCGCCGTGAAATCGCGCATGCGCACATTGCTCTCGTCCCACGAGATGTTGAAGCGCGCATCGGTCAACGGCGCCTTGCCGCCGACATCGAGGCTGGGCACGGACACGGAAACATCGCCGCGTGTATTGCGCGGTGCCTGCCCCACCGCGATGGGACCATCGGGCCAGACGCTGTCGCTGGCACGGATCAGCGCGGCCGGGCCACCGAGGATCGCAGCGAGCGCGGACGCATCGGCGGAAGCCAGCTTGATGTCGCCGGTTACGCTGCCCAGGACGCCCTGCCGGGAGAGGTTGAGCTGGCCGCTGAAGGCCTGTGCGCCGGACGTACCGGAAATATCGGTGACGGCAATATTGCGATCGCCGGTGAAGGCGACCTTGGCGGAGCCGTTCATGGCGGGGAGATGCACGCCGCCGGCACCGAAAAGATCGGCAAGTCCGCTGGCATCGGCCAGCGCGACTTTCACCTCGCCCTCGCCCTTCAGGGCTTCGATATCGGCGGCATCGAGACGACCGGCAAATTCGACGCTGTCGCCGCCGCCACTGGCGGCAACGTTGGTCTGGAAGCCGCTGGTCACAGAGCCATCGAGCACCACGCGCAGCCGCACATCCTGCCCGTTAGGGAAGAGACCGGTCTGGCCAAGCCCGAGCTGTTCGGTGAGGGCGGCTGCATCGGTGGCGCCAAGTTCGGCGGTGATTGAAACCGGGCCGGTCAGGGCCTTGCTGATGCCTTCGCGCAATTGCGCGGAGAAGCCGAGATCGGCAGCACCGGTCGTGCCGGTGACGGTGAGCACCTGCGCACCATCGCCCACGGGCGGCTCCAGCGTAACCTTGAGATCGGCGGGCAGCGCCCTGCCAATCGTGGCGCGGACCGACGCAGGAACGGCGAGCGCGTCCTGAAGTGCGGTTAGGACAGGCGCATTGGCAGCGGCAACCTTGACCGTGCCGCCTGCGGCGATCACCGGCGCAGCCAGGGTACCGGCCAGCTTGCCGGTGAGGTCGAGCCGGGCGCCGCCGAAATCCTGGGCGGCGAACTGCTTCACTTCGAGCCCATCGGGTCCCCAGGAGGCGTTGGCTAGCAGTTGGCGACCATCGATACCGAAGGCTTTGGCCGAGGCAGCGCTCGCTGTGATCGAGCCTTCGGGGAAGGTGACGGCAAAGCCGCCGCCAGCGCCGGTATCCGGCAGGAGGGCGGCCAGCGCGGCACTGTCGCCGGCCGAGAGATCGGAGAAATCGGCGACGACATCGACGCGGCGTTCAGGGCCGAAGCCGACGGAGCCGGAGAGCTTGTGCGCGCCCTCATCGAGCGTGAAGCGGCCGTCGGTGAAGCGCAGGTCGTCGCCGTCTAGGGCAACACCGGCCTCGAAGGCGGCGGGCATATTGAAGAGCGGGTTGTTGTCCGTGGGCTTGCGCCAGAGCGCAGCCAAAGCGTCGAGCCGGCTGGTCGTGATCGCCAATTGGCCTGCGAAGCTCGGGCGATCCTCGACCGCATCGAGCCGTCCGCTGAGCTTGACCTGAGTATCGCCAGGCAGCCGGCCGCCGAGATTGTCGACGGTCCAGCCCTTGGCATCGGAAGAGGCGCTGAGCTTGACGTCGCGCAGGCTGAAACCGCGCAGGTCGAGTTCGGCCAGATCGAGCGTGATCTTGCCCGGCAGCGGCGGCACCGGCGGAGGTGGCAATTCCCCGAAAAGACGCACCAGCTCGTAGGGCTGCACGCCCTCCTCCTTGGTCGCGTCGCGCGGCGGCAGCGACACGACACCGCCGGAGATCACCGCATCGAAATTGCGGTTTTCGCCCAGGCGGATCACCGAAGCGCCGGTGAGCCGCGTGCCGGTGCGGTTCTCGTCGGGCACGAGGGTGAAGGAGGTCAACTGCACCTGATCGGTATTGGCCTCGACCTTGCTGGTGAGTACCAGATCGCCCCGCACGCCTTCTGCCCGGTCGGCCGGCGGCGGCGCGCGGCGATAGGTGATATCGCCATTGAAGCGCGGCGCCTGCCCGGTGAGGAAGAGACCTTCTGCGGCGAGCGAGAACGCCTTATTGTCCGGTTGCGCAAATGCAGTGAGACGGGTCGAGCCGTCGCTGTCCATCGCGGATGTCGTCACGCGCAGCGCAAAGCGCTCCTGGCCGACGGCGCCGCGTCCGGCAAAGGCGAAGGGGCCGCGCAGGGCCTGCAGCTTGAGCTCGCCATCGAGCTCGCTAATGCTCATCACGTCCTGCGTGCGGGCGTCGGACACATTGAGCACGCCACCGACGACATTGGCCTTGCTGACCGAAATATTGGAGGTGGTGACCTTCTCGGGGAGGTTCAGCCCGCTCACGAAGATGCCGTTGCTGTCGAGCGCCATGTTGAGCGCCGGCCGCTCGAGCACGAGATTGGTGACCTGGTAGTGATCGCGCAGGAAATCGACGAGCGAGAAGTCGGCCTTGACCCGCCCGACCGTGACTACGGGCTTGTCGGCCGGACCGACCACGACATCGGCGAATTCGAGCTGGGGCGCAGGCAGGAGGTTGAAGTTGATATCGCCCAGTATCTTGACCTGGGTGCCGAGCGCCTCGGTCGCCATGGCCTCCATGCGGTCGCGATAATCCCCCCATTGGATAAAGCGCGGCACGATGAATGCCGCTCCAATAGCCAGGATCGCCAGGATCCCCACGACGATATAGATACGATTCAGCACAGCGCCCGAGTCACCCCAAGTTTGCGGGAGTTTATGGAAGTCGCCATCTTCCGTCACCCCGCATGAGCGCCGCTCAAGGCGAGAATTTGACGCCCATCCCCAAATACAAAAGGCCGGGCGTTTCCACCCGGCCTCTCACGCACTTTTGCTTGTCGCGCGATTATTTCACTTCGCCGATCGACCAGAAGAAGGTTTCGCCCGAAGAGTCGGCGACGCCGTCATTGTCGGTCACGACATAGCCGACGCCATTGGCGTCGATGCCGAAGCCTTCGACCTTGTCCACGACATAGCCGTTATTGGCCTTGAGGTCCGGGATGAAATCACGGAACTCTTCCTTGGCCACAACCGGCAGCTCGCCACCGAGCTTGGCCGGCTGCAGGTCGGCGAGCTTCACGCGGAAAAGCTTCTTGAGCTGTGCCTTGTCTGCGAGCTGGTTGTCCCGCTCGATGATGTAGGCGTAGTCGCCGTGGGCGGTGATTTCCGAGAGGCCGACCCAGGCACCCTCGGCCGGGGTGTCGAACTGGTAGCGCACGGCGCCCCATTCCTTGGAAGCGGGCTTGTAGGCAAGCAGCTTCACCTGGCCCTTCGGGTCATCCTTCCATTCGCGCTGGATGGCGATCCAGAGCGTCAGGTCGTCGCCCTCGCCGACGGCGGTGATGCCTTCGGAACCGAAGCGGACCTCATTGGCGAGAAGCTCGGCCGGGAAGGCCACTTCCTCGATGATCTTGCCGTCGGCGTCGACATGATAGAGCGCGTGCGGGACGAGCTTTTCCGTATAGCCTTCCGAGGCCAGCCAGAAGCCACCCTTGCCATCCAGCGTGATGCCTTCGATGTCGAGCTTCTGGGCCGGGTCGCCATTGCGGGTCACCACGGTCTTCTTGGTGATACGGGCCGGCTTGGCCGTGGCGTCGATGGTGTAGATCGAAGGCTGCGCCGAAAGCACGCTGTCGCTGGCGGCATAGAGGATGCCGGGCTTTTCGGCATCGCCGACCAGGGCGCCAAGGGCAGCCCAGCCGAGCGGACGGCCTTCTTCATCGAGGTCCGAGATGATCTGCGGGTAGTTCGCTTCGCCTTCGGCGCGCTCGTAGATCATCACATGCGAGCCGGCGAGACCATCGGCGCGCAGGTCGGTTTCATTGGCGGTGACGAAGAGATTGCGCGAGGGGATCGCGACCGAGCCTTCCGGGCCAATGCCGGAGGGCAGCGTCTGCAGGTATTCCGGCTCGGCGCCGGTATCCTTGTAGACGGCCACGAGTGAGGAGCGCTCCTGGGCGACGAAGATCAGCGTATCATCGCCGAACTTGGCGACTTCGAGGCCTTCCGGCTCGACACCCTTCTTGTTGCGGGCATCGGGGTAATGGCCCATCTGCGCGGCGATGTATTCCATGGACGGGCCGCTCTCGAAGAGCACGTCACCGGCCTTGTTCATGATGGTCCAGCCGCGCGTGCCGCCCTTCCAGTCGCCTTCATTGGCGATGGCGAAGCGGTCGTTGTCCAGCCAGTGGATGGCGTCGGGCTCGCGGGCCACGTCTTCCATCTTGCCGGTGAACTTGAGCGCGCCATCCTTCTTGGTGTCGACGTTTTCGAGCGAAACGGTGCCGGCCGGGAAATTGGCGGTCACGATGCCGGTCTTGCCGTCGATGATGACGATGTGGTTGTTCTCCTGCAGCGTCACCGCGATTTCGTCATTGGCGTTGAAATCGACGAATTCGACTTCCGGATCTTCCGGAGCGATGGCGGCGAGGCCGGTGAGATCGACCTTCTTGAGGCTGGCCGGATCGAGAACGCCGTCCTTGACCGAGAGAATGACGACATAGCCGGCCGGCAGTTGCGGGATGGCGCCGTCGTTGAGCTCTTCGTCACGCTCGTTCTCGATGGCAATGGCCACAAGCGTGCCTGCCTCGTTATGCGCGGTGGAATCGGGCTGGCCGCCGAGATCGACACTGGTATCGACCTTCTGAGTCGCGATATCGACGACCGCGAGCTTGCCCGAGGGGTTCACCTTGCTCTCGGAGGTGTTGACGCCGACATAGGCCTTGCCGCCGATGATGGTCACCGAGGTCGGCTCGCCATCAAGGGCCAGGAAGCCGAGCGCCTTGGGCGCCTTGGGATCGGTGATGTCGACGAAGCCGATGCCGCCGGCGGGGCTGTCCGAATAGACGAGCGTATTGCCATCTTCGGTCGCCGTGATGATTTCGGACGACGTGGCCTCGGCTTGCGGATTGTTGAGCGCAACCGGGAAGCTCGAAACGCGATTGAAGACCTGCGCCGCCATGCTGGGTGCGGTCGAGAGCAGCAGCGCTGCCATCAGCGCGGGCAGAAGACGTTGAGTTTGCATAAGGGAGCCCTCCTGTGACTATGGAGGCCCGCTTAGGGGTCGCGCGCTACGGGCACGTGACAGCGATGTAACAGTTCCATGACTGCGACAGAGGGTCCCTGCCCTGTGCCACTGATTTCCGGCCTAACGATCGCTGTCGTGGTTCTGGAAAGGAATGAGATCGACCACGGAAATCTCGGTGGGCTCCACTTTTTCGCCTTCGACGCGAGCGAACAGCAGCACCCACAGGCAGCGCAGGATGAAAACCAGCACGCCAAAAGCAACGGCGGTGGCGATGGCGAGTTCCCAATCGATCATCGCTCAATCCTGAAGGCCATGGTGCCCGCTGGCAAGCCTTCCGGACACCGCGTGCATATACATTCGCGCCTTCGGCTCCTATATTGCCCAATGAGAACAAAAAGAGATTCGTCAATCCCGCATGCCCGCTGAACCCCAAAGACTCGCTCCGTCCGCAGGAGGCCCGATCACCAGCCAGCTTGGCCGGCGCGCGCCCGATTACCTGCAGGGCCTCAACGAGGAACAGCGCGACGCCGTGCTGACGACCGAGGGCCCGCTGCTGGTTCTCGCGGGCGCCGGCACGGGCAAGACGCGCGTGCTGACGACGCGCATCGCGCACATTCTCTCGACCCACCGCGCCCGCGGCGCGGAAATCCTCGCGGTGACCTTCACCAACAAGGCCGCGCGCGAGATGAAGGAGCGCATTGCCAAACTCGTCGGCTCATCGGTCGAGGGCATGCCGTGGCTGGGCACGTTCCACTCCATCGGCGCGCGCATCCTGCGCCGCCATGCCGAGCTGGTGGACCTCAAGCCCGCCTTCACCATTCTCGATACCGACGACCAGATCCGCCTCATCAAGCAGCTTCTGGAAGCCGAGAACATCGACGAGAAGCGCTGGCCGGCCCGGCAGTTCGCTGGCATGCTGGACGACTGGAAGAACCGCGGCCTGCTGCCCAAGGACGTGACGCCAGCCGAAAGCGGCTATTACGCCAATGGCAAGGGCACCAAGCTCTATGCCGACTACCAGGCGCGCCTGAAGACCCTCAACGCCGCCGATTTCGGCGACCTGCTGCTCGAATGTATCCGGCTCTTCCGCGAGAACCCGAAAGTGCTCGAGGAATATCACCATCGCTTCAAGTACATGCTGGTGGACGAATACCAGGACAGCAACGTGGCCCAGTATCTCTGGCTACGCCTGCTGGCTCAGGGGCGCCCGGCGAACGAAGCCAATATCTGCGTGGTGGGCGACGACGACCAGTCGATCTATGGCTGGCGCGGCGCCGAGGTCGACAACATCCTGCGCTTCGAGAAGGATTTTCCGGGCGCCAAGGTCATCCGGCTGGAGCGCAATTACCGCTCGACCGCTAATATCCTCTCGGCCGCGAGCCACCTCATCGCACACAACGAGGGACGCCTGGGCAAGACGCTGCACACCGACGTCGCCGAAAAGGGCGAAACGGTCGCCGTCATCTCGGTCTGGGACAGCGAGGAAGAGGCTCGCCATATCGGCGAGGAAATCGAGCAATACCAGCGCCAGGGCGAAGAGCTGAATTCGATGGCGATCCTGGTGCGCGCGTCTTTCCAGATGCGCGAGTTCGAAGAGCGCTTCATCACCCTCGGCCTCAACTACCGCGTCATCGGCGGCCCGCGCTTCTACGAGCGCAAGGAAATCCGCGATGCACTGGCCTATTTCCGCCTTGTGGCGCAACCGGCCGATGACCTCGCCTTCGAGCGCATCATCAATACGCCCAAGCGGGGCCTAGGCGATTCGACGCTCAAGATTCTCTTCGACGCCGCGCGCCATCAGAACGTGCCGCTGCTTTCAGCCACGCGCATGCTGATCGAAACCGAAGAGCTCAAGCCCAAGCAGCGCACCACCCTGCGTGACCTCGTCGGCCAGTTCGACGACTGGTCCGAGCGCCTGCGGACCATCCCCCATGCCGAGCTCGCCGAGCAGGTGCTCGACGAAAGCGGCTACACGGCGATGTGGCAGAACGACAAATCTCCCGACAGCCCCGGGCGCCTGGAAAACCTCAAGGAGCTCATCCGCTCCATGGAGGAGTTCGAAACCATGGGCGGTTTCCTCGAACACGTGGCGCTGGTCATGGACCGCGACAGTTTCGAATCCGACGATGCCGTCTCCATCATGACGCTGCACTCGGCCAAGGGTCTCGAGTTCAACACCGTATTCCTGCCGGGCTGGGAGGAAGGACTTTTCCCACACCAGCGCTCGCTCGACGAGGGCGGACGCGCCGGCCTCGAGGAAGAGCGACGGCTTGCCTATGTCGGCATTACGCGCGGCCGCAAGCGCGTGCGTATCAGCCTCGCGCAGAACCGCCGCATCCACGGCCTCTGGCAATCGGCCATCCCCTCGCGCTTTCTCGACGAACTGCCGCCCGAAGCGGTGGAGGTCAAGGATACCGGCTCGTCCTATGGCGGCTATGGCTATGGCGGGCGCACCGCCAATCGCTTCCAGTCGGTCGATCCCTTCGAGAGCGTCTATGAAACGCCGGGCTGGCAGCGCGCGCGGGCCCAGCAAGCCCAGCGCAAGGGCGGCGGGCCGATGACCATCGAAGGCGAACTCGTCGCCCGCTCGGTCGATCTTGGCCCCGGTTCGGGCTACAAGGTCGGCGACCGCGTGTTCCACAACAAGTTCGGCTACGGCGAAATCGCCGCGCTGGAAGGGAACAAGCTGACCATCGATTTCCAGACTGGTCGCAAGAAGGTGCTGGATAGCTTTATCAGGAGGGCCTGAGCCCTAAACTCGGGCGCGGCGATAGCCCTCCTCCGATTGACTCTCCTGCCCCGAGGCTGCATGAACGGCGCTTCCCACAGCACCGAGCCTCAAATGACCGTCGACCAGGTTTCCGTCGCCCTTACCAAGGATCAGGCCTATGCGCTGGTCGATGCCGTCATGGAACGGGAGGACCTGGCTTTCACCGCGTCCGCCCATGAAGACGTCGAGACCGGAGAATGGGTATTCGAGGCCACGGTCGAAAGCCCGGCCAACGTGGAAGCTTTCAACACGCTGGCGCGCGAAGTGCTGGGCGGCGATGTCGACTTCGCCATCGAGGCGATCGATCCGGAAATCAACTGGGTCGCCAAGTCGCTCGAAGGCCTGCAGCCGGTAACCGCGGGCGGCTTCTATATCTATGGCAGCCACGAGACGGCGCCGGTCCCCGAAGGGCTGATCGGCCTGCGCATCGACGCGGCCCAGGCCTTCGGCACCGGCCACCACGAAACCACCACCGGGTGCCTCGAAGCCATCGACCGCGTGCTCGAACGCGCAAAACCGGTAAACGTCATCGATATCGGCACCGGCACGGGCGTGCTTGCCATCGCCATCGCCAAGAAGACCGGCCTCAAGGTCCTGGCCACCGATATCGACCCCATCGCCGTGACGACGACTGTCGAGAATGCTCGCGACAACGACGTGGCCGACCTGATCGAGGGCGTGGTTGCCGAAGGGCTCGACAGCGACGTTATCACCGCCAAGGCGCCCTACGACCTGATCCTCGCCAATATCCTGGCCGGTCCGCTCATGGGCCTTGCGCCGGGCATGTCGCGCATCGCCCAGCCGGGTGCCTCGATCATTCTGTCGGGTATTCTCGAAACCCAGGCCCAGGGCGTGATCGCGGCCTATGCCGAAAACGGCATGCCCCTGCTCCAGCGCCTGCAGCGCAAGGAATGGACGACGCTCATCCTGCACAAGCTCTGAGCCGGAATGCCCGGCCTTCGGCCCGGGCCATCCACATGCATACCCCAGAAAAGCAAAATCCCCGGATGGAGGTCCGGGGATAGGCTAAATCGGGCTGCATGGGACCCGACTGGAGGCAAACTGGTTGCGCTTACGGACGCTTCGCGAAGGACCCGATCAGCTGGTGCTGCATGCGGAAGCTGACCTGGCGCTTCGACTCACGCGAGCGCGCGTCGATAATGCCGTCCAGCGCTTTGTGGAAGTCGTTCTTGGTCTCGGTCATTTTATCTTTCATCCAAACATTTACCGGCACCCCTGTGCCGATGCCGCTCAAATAACCGTTGCAATCGCTTTCGGTTAGGGCCCATTTCGAAAGTCAGCCATGACGAAAACGCAGACCGGCACGAAGAGGCATGCAATGACGCCCAAGGACACCGCCCCCAGCTTCCCGCCCGCCCTGTTCCAGAGCTTCGAGGAGCGGTCGGACCCGAAGAACGTGGCGCCGCGCCTCAAGGCCCTGCGCGCCGAAATGACCACGGCCGGTCTCGATGCCTTCCTGATCCCCCGCGCCGACGCGCATCGCGGCGAATCCGTGCCGCCGGGCGATGCCCGACTCGCCTACATCACCGGCTTCACCGGTTCGGCCGGGCTGGCGCTGGTCGGTACGCGCAAGGCTGCACTCTTCATCGATAGCCGCTACACGCTCCAGGCCCCGGCGCAGACCGATACGAGCAAGGTAACGCCCATCGAGGCCCTACAAACCGGCATAGCTCCCCACTTCGCCGCCTTCGTCCCCAAGGGTGGTCGCATCGGCTACGATCCCTGGCTGCATACCCCCGGCGAAATCAAGGATCTGGCCGAAAAGCTCGCAGGCACGGCGACGCTTGTCGCCACTGATAACCTCGTCGATCGTATCTGGAAGGATCGTCCTGCCGCCCCGGCGACGCCGGTGGAATTTCTCGGGCACAACCGCGCCGGCAAGAAAGCCGAGGACAAACTCGCCGAACTCCAGGCGACGCTCGCCGCCGAGAACGCGGACGCAACTGTGCTGACGCTGCCGGAATCGCTCTGCTGGCTCTTCAACATCCGCGGGCGCGACGTGCCGAACACGCCGTTCGTGCTTGGTTTCGCCATCGTGCCGCGCAAGGGCAAGCCGACCATCTTCTTCGACAAGGCCCGCATCACGCCCGAGCTCAAGGCGCAGTTTGGCGAACTCGCCAACCTCGCGGGCAAGGAAACCATGCTTGCTGCCCTGCGCAAGCTCGGCGCCGCCGGCAAGCGCGTCTGGGTCGACCCGGCTTCCGCTCCCCTCGCGGTGCTCAACGCCATCCGGGCAGGAAGCGAAAACGCCCACGTCATCGAAAAGCGCGACCCCATCCTGCTGCCCAAATCTCGCAAGAACGACGCCGAACTGGCCGGCATGCGCGAGGCGCACCGTCTCGATGGCGTGGCCTTGGCCAAATTCCTCGCCTGGTTCGACCGCGAGGCGCCCAAAGGCAAGCTCGATGAGATTGGCATTGTCACTGCGCTTGAAGCCTTCCGCCGTGAGGAACCGACCTGCGTCGATGCGAGCTTCGACACGATTTCCGGTGCCGGCCCGAACGGGGCCATCGTCCATTATCGGGTGACCGAGAAAACCAATCGCGGCCTCAAGGCCGGCGAGCTGATGCTGGTGGATTCGGGGGCGCAATATCTCTCGGGTACGACCGACGTGACGCGAACCATGTCGACCGGCAAGCCGACCGCCGAAGAGAAGGATCGCTTCACCCGCGTGCTCAAGGGCATGATCGCCATCTCCATGGCCCGCTTCCCGCGCGGCACCTCCGGCGCGCAGATCGACGTATTGGCCCGGCAATATCTCTGGCAGGCCGGCCTCACCTACAACCACGGCACCGGCCACGGCGTCGGCGCCTATCTCGGCGTGCACGAAGGACCGATCGGCATCTCGCCGCGCTACACCCTGCCGCTCGAGCCCGGACAGGTGATTTCGAACGAGCCCGGCTACTACAAGGACGGCGGCTTCGGCATCCGCATCGAGAACCTCGTCCATGTGGTGGAGAGCCCGGTGGGCGACGGCAAGTATCTCGAATTCGAGACGCTGACCCTCGTGCCGATCGACTTGCGGCTCGTAGACAAGAAGCTGCTGACGGGTGACGAGCGCGATTGGCTCAACGCCTACCACAAGCGCGTGTGGAAGGAGATCGGCTCGCAGCTCAAGGGCGAGGCCAAGGATTGGCTAAAGGCGGCTACGGCGGAGATTTAGGCAGGGGTCTTCACCCCCACCCCTGTCCCCTCCCGCAAGGGGGATGGGGACCTGCTGGCTTGATCGCGCCCCGTCGCTTCCCTCCCCTTGCGGGGAGGGATCGAGGGTGGGGGGTAGCCCCAGTCTCGGTCCCTATTGCGCTACTGCCGGTATCTCCCCGAGAATCTCGGTCAGCTTCCACTGCACCTCGCCCTCGACCGATTCCACGTTGTCGATCTTCCAGCCATCCGCTTCGCGGACCATCGAGATATCGAGCACGTTCTTCTCGCCCAGGTTGACGAACCGCACGGTGGAGGTGGCCGTCTCGCCCGAAACCACGGGCTCGTCGATCACCAGATCTGCCAGGTCGTAATCCTGCCCGTTCACGAAGGGATCGAAATCGAGCGCGCCGATCTCGCCTTCGGGCGTCCGCTCGCGGTCGGCGGCGAAGAGGCCCTTGAGGTGGCTCGAATAGATCTCCTCGCTATCCTCCGGGAACGTATCGGTGGCGTAGGACTGGTAGATCGATTCCAGCAGCGCCCGGGGCGTCGAATAGTTCGCGGCGAATGCCGGGGCGGCGAGCGCGAGAAGAAGACCAAGAGCAGCGATAACGATGCGCATGCGAGCAATCCGTCAGTTGAAATAGAAGGAGTAGCCGAGGAGGTTCTCGCCGAAGACCCGATTGGCCTCGGCGAAATCGGCGGCACTGGCCACCGGTCCATCCTTGAGGAACGGTATAGCGCCATAACCGGTCAGGATCATGACCAGGTCGGTCCGCTTCGCCGTTTCGAAATAGGCCTTGAGATCAAAGCCCTGCTTAAAACGCCAATGCGGCACCAGCAGCTTGCCATCGAGCATGGCGTCGGCCGTATCGAGCGTCTTGAGCCAAGCATCGACCATGTCCTGCGACACCGCGCTGCCCGGAATGGTCGGTGATTGCCTGGGCGACGGGATGAATTCGTGGTCGTCATCCGTCTCAGCAAGGATGGCCTGCCAGTTCTGGCGTGAAAACGCCGTGACGGCCTTGAGCCGCTCGAGCACCCGCTTGAGCCGATCCGGCTCGACCACAGGCCAGTTGAGCGTATGGATCGCAGCGATTGCGTCGGCCGCGGCGGCATCCGTGGACGGCTCCATGAAGAGCGTGCCACCAACGCTGTAATCCTGCATCGGCAGGCCAGCGCGCGGGAAGAAGCGGTGGAAGGCGACGTTGACGAGGTCGGAGAAGTCGTGCGCCAGCAGGAAATCGCCGTGGCTGGCAAGCACCTGGCTATACCCGGCCATCCAGAGCGCATCCGCCCGGTCCAGGCCGAGCGTCATTTCCGGTTCCTGCGAATTGTTGCCACGCGAATTCTTGTCGCCGACATTGGGCGCCTGCGAGGCCGGCAGCGAAATGCCGAGGCCATGCGCAAGAATGGCGCTCATGCTTTCCATTTCGGTGGTCTTGCCATCGGCATCGAAGTCGATGCGTATCCGCAAGGGATCGACCGCCACGACGTAGTCGCCGCTCGCCCCGGCACTCGCCAGCGTCGCCTTGGCGACATCCATGTCCTCGACCAGCGCCGCCAGGATGGCGCGCACCTTCTCGTAATCGAGCTTTTCGGGGTTGGGATTGGGCGGAATCGGGAAGGCCAAAGCCGGTCCAAGCGGCCCGACATCGGGCGCGGCCATGCCATGGCGATAGAGCGCCTGGGCAAAATGCTCCACACCGCTGACGAGCTGCAGCATGCCGAGGCTGAACTCCGCCTCCTGGTCGCCGGCCTTCGCCATCGGTTCGAGCTTGGCAATGCCGTCGGTCAGCGGGCCTTCATAGAGGCTGGCCCGCAGGATATCGGCGGCTTCGCCGGCCATGGCCGGCAGTGACAGGAAGGCGATAAAGCCCACGCTGAGCGTGATCGTTCGCAACATCGGCAGTCTCCTTTGCGAGGCGGCGCCTATTTGGCGATGAGATCGAACCAGCCGTCTTCGTCCAAAACAAGGATTCCCAGCTCTTCGGCCTTCTTGAGCTTGGAGCCTGCACCCGGTCCCGCCACGAGGATATCGGTGGCGGACGACACCGAGCCGGCCACCTTGGCCCCGTTCCGCTCGGCCATGGCCTTGGCTTCGCTGCGGGACATCTTTTCGAGCGTACCCGTGAACACCACCGTCTTGCCGGCCACCTGGCTATCGGCCGAAACGGTCACGACATAGGGCTGCGGGTGTACCTGCTCGAGCAGCCGGTCGATCACCTCGTCGTTCCGCTCGTTGCCGAAAAAGGCGATGAGCGAGCCGATGACCGTGTCGCCGATCCCGTCGATGGAGGGGAAGACCTCGTGCGGATCGCCCTCGTGCCGGGCCGTCTCCTTCCCCACGCGGATCAGCTCTTCCATCGTGCCGAAGGTGCGCGCCAGGATCGCCGCCGTGGTGCTGCCGATATGGAGGATGCCGAGCGCGAAGATGAAGCGGTCGAGCTCCGGCTCGCGCCGCGCATCGATGGCCGCAAAGAGCTTTTCGAGCCCCTCGTAATTACGATCCTCGACGCCGCGCACGTTCTTGCGGGTCTTGCCGCTCGCCGCCTCGCGCAGCCGCGCCTGCTCTTCGCGCCGCTCGGCGAGGGCGCGCTGCACCTCCGGACGCCGGTCCTTGAGGGTGAAGATGTCGGCGGCGGTCTTGATGAGGCCGGCATTGAAGAAGGTGTCGATGTTCTCGGCGCCAAGGCCCTCGATATCCATGGCCCCGCGCGACACGAAGTGCCGCAGGCGCTCGACGGCCTGCGCCGAGCAGATGAGCTCGCCCGTGCAGCGGCGGCGGGAATCTTCCTTGCCGGTCTTCTCGTTGACCTCGCGCACCGCCGGGGAGCCGCAGACAGGGCAGGTATGCGGGAATTCGTAGGGCACCGCATCGGCCGGGCGCTTCTCGACCACCACCTTGACGATCTGCGGGATAACGTCGCCCGCGCGCTGGATGACGACTGTGTCGCCGACACGGATGTCGATGCCATCGCGGATGGGTTCGCCGTTGCTGTCGAAACCCTTGATGTAGTCTTCGTTGTGGAGCGTGACGTTCTCGACCACGACGCCACCCACCGTCACCGGCTCAAGCCGGGCGACGGGCGCCAGCGTGCCGGTGCGGCCGACCTGGATGTCGATGCGCTTTACCACGGTCATGGCCTGTTCGGCCGGGAACTTGTGGGCGATGGCCCAGCGGGGCTCGCCGGTGACGTAGCCCCAGCGCTCGCGCAGGTCGAGCCGGTCGAGCTTGTAAACCACGCCATCGATGTCGTAGCCGAGCGAGGAGCGTTTCTCCTCGATCAACCGGTATTGCCGCAGCATTTCCTCGGTCGAGGCGGTGCGCTCGGTCAGCTCGTTGACCTTGAAGCCCCAGCTCTTGATCGCCTGGATCATGCCCCATTGCGTATCGGCCGGCAGGCTCGATGCATCGCCCCAGGCATAGGCGAAGAAGTGCAGGTTGCGCTGCGCGGTGACCGTCGGGTCCTTCTGGCGCAACGAACCGGCAGCGGTATTGCGCGGATTGACGTAATCCTGCCCGCCCTCGGCCGCCGACCGCGCTTTCAGCGCCTCGAAATCGGCATAGGTCATGTAGACCTCGCCGCGAATTTCGATGACGTCCGGCCAATCCGTGCCGTGCAGCTGCTGCGGAATGTCGGCGATGGTCCTGAGGTTTGCGGTGATGTCCTCACCCACCGTGCCGTCGCCGCGTGTGGCGCCTTTGACGAAGACACCCTTTTCGTAGCGCAGCGAGGCCGAGAGGCCGTCGATCTTGGGCTCAGTGACGAATTCGAGCACCAGGTCCTTGTCGCGCTCGAAGAAGCGATGGCCGCGATCGATGAAGTCGATGACGTCCTGGTCGGTATAGGCCTTGGCGAGGCTGAGCATCGGCACGGCATGGCGCACCTTGGCGAAGCCTTCCGCCGCCGGGGCGCCGACCTTGCCGGTGAGGCTGTCAGCGCGGCGCAGCTGCGGAAACGCCATCTCGATGGCGCCGTAGCGCACCTTCATGGCGTCGTATTCGGCGTCCGTGATCTCGGGAGCGTCGTTCTGGTGATAGGCGATATCGGCGCGGGCAATCGCTTCCTGGAGCTTGTCCAGCTCGGCCTTGGCCTGCGCCTCGGATAGGTTCTCGACCTCGTCCTGGAACTCGATCACGATACCTCCGAAATCAACTTGGAAGCGGCGGCGCGCGCCTCTTCGGTAACCTTGGCGCCGGCAAGCATGCGCGCCACTTCCTCGCGGCGGTTCTCGCCATCGAGCCCGCGCACATGCGTGCGCACGAACGCCCCCTCCTCCACGGCCTGCTTTTCGATGAGCAGGTGGCTGTGGGCCCGCGCGGCAACCTGCGGCGCGTGGGTGACGCAGAGCACCTGCACCTTGCTGGCCAGCCGCGCGAGCCGCCGCCCGATGGCGTCGGCCACCGCGCCGCCGACGCCGGTGTCAATTTCGTCGAAGATCAGCACCGGGGCCGAACCGCGATCGGCCAGCACCACCTTGAGCGCCAGCAGGAACCGCGAAAGCTCGCCGCCCGAGGCGACCTTGAGCAGCGGACCGGGCGAGGTGCCGGGATTGGTCTGCACGTGGAAGGCGATCTGGTCGAAGCCGGACGCAGCCACGCGGCTCTCGTCGACCTGGTGGTCGACGATGAACCTGGCGCTGCCGAGCTTGAGATCGGGCAACTCGCCCTCGACCGCCTTGCTGAGCGCAGAGGCAGCCTTGGCGCGGGCGGCGCTAAGCTTTTTGGCCACGGCGACATAGGCGGCGCGAGCGGCAGCGGCGGCCTCCTCGAGCTTGGTAAGCGAGGCCTCCCCGTTCTCCAGCATCTCGAGATCGGCCTTGTAGCGGGCGAGCACCGCCGGCAGGTCGTCGGGCGCCACGCCGTGCTTGCGGGCGGCGCCGCGCAGCGCGAACAGGCGCTCCTCCACCTTTTCCAGTTCCTGCGGATCGTAGGCCATCTCGCGCTTGAGCGTTTCGAGCGCGTCCGAGGTGCGGTCGAGCGTCACCAGCGAGGCATCGAGCGCCTCGACCAGCGGCTGGAAGATCGAATTGCCCGAATCCGCCTTGCGCATCAGCCGGCGCATCAGCGAAGCCAGCATCGGGCCGGGCGCGGCCGAGCCGTTGATCACTTCGTCGGCGTCGCGCACTTCCTCGGCGGCGCGCTCGAGCTGCATCAGGTGCTGCCGGCGTTCGGCAAGTTCCTCTTCCTCGCCGGCATCGGGCGCCAGCTTGGAGAGTTCATCGACCACGTGCCGCGCGAACTCTTCCTTGGCCGCCGCATCGGCGACGAGGGCGCGCTGATCGGCGACGGCGGCATTGGCCTCGGCCAGCGCCTCGAAGGTCGAGCGCACCGCGCCGACCAGGGCCTCGTCGCTGCCGAAGGCATCGAGCGCGTCGCGGTGGGTGTTGACGTCGACAAGGGCGCGATCGTCGTGCTGGCCGTGGATTTCGACCACCAGCGAGCCGACGCGCTGCAGCAGCGTTGCCGAAACCGGCTGGTCGTTGATAAAGGCGCGCGTGCGGCCATCGGCAAACTGCACGCGGCGCAGAATCAGTTCGTCGTCATCATTGATGTCGCCCTCGCGCAGCGCCTGGCGCGCCGGATGGCCGGGGGGCAGCTGGAGCACGGCCACGACCTGCCCGCTCTCGGCGCCCTTGCGCACCAGCGAAGCATCGCCGCGCCCGCCCAGCGCCAGCGTCAGCGCATCAAGCAGGATGGACTTGCCGGCACCCGTCTCGCCGGTGAGCACGGTCAGGCCGGTGTCTAGGCCAAGATCGAGCTGGTCGATCAGGACGATATTGCGAACGGACAACGCAGTGAGCATGGCCGCACACTAGCCGGAAAGTGTGGACCGAAAAAGCGGGGCGTTGGGGGAAATCAAACGGGATGTTTGGGGGTGCGCCGATGGTCGTCGGATGGCTATATCCATGTCAGCGCATGGATCGTTCCGAGCGCTCGATCTTCCCCGGCAGGAGAGCCGGGGCCCACGGATGGCTCCACTCCTGCTGGACGGGGCAATAGGCCCCGGCGCTTCGGCCGGGGAAGCTCCGTGATGGCGGCGCGTGACCCGCACCGAATCCCCGCACAAAAAGCAGAACGCCCGGCCATTGGCCGGGCGTTCCAAACTCTATTCCGAGAAGATCGCTTATCGCTTCTTCTGCGTGTCGGCGATCCAGTTGCCGGCGACCATCTGCGGTTGCAGGCCCTGCTTGCCGAGGAGTTCGTAGGCGCGCTTGTACCATTCGCTCGACGGATAGTTGTGCCCGAGCACTTCGGCAGCGGTCTGGGCTTCGCCGACGAGGCCGAGGGCGAGATAGCCTTCGGTCAGGCGGTAGAGCGCTTCTTCGATATGCGTGGAGGTCTGGTACTTCTCGACCACCACGCGGAAGCGGTTGATGCCGGCCAGGTACTGGCCATTGCCGAGATAGTAGCGGCCAACCGACATTTCCTTGCCGGCAAGCTGGTCCACGGCGATCTTGATCTTGTCCTGGGCGTCCTTGGCGTACTCGGACTTGGGATAGTTCGAGATCAGCAGGCCGTAGGTATCTATCGCGTCCTGCGAGAGCTGCTGGTCACGCGTGATATCCTTGATCTGCGCAAAGGAGGCAGTGCCCTTGAGCCAGAGGACATAGGGAACTTCCTTGGACGAAGGATAGAGCGCCAGGTAGCGGTCAGCCGCCAGCGTCGCATCCTCGAACTTGCCGATGCGGTAGTTCGCATAGACCTGCATCAGCTTGGATTTTTCGGTGTATGGCGAATACGGATGCTGACGGTCGAGCTTTTCGAGCGTCTTGATCGCGGTCTGGTACCGCTGCGCATCCATGTCGTTGAGCGCCGCCTGGTAGAGCGATTCCGGCGGAACGATCGTCTCTTCCTTGATCTTGGGCGGCGAGAACAGATTACACGCGGCCAGCGTCACAACGAGTAGGCCAATCGTGGCCACCCGCAGGGCCCGATTGGTGAATCCCGCAAGAGCGTTAGTAGTCACGAGCAGTACCGTCCCTTTTCAAGCCGCGCCCAGGCGCAGCGGCCTAGGGAGCAATTCGTTCAAAACTATGGCGATTTCGGTTCCGGCTTAGCCGACGGACCGGAGATATGGGTTGACGACAGCGCCTTCGGGCATGTCGTCCAACGCATCGAACGCCAGTGGAAGATCCTCGGCGGACACTATCTCATAGTTGGCCTCGCTCGCAAAGAGCGAGGAAAGTACAAGCGCGTTAAGGGCATGGCCCCCTTTATACGAACGGAACCGGCCATAAATCGCCAGCCCGCCGAGCGCCAGGTCACCGATAGCGTCCAGCAGCTTGTGACGAACGAATTCGTCCTCGTAGCGCAGCCCGCCCGGATTGAGGATGCGGTCTTCGTGGACCGTGATGGAATTGTCGAGGCTGGAGCCAAGCGCATAGCCCGCCTGGCGCAGGATCTTGGCGTCGCGCACGAAGCCGAACGTGCGGGCGCGCGAAACGTCGTCAGCGTACCGACGCGGCGTCCAGTCGAAGATCATGCGCTGGCGGCCGATGACCTTGGAATCGAACTCGATTTCCAGGTCGAGCGCGCGCCCGTTATAGGGCTCGAGCGCGGCATAGGCATCGTTGTTGCGAACGGTAACGGCGCGCATGATCTTGATGTACTTGCGCGGGGCGCCCTGCACCTGGAGGCCAACCTTGAGAATGGCCTCCACGAACGGGGCGGCGCTGCCGTCGAGAATCGGGCACTCGGCCGCGGTGAGCGTCAGGAGCGCATTGTCGATGCCCAGGCCCGACAGGGCCGACACGACGTGTTCGATGGTCGAGACGCGCACGCTGTCGCCCAGGTCGAGTTCGGTGCAGAGCGTCGTGCGCGCCACGCGGGAGAAATGAATCTGGACCGGGCCGGCGCGCCGGCCATCGTCGAACTGTCTTGCTATCAGGTAACCGCTGTCGGCTGGAGCCGGTTCGATGGTGAGGGTAACCGGCAACGCACTGTGGACACCGAAGCCGCTGAACTCGACCGGCCCGGCAAGGGTGCGCTGACGCGCAGACAATTTCTTCATACTCGAGGACTCCAGTACCTCAGCGGACCTTGGTCCGATCCGCTGTGTTTACTCGCAAAAAACCCGGTGCGGAAGCCGCGCCGGGTTCAGTTATGCACCGCTCGATATGCGCTTCTAACCGTGTTTGCGCAAGAAGGCGGGAATCTCCAGATGGTCCTTGGCCGGCTGCGGCTGGGCCGGACGACCGTAGGCATCGGTGTTTCCACGGGCGCCGTGAGTCGGGACCGAACCCCTTGATCCGCCTGCCTCAATGGCGCTGCGGGCCGCGGCGTCATCGGTCTCGCGCTGCTGCATCACCGGCTCCTCGGCCTCACCACGAGGGCGCGACGAAAGGCCCACATTGGAGGCAAGGCGCTTGAGCAGGGCACGGGCCGGGTTGGCCTCGGGCTCGTGACGTTCTTGAGCCGCAAGTGACCTTCGTGCAACAGCCGGAAGCTCCTCGGTCCGCGGCATGCGGCGGGCTTCGGGGCGGGCGGCGTTGGACGGCACGTAGACGGACGGAATCGGAGCGTCCTGAACGTGGGTCGGCTCATCGACCGGATCGTGAGTCGCGATGGCCGAAGGGATGTACGGCTCGACCATGATGCCGTCGTCCTCGTCCTGCGCATAAGCCTCTTCGTAGATCGGCTCATGGGTGACGATCGCTTCGGCGATGGCGTGCTCGACCTGCTCTTCGATCTGCTCCTCGACAACGCGCGCTGCGGGCTGCGGGATCGGCTGGGGAGCCGGGGCCGGAGCTTCGTAGGGCACGTGCGGGCGCTTGACCGCGATGGCGCGGGCGGCGTTCGGCTTCACCGGCTCCATGGCCTGAACCATGGTGGCATCGGTGCCCGTGGCCACGACCGACACGCGGATCGTGCCATCGAGCGTCGGGTCGAACATGGCGCCCAGGATGATGTTGGCGTCCGCGTCCACTTCCTCGCGGATGCGGCTGGCCGCTTCGTCGACTTCGTAGAGGGTGAGGTCCGGACCGCCGGCGATGGAGATGAGGAGACCACGGGCCCCATGCATCGAGACATCGTCCAGCAGCGGATTGGCAATGGCGGCCTCGGCGGCGTGACGGGCACGATCTTCACCCGAAGCTTCGCCGGTACCCATCATTGCCTTGCCCATGCCGCGCATGACGGCGCGCACGTCGGCGAAGTCGAGGTTGATGAGCCCTTCCTTGACCATGAGGTCGGTGATGCAGGCCACGCCCGAATAGAGCACCTGGTCGGCCATCGCGAAAGCGTCGGCGAAGGTGGTCTTCTCATTAGCGACGCGGAAGAGGTTCTGGTTCGGGATGACGATCAGCGTATCGACATGCCGGTGCAGCTCGTCGATGCCGTCCTCGGCGAGACGGGCGCGACGATTGCCTTCGAAGGCGAACGGCTTGGTGACGACGCCGACGGTGAGGATGCCCTGCTCACGAGCGGCGCGTGCCACGACCGGCGCGGCGCCGGTGCCCGTACCACCGCCCATGCCGGCGGTGATGAACACCATGTGCGACCCCGAGAGGTGATCGTTGATCTCGTCGTAGCTTTCCTCGGCCGCCGCACGGCCAACTTCCGGATGGGAACCCGCACCCAGGCCCTCGGTGACGCCAACCCCGAGCTGGATGATTCGGCTCGCCTTGGAGAGCGCAAGAGCCTGCGCGTCCGTGTTGGCCACTACGAAGTCAACCCCGTCCAGGCCGGAGTTAATCATGTTGTTAACGGCGTTACCGCCGGCGCCGCCGCAACCGAACACAGTGATGCGGGGCTTAAGTTCCTGAATATCCGGGATGGTGAGGTTGATTGGCATGCTTGGCCCCATAGTGGCGTTTGACCAAGATTTACGCGCCAATTCGTTAACCACATCCTAACAAAGCCACCGAATTCGTTAACGGCGGCGCAATTTGCGAGTGGAGAACGCTGGCGTGCTAAGGAAACGTTAACCATAACGGGGCGGCCAAGCCCTCGCGGAATGGCCATTACGCAACTCCCCTTTCCTAGCACGGGAACCTTTCCAGCCCCCTGCCATCCAATGGTCATCGCATCTCGCGACAACCAATGGAGGCAATTCCCATGAAATCGCTCCTGCTCGCCCTCGCCTTTGCCGTTGCAGGCAGTTTCGCCGCCTATGGCCAGGACGTGTCCAAGGCCCCGCCGCCCGCACCCTACAAGGCCGTCAGCAGCCTGGTGAAGCTGCCCGACTTCCTGCCGGGCCTCGGCCAGCTCTATGTCGGTCCGACCACCCTGCCCGCCGGCCCCTTCCTCGCCTATGACCATGACGGCGCCCTGGTCGCGACCGTCTTCATGATCCCGGTCAAGGACCTCAATCCCGACAAGACCTTCGATAATCTCGCAGCGCCTGGCGGCAATGTCGATCACGTCGATATCTACTACAATGCCGGCCATCCCGGCGTTGAAGAGCCGCACGCCCATATCGTGCTCTGGCATGTGCCGGTGGCCGATGAAGCGCGGGTTGCCAAGTGAGGCGGCGCACGTTCCTCGTGGCAGGTGGCGGCATTGCCGCCACCTTGCTGCTGCCGCGCGCGGCGTTTGCGGATGACGCGCCTGTCGAGATCGTCATGACCGGCAAGCCTGACGGCTCGAAAGTCTGGTTCGACCCTATCGGCATTCACATCCAGCCCGGCCAGACCTTGCGCTGGACCAACCGGGATCCGGGCAATTCCCACACCGCCACCAGCTACCATCCGTCCCTCAACGACCACCCGCTGCGCATGCCCAAGGACGCCAAGCCCTGGGACTCGGACTACCTGCTGCCCGACGAGAGTTTTTCGGTGACGCTCACCGTACCCGGGGTCTACGATTACTACTGCGTGCCCCATGAGCATGCCGGCATGGTCGGCCGGATCGTCGTCGGGGAACCGCTGGCCAAAGGCTGGTGGAACAGCCGGGACCCGGCCGCCGAAGCAGGAATACCGGCGGCGGCGCTCGCGGCTTTCCCGAGCGTCGAGGACATCGTCAAAGAAGGTGCGGTCCGGCTCGGCTGATGCCCGGACGCGAAGCGAGGAGCTTCACCATGCTTGTCGAAGAAACCACCGCCACCACGCTCCGCTCCGGCCTCGCCACGCTGCCGGATGACGAGCTGGTTGCCCTAGCGCAGCGACACGACGAAGGCGCCGTGCGCACCATCATCCGCCGCCACAACCAGCGCCTGTTCCGCGCCGCCCGCGCCATTACGCGCTCGGACGCCGAGGCCGAGGATGTGGTGCAGGAGGCCTATATGCGCGCCTTCACCCATCTGGACACCTTCCGCGGCGACGCGCTGCTCTCGACCTGGCTGACCCGCATAGCGATCAACGAAGCGCTCAACCGCAAGCGGCGCAGGCGTGAAACCGCCCTGCTCGACGATATCGACCTGGCCCTGGCAGAAGAGGAGCCGGCCCTCGCCATGTATCCGATCGTACAGATACCCACCAACCCCGAGACCGAGGCGGCCCGGAAGGAGACGCGCCTCCTGCTCGAAGGCGCGATAGACCGGCTCTCCGAGCCTTTCCGGATCGTCTTCGTCCTGCGCGACGTGCAGGGGCTCAGCACCGAAGCGGTGGCCGAGTGCCTGCGCATACCCGACGCGACGGTCAAGACGCGGCTGCACCGTGCCCGTCGCATGCTGCGCCAGATTCTCGAGGAAACGCTCGAGGCGGGCTTCGCCTCGCTCTACCCCTTCGACGGCCTGCGCTGCGTGCACATGGCCGATCGCGTCTTGGCGCGGCTCAGGCCGCGCGCAGGGTCTTGAGGGCGCCGGTCCACTTCTTGAGCTCGCCCAGCATCGTGCCGGCAGCCGTCTCCATGATCGGGGTCGGCTGCAGCTTGCCTTCGGCGTCGATGAGCTCGCTGAACATCGGGATAGTCACCGCCTCGGGGATCGGCATCATCTTGAGCGTGGTGTTGAACTGCTTGAGCATCTGCACCGCGCGCATGCCGCCTGAAATGCCGCCATAGGAGACGAAGCCCACCGGCTTGTAGGCCCATTCACGCGCCAGGAAATCGAGCGCGTTGATGATCGAGGGCGGAGCGCCGTAATTGTATTCCGGGGTCACGATGACGAAAGCATCAGCCGCATCCACCATCTGGCTCCAGGCCTTGGTGTGCTTGTGCTGGTAATTGCCGAGACGCGGATGCTGCGGCTCGTCGAACATCGGCAGGTCGATGGCGCCCAGGTCGGCAATCGAGACGTTCCAGTCGGGATCCGCCTCGGCCACGCTCTGCAGCCAGGGCGCGAAGACGTGGCCCTTGCGGGTCGGGCGGGTCGAAACGGTGATGATGAGAAGGTTATGCAAGGCAGTAGAACTCCGGAAACTAGCCCGGTAGTGCTCCCCTGCCCCGCACGCGGTAAAGGCGACGTATCGTCACCCTGCCTCAGGCGGCCAGCGGCTGGCTCCGCCCCGCCTTGAGCGCACGCGCCCACCAGACGATCTCTTCAAGGACCGGCCCGGCGCCTTCCTCGAGATACGGAAAATCCGCAAAATCCTTGCCCTCCATCATCATGCCGACCAGCTCGGGGCGGTTGATATGGATGGCGTGCTTGATCGTTGCCACATGGAGCTCCGCGAGGATGCCGCGCAGATGTTCAACCGCTCGGCTGCCACCCAGCGCGCCATAGGCGAGGAAAGTCGCCGGCTTCCGGTTGAACTCCTTGTAGGCATAGTCGAGCGCGTTCTTGAGGACGGCCGGAATGGAGTGATTGTATTCGCCCGTCACGAACACGAACCCATCGAGCGAGGCCAGCTTTTGCGCCCAAAGCTGCGCCACCGGGTTTGCCGGCGGCTGGAAGGCCGGCGAGATGGCCTCGTCGAAGAACGGCATCGGATAGTCGCGTAGGTCGACGATCTCGAACTCGGCATCATTGCGTCGCGACGCCAACTCGAAGAGCCATTGCGCCGGACGATCGGCAAAGCGCTTTTCGCGCGTCGTGCCGATGATGATGCCGATGCGAGGGATGGAAGTCATGGTCACCCACCTAGGTTACAAAAGGTAAGCGACTAATTAGAAGTGACTGCCTTATGCCTCAAGACGGCACTTTTTTGGGGGTCACGAACAGATTTGTGCGAAGGCTGCTCAGTCCGAACCGTCATCGAACTGGCGCCGCGATTCCTGGATGGCATCATGGTTGGCAAAGCCCCAGGCGGCGAAATCCCGCAGGGAATCCATGAGCGTGCGGCCGCGCTCGGTTAGCTCGTATTCCACCCGCGGCGGCACGCTGGCAAAGACCTCGCGCTGAACGAGGCCATCACGTTCGAGCGTGCGCAGCGTAAGCGTCAGCATGCGCTGGGAGATCGGCAGGGCCTTCTCGATATCGGAAAACCGCACGCGCCCGTCGCGCGTCAAAGCCCCGAGCACCGGCACCGTCCACTTGTCCCCGAGCACGTAGAGCATATCGAAGCCCGGCCGGCAGTCGTCGGGCATGTGATCGGTGTGGCGCTTGAAGATGGGTTTGCTCATCCAGAGCAATTTAGGCGTGAGAGGTCGGAAATTGAAGCCGGATACCAAGCAAGATCGTCGGGTCACCTTCTCCCTTTGAAGGAGGAGGCGCGCCAAGGAAGGATGGGAGTGTAGGCAACCCGCCTCAGAAGCTCGACCGCAGCCAGCTCCCCACGCGGGCGAAATAGCCGTCGGTGCCGGTCAGGCGATGCCCGCCGCGCGGCTCGACATATTCCTGGCCGCAGACCTGCGGATAGATGAGCAGGCCGCCGACAGTGGCGAACGCGGCACCCTTGGCAATCTCTGGCAACCCGGCAATGCCCATCGGTCGGCCATTGCGCACGTTACGCGCCAGGATGCGCCGCGCCACTTCCGGCAGGCCGGTCAGTTCGCTGCCGCCGCCCGTAAGCACGAAGCGGCGTCCACACATGTCCATCATGCCGGTCGCCTGCATGCGGTCGCGGATGGCGGTGAGGATTTCCTCGATCCGCGGGCGCATGATGCGCGTCAGCACCGAGCGCGCCACCTGTCCCGGCGCTTCGTCATGCGAAGCGCCCACCGGCTGGATCGGGATCATGTCGCGCTCGTCCGCCTGCCCCGGCAGTACCGAGCCATAGAAACACTTGAGGCGCTCGGCGTCGGCCACCGAGACCGAAAGCTGCCGCGCCAGGTCGAGCGTCAGGTGATGACCGCCGATGGCGATGGCGTCGGTATAGACCACGTGCCCTTCCGAGAACACGGAAACGGTGGTCGTCGCCCCGCCGAAATCGACGCAGGCCACGCCCAGATGCGCCTCGTCGTCGACCAGCGTAGCCAACCCCGAGGCGTAAGGGGTCGCCATCAGCGCCTCGATCTGCAGGTGGCAGCGATTGAGCACCAGCTCGATATTGCGCATGGCCAGCATTTCGGCGCTGACCACGGCCACGTCGATGGAAAGCTTCTCGCCCACCATGCCGCGCGGATCGCGGATGCCCTTCTGCCCGTCGAGCGTATAGCCGATCGGCAGAGCATGGATGATCGAGCGCTCCGGCCGCACCGAGCGGTCGTTAACCGCGCGCAGCACGCGCTGCAGGTCGCTCCGCTCCACTTCCTGCCCGCCCAGCGACACCGTCGCCGAGAACGTCTCCGAACCCAGCCGGCCCGCCGTCACGTTGACGATGACGGATTCGACCGTCAGCCCCGCCGCGCGCTCGGCCATGCCCACCACCGAGCGGACCGCCTGCTCGGCCTTGTCGAGATCGGTCACCACGCCGCTCTTGACGCCCGAGGACGGGCCATAGCCGAAGCCGATGACCTCGGCCACATGCGTGCGGCCCTTGAGCGCCTTGCCTTCTGCGCGCGGGGTCAGGCGCGCGATCACGCAGCAGATCTTGGTCGAACCGATATCAAGCACCGCCACGAGCGAAGTACGCCCGGGCTGCAGAGGCTTGAGCCGTGCGGTCATGGATTCGGTCATCATATCGGTCTAGTTCCCGGAGGATTTTTCGGCTGGCGTCTCGTAGTCGGCGTCGACCACGACCTTGGGCTTCGGCTTGCTCTTGGCCGCTGCCTTGGCGGCATCGGCAATCTGCTTTTGCGCGTCGGCGGAAGGCGTAACGGCCACCATGTCGGGCACGCGCAGGTCGATCAGCGTGATGTCGCGATCGAGCAGCGCATAGTCGCGCTGATAAGAGTTGAGCCGGTCGATCGCCTGCGCCACGCCCTGCTCGGGCAGTTGCACGCGAAGGCCGGTATCGTAGATGAGGTCCCAGCGACGGTCGCCGATGCGCGAGATGGCGACCAGATGCGCCTTGAGCGCGTCAAACCGGTCCATGGCGCGGATCATCACCAGCGCGTCGTTGGCCGCACCATCGCCGATGACGAGCGGCAGGTCGGCATAGGCACCCTTGTCTTCCCCGATCTGGTTGCCGGCCCCGTCGATGACGAAGGTTACGCCATCCACGCGCCAGCGCGCGATCGGCACCCGCTCGACGATCGAGACGACGACCCGCCCCGGATAGACCTTGCGCACGGTGGCGCTCGCCACCGACGGCAACGCTTCGATGCGGGCACGGGCCGCCTCGGCGTCGAAATTGAGAGTCGAGACCTTGGGCTCGAGCGCCAGCGCCTGCATGATATCGGCTTCCTGCGTCAGCGCCTGCCCGCTGATGTCGATGGCCCCGACCCCGAAGCCGGCCTCGGCGAACTCACCCTGGACGAGGCCGGACAGCGTATCGAAACCCGTGCCGATCAGGTCGCGCGCCTCATAGACCGCGACTGCGCCGACCAGGAGGCCGACGACGAGCGCCGAACGAACGACGCGGCGTTTGTGGAGAACCCAGGCGTGGTTGAGGCGAACGGCCAGACGACCACGCGGGCGGCGGATGGGGACAGGGAGCCTGCGCGGATCGACCACCACCGCATTGGCGGTCATCACACTGGGCTTTACCTGTTGCAACTCGCGTCCTCCACCATCCAGGTGACCAGGTCCTCAAATGAGTGACCGGCGGCGGCCGCCTGTTCGGGGACGAGTGACGTCTCTGTCATGCCGGGTTGGGTATTGATTTCCAGGCAGACGAGCTCACCGTCTTCGCCTGCCTTGTCGTTGTAGCGGAAGTCTGTCCGCGTCACGCCCCGGCAGCCGAGCGCGGCATGGGCCTTGAGCGCCATCTTCTGCACTTTGTCGTAAATATTCGGTGAAATTTGCGCCGGTACGATGTGGGAAGAGCCGCCCTTGGCGTATTTCGCCTCGTAATTGTAGAAGGCGAGATCGGTAACGATCTCCGTCACGCCCAACGCCACGTCGCCCATCACCGCGCAGGTCAGCTCGCGACCCGGGATATAGCGCTCGACCATCACGTCATCGCCCGAGTTCCAATCCTCCCGCAGGATCTCCTGCGGCGGATGGCTCTGGCCTTCCTTGATGATGAAGACACCGAACGAGGATCCGTCCGAGATGGGCTTCACCACGTAAGGCGGCAGCATGGCGTGCGCCTTGGCCACTTCCGCCCGATGCATGATCACATGGTCGGTGACGGGAATGCCCGCCGCCTTGAACACGATCTTGGCCTGGTGCTTGTCCATGGCCAGAGCCGAGGCCAGCACGCCCGAATGCGTATAGGGGAGCTGGATAAGCTCGAGAAAGCCCTGGATCATTCCGCTCTCGCCGAACGTGCCGTGCAGCGCATTGAACGCCACGTCGGGCTTGAGCTGCTCGAGCACATGCGCAATGTCGCGGCCGACATCGACCTCGGTCACGCGATAGCCCGCGCGCCGCAGTGCAGCGGCGCACCCCGCCCCGCTCGCCAGGGAAACCGGCCGCTCGTTGGACCACCCGCCCATCAGGACGGCAACGTGTTTGGTCATGGGGTTTCCCTCCTTGGATTATCGGTGCGGGTCATCCCTCGACCTCATGGCCGGTGATCTGCGCTACTTCACCGGGCAGCGAAGCCGCCCATTGGGTGATGTTGCCGGCGCCCAGCAGCACGACGTAGTCGCCCTTCTCGGCGCGCTCCGCGATGATCGCGGCCAGCTTTTCCGGCCCATCGAGCACGCGCGCATCGCGGTGCCCGCGATTGAGCATGCGCGTCACCAGTTCGGCGTTGTTGACGCCCTCGATCGGCTGCTCGCCCGCGGCATAAACCGGAGCCACGAGCACCGTGTCGGCATCGTTGAAGCAGGCCGAGAAATCGTCGAACAGGTCATGCAGGCGGCTATAGCGGTGGGGCTGCACCACGGCGATGACATCGCGCCTGGTCGATTGCCGCGCCGCCTTGAGCACCGAGGCGATTTCCACCGGGTGGTGCCCGTAGTCGTCGATGAAAGTGATGCCGTTGACGACACCTGTCTTGGTGAAGCGGCGCTTGACGCCCGAAAAGCCCTTGAGCCCCTTGCGGATGGCTTCAGCCGGAATGTGCAACTGATCGGCTACGGCGATCGCGGCCGTCGCGTTGAGCGCGTTGTGCTCGCCCGGCATGGGAAGTTGCAGCCCGTCAATGCGCAGCTGCGTCTGGCGCACGCGATCGCGGATCTCGACCGAGAAGTGGCTGACCCCATCGATGACCTGCAGATCCACCAATCGCACATCCGCCTGCGGGTTCCGCCCATAGGTGATGACGCGGCGGTCACGGATTTCGCCCACCAGCGCCTGCACTTCCGGATGGTCGAGGCACATCACGGCAAAACCGTAGAAAGGCACGTTCTCGACGAAGTTGAGGAAAGCCTTCTTGACCGCAGCGAAGTCCTTGTAGTGGTCGAGATGCTCGGGATCCATGTTTGTGACGATCGCGACATCGGCCGGAAGCTTGACGAACGTGCCGTCGCTTTCGTCGGCCTCGACCACCATCCATTCGCCGCCACCAAGGCGCGCATTGGTGCCGTAGGCATTGATAATGCCGCCATTGATGACGGTCGGGTCGAAATTGGCGGCATCGAGCAGCGTCGCGACCATCGTAGTCGTGGTGGTCTTGCCATGCGTACCGCCGATGGCGATGGCGTTCTTGAAGCGCATGATCTCGGCCAGCATTTCCGCGCGCCGCACAATGGGCAGCGAGCGCGCGCGAGCGGCGATCAGCTCGGGATTGTCGGTCTTGATAGCCGAGGACACCACCACGACCTGCGCATCCTTGAGGTTGTCGGCGTGCTGGCCGATCTCGATGGTGATGCCCATGTCGCGCAGGCGCTGCACGTTGGCGTTCGCCGAGGCGTCCGAACCGCGTACCGTATAGCCCTGGTTGTGCAGGATCTCGGCGATCCCGCTCATGCCGATACCGCCGATGCCGACGAAATGAACCGGGCCGATATTGCGCGGCATCTTCATAAGGGACTTCTCCTAGGATTTCTTGCCGGCGAGACGCTCGGCCAGTGAGGCAAGGCGCTCGACAGCGGCCGGTTGCCCAAGTGATTTGGCCGCCGCGGCGGCATCGGCCAGCGTCGCCGGCTCGCTCAAGAGCGAAGTGAGGCGAGTGCCAAGCGAAAGCGGCGAAAGCGTGGCTTGCTCGGCGATCCAGCCGCCACCCGCCTTGTCGACGAAAAGCGCGTTGTTCTTCTGGTCCGCATCGATCGATCCGGGCAGCGGAATGAGGATTGCCGGACGCCCCACGACACAGAGTTCGGCCACCGTCGAGGCGCCCGAACGCGAGATCACGAGATGGCTGCGCGCCATCCGCTCCGGCAGGTCGCCGAAGAAGGCCGCCAGTTCCACATTGACCTTGGCCAGCCTATAGGCCTCGGCCACGCGGTCGAGATCGTCGGCCCGGCATTGCTGGGTCACCACCAGCCGCTGGCGCAGGTGCTGCGGCAACGCGGCGATGGCCGGCGGCACGAGATCGGCAAACGCCCGCGCGCCCTGGCTGCCGCCGAAGACGAGAAGGTGGATGGCGTCGGTTTCCTTGAGGCCCGGATAAGGCGTCCCCGCCACCGCCCGAACCGCATCGCGCACCGGATTGCCGGTCACGACCTTCTCGGTCTTGGTCGCATCCGCATAGCGCGTTTCGGCGAAGCTGAGCGCCACCACCCGCGCAAACCGTGCCAGCGCGCGATTGGCGCGCCCCATCACGGCATTCTGCTCATGGAGAATGCCGGGGATGCCCGAAAGGCTCGCAGCCAGGAACGGCGGGAATACCGGATAGCCACCGAACCCGATCACCGCGTCCGGCCTGACCTGCCCCAGTTTGCCCCATGCAACACCCGTGCCCCAAAGAATCTTGAAGCACGCAGCCACGAACTTGACCGGATTGCTGATCGAAGGCGTGGCCGAAGGCACGACATGCACTTCGCGCGCCGGGAAATCGGCGCCGTAGGACGTGACGCGATGGTCGGTCATTAGATGGATGTTATGCCCGCGGCGGCGCAGTTCCTGCGCCAGCGCCATGGCCGGGAAGAGATGCCCCCCGGTCCCACCTGCCATAAGAACGAATAGGCTCATTCGGCGGGCGCCAACGCGCTGCGATAGGCGGGGAGGCCGGTAGCCATGCGCTCTTCCGGCTTTTCACGGGTCAGAGCCAGCATCAGCCCCATGCCGAAGGCGATAGCGATCATCGAGGTGCCACCATAGGAGACGAAAGGCAGCGTCATACCCTTGGGCGGGATGAGATTCAAATTCACCGAGAGGTTGATCGCCGATTGCAGGCCGAACTGAATGGCGAGCGTGGACGCCGCCAGCCGCGCAAAGAGGCTCGACTGCCGCTGCGCCGCGAGCAAAGCCCGGATCACGATGAAGGCGATGAGGCAGACGAGCAGCAGGCAGAAGAGGATGCCGAACTCGCCGGCCGCGGCTGAGAACACGTAGTCGGCATGGGCGTCGGGAATGACCTTCTTGGCCATCGATTCACCCGGTCCGCGCCCGAACCAGCCGCCTTCAAGCAACGAGCTAAGCGCCTTGTCGATCTGGTAGGTGTTACCGCCGCCTTCCGGGTTGAGGAAGGTATCGATACGCTTGGACACGTGCGGGAAGAGCATGTAGGCGCCGAAGACGCCGGCCACACCCACGCCCATCAGCCCGAAGATCAGCCACCAGGAAATGCCCGACAGGAACAGCAGCGCCGCCCAGGTCGCCAGCATCAACGCGGTCTGCCCCACGTCCGGCTGCAGCAGCAGGCCGGCGATGATGACGCCGGCAATGCCGGTGGCCATGATGCGGCCCGGCACGTTCTTGAGCTTCATGCTCTCGGAGAAGAGCCACGCTCCGATTACGGCAAAGGCGGGCTTCACGAATTCGGAAGGCTGGATCGATTGCCCCGCAAACGACACCCAGCGCCGCGCACCCTTGACCTCCGTGCCGAATTTCAGCGTCGCCCACAGCAGGACAATGGAAATGGCGAGCACCACCAACGCGTAGATGCGCGTCTCGCGATGCCCGAGGAACGAGGTCCCGACCAGCACGCCGAGGGCGGGGATGCAGAACAGCGCATGGCGGATGATGAAGTGCCACGGGCTCAAACCAAGGCGCTCGGCCACGGGCGGGCTCGCCGCAAAGCTGAGCACGATCCCCGCGATCATGAGCAGGATCAGCGCTGCTAGCAATTCGCGATCGATCGTCCACCACCATTCGGCGAGTGGGGTTTTCCTGTCCCGTGCAAACATGCTGCGGCGGCTCCGGCTAGATGATCCGGTGAGTGTAAGCCGCGATGGTTACCGATTTCTGGAGAAGTCGCGTTTTGCAAAGCACGTTGTGGAACGGGTAACCGAAAACGCGACGACCCCGGCGGAGGGCCGGGGTCGCGCAAAGGTTGCGGGCGACAGTGCGACTAGCGCAGCTTGAGCGAACTCAGGCCGATCAGAGCCAGCACGAACGAGATGATCCAGAACCGGATCACGACCTGGCTTTCTGTCCAGCCCATATGCTCGAAATGGTGATGGATCGGCGCCATCTTGAAGACGCGTTTACCCGTAAGTCGGAACGAGGTCACCTGCACGATGACCGACACGGTTTCGAGCACGAAGAGCCCCCCGACGATGGCGAGCACGATTTCGTGCTTGGTCGCCACCGCGATCGAGCCGAGTGCGCCGCCAAGGGCGAGCGACCCGGTATCGCCCATGAAGATCTGCGCCGGCGGGGCATTGAACCACAGGAAGCCGAGGCCGGCGCCGATCAGCGCGCCGCAGACCACCGAGAGCTCGCCCGTGCCCGGCACGTAGTTCACCAGAAGATAGTCGGCAAAATTCTGGTTGCCGACAAGATAGGCGATGAGCCCGAAACAGCCCGCCGCGATCATCACCGGAACGATGGCGAGGCCATCGAGACCATCCGTGAGGTTCACTGAATTACCCGCGGCCACCACGACGAAGGCGCCGAACAGCATGAAGCCCCAGCCCAGATTGACCGCGAGACCTTTCACGAACGGGAACATCAGCGAGGTCGACGTCGCAGGGTCGCCCAGCACGGAAATCGCGTAGCAGGCCACGACGCCGATCAGCGCTTCGATCAGCAGCCGCTGGCGCCCGCCAAAGCCCTTGTGCGACATGCGCTTGACCTTGAGGTAGTCGTCATAGAGCCCGATGGCGCCGAAGCCGATGGTGACGAACAGCACCACCCATACATAGCCGTTCGCAAGGTTCGACCAGAGAAGCGTGGCGATCACCGCGCCCGAAAGGATCATCAGGCCACCCATGGTGGGCGTGCCCTTCTTGGTCACGAGGTGCGAGGCCGGGCCGTCCTCGCGGATCGGCTGCCCCCTGCCTTGCCGGATACGGAGCATCGAGATCATGCCCGGGCCGAACAGGAACACGAAGAACAGCGCCGTGACCATGGCCCCGGCGGTGCGGAAGGTGATGTAGCGGAAGACGTTGAAGGCCGCGAGGTGTTCGCCCAACTGCCCAAGGAAATACAGCATGCTTCGAAACCTCGTTCCGGCTTTCTCTACGCGAAGCGTTCGCGAATCTGCTTGACCAGGCCGGAAAGCCGCACGCCGTTCGATCCTTTGACCATAACTGCGTCGCCATAGGCAAGGCCCGCGAGAACGCTCTGCGCTATCTCATCGGTGGTGTTCTTGTGGTCCGTCACGACCTGTGGACCCAGGGCATCTGCGAGGGCCGCCATGCTGGGGCCGACGAGATATACTGCGTCGGCACCGGTCGCAAGCACCGCATCCTTGAGTGCGGCATGAAGCGCCGGGCCCTTCTCGCCCAGCTCGAGCATGTCGCCTAAAACCAGCACCTTCCGTCCGCCCGGCGCATCCTGCGCGGCAAACACATCCATGGCCGCCGCCATCGAAGCGCTGTTAGCGTTGTAGCTTTCGTCGACCAGCAGCAGCGGCCGCGTGGCAGGCCCGAGCAGCGTCGCCTGCCCCCTGCCCTCCGGCGCACCGAACTGCGCCAGCGCCGACAGCGCCGTATCGCGATTGACGTCGATTTCTTCAGCAACTGCGAGAGCCGCCACCGCGTTGGCAATCATGTGCCGGCCATGCGCCTTGATCGACAGCGATACGACCGCATCGCCATGGCGCACGATGGCGTGCATGTGCTCGCCGGCCAGTTGCGCGCTTTCGATGCGCCAATCGGCGTTCTCGGCAAAACCATAGGTCACGATCTTGCCGACACCCGCGGCCTTGGCGACTTCGATGAGCACGCCGACATAATCATGGTCGGCATTGATGATCGCCGTGCCGCCCGGCTCCAGCCCTTCGAAAATCTCGCCCTTGGCACGGGCAATCCCCTCGACGGAATCGAAGAACTCCAGATGCGCCGCTGCGACAGTGGTAACCACCGCTACATGCGGGCGCACCAGGCGGGTAAGGGGCGAAATCTCGCCGGCATGGTTCATCCCAAGTTCGAAGACGCCGAACTCGGCCTCGCGCGGCATGCGCGCCAGCATCAGGGGCACGCCCCAATGATTGTTGAAGCTTTTGATGGAATAGTGCGTCGGCCCCGCCGCACCCAGCACGGTGCGAATTGCCTCCTTGGTCGTGGTCTTGCCGGCGCTGCCGGTAACGGCCACGATCCTGGCCGCGCTGCGCTCCCGCGCCGCGCGGGCAAGGTCGCGCAAACCTTCGAGCGCATCAGGCACGACCACCAGCCGCTCGCCTGCCTCATCAGCCTTGCCTTCGCTCACCAGCGCGGCAGCCGCCCCATTGGCCAGCGCTGTCGGCACGAAATCATGCCCGTCGAACCGATCGCCTTTAATGGCCACGAACAGTGCATCGGGCCCCAGCTCGCGCGAATCGATCGAGATGGAGGAAATGCCGTCCCCGGTCAGGCCTTTCCCGCGTCCGCCCGTGGCGGCCAGGATTTCTCCAACCGTGAACAGTCTTGCCATTACAATCCCTTGAGCGCAGCCAGGACCACTTCGTGATCCGAGAAATGATGCTTGGTAGTGCCGACGATCTGGTAGTCCTCGTGGCCCTTGCCGGCGATCAGTAGCACGTCACCCGGCATAAGTTGGGCAATCGCCGTCTCGATGGCGGTTTTCCTGTCACCAATTTCGACGGCCTGCGGCACCGCGGCCATGATTTCGGCGCGAATGGTCGCGGCGTCCTCGGTGCGCGGATTGTCGTCAGTGACGATCACCTTGTCCGCCATGCGGCCGGCAACCTCGCCCATCATCGGGCGCTTGCCCTTGTCGCGATCCCCGCCCGCGCCGAAGACCACGTGTAACTTGCCCTTCACATAGTCGCGCAGCGACGCCAGAGCCGTCTCGAGCGCCACCGGCTTGTGGGAATAATCCACGAAGATCGCCGCGCCATTGTGCTCGGCCACCAGCTCCAGCCGCCCCTTGGCGCCCTTGAGCTTTTCGACGGCCGCCAGCGCCTGCTCCTTGGTGACTCCCGTGCACATGGCAAGCGCAATCGCCATCACCGCATTGCTCGCCTGGAACGCGCCGGTCAGCGGCAGGAGGAAACTCACCGGCTCGCCGACAAGGCGACCGGTGACGCGCTGGCCATAGCCCTCGTTCCTGATCTCGCCGATCTCGAAGAACGCGCCTTCGCGCCCGATGGTAAGCAGCGTCGCCCCGCGATCCAGCGCCGCGAAGACGAACGGCATGTGCTCGGGATCGTCGGTATTGATCACCGCCGAACCGCCCTCTTCGAGCAGGTCCGTGAAGAGCCGCTGCTTGGCCTTGCTATAGGCCTCCATGTCCGGATGGTAGTCGAGGTGGTCGCGGCTGAGATTGGTAAAGCCCACCGCCTTGAAACGGATACCATCGAGCCGCCGCTGGTCGAGCCCATGGCTCGAAGCCTCCATGGCGACATGATCGATGCCGCGCGCCTTGAGCGCCGCGAGGTTCTTGTGGATGGTCAGCGAGTCCGGCGTCGTCAGTTCGCCCGGCAGCAGGCCATCGCTGGTTTCAACGCCAAGCGTCCCCACGCTCGCGCTCGGATAGCCGCTCGCCTGCCAGATCTGGCGCACGAAGGAGGCCACGGAAGTCTTGCCATTCGTACCCGTCACCGCCACGGCCACGTCCGGCTGCGGCGCCAACGTACGCGCGGCCGCGCGCGCATAGGCTGCGCGCACATCGTCCACCACGAGCACGGGAATCCCCGGATCGCTCGCCGGTTCCCGGTCCGTAACCATGGCCACGGCGCCGCGCTGGGCAGCCTGACCGGCAAACTTGTCGCCATGCACGCTCGTCCCCGGCAGGGCGAAAAACACTTCGCCCTTCTCGATGGCGCGGCTGTCGGCGTTAACGCCCTTTATTATGCCTGGCACGCCTTCTGGCACGACCGAAACGGCATCCTTGAGCAGTTCTAAGAGCATTCTTGGCAAATCCTTGGGCCTTCTGGCGGGGATCGTTTAGCGCAATTCTAGCGCATTGATGCGGGAACAAGCCGATCGTCAATAACAGAATCGAAATTAGGCGCGATTCCGAGCATCGGCGCGATGCGGGTGACAATTCGACCGGTGGCTTCACCGGCGTTCCAGCCGGCGGTTTCACCCGATTGCGCATTCTCGCGCTTGGGTTCGTCCACCAGCACGATCATCGCATAACGCGGATTGTCGAGCGGGAAGGCGGACGCGAAGATGTTGAGGTTGAGCCCGTTCTTGACGTAGCGGCCATTGACCACCTTTTCGGCCGTACCGGTCTTGCCCCCCACCCGATAGCCATCCGACAGCTTGTTCATGCGCGAGCCCGAGCCTTCGAGCGCGTTGAGCCGCATGAGCGAGCGCATCTCGGCACTGGTCTGGGGCGACACCACCCGGCGATAAAGCGCCTGCGCCTGTTCCGGCGTGCGGCGATAGAAAGTCGGTGTGATGTAGTTGCCGCCATTCACCAGCGCCGTATAGGCCGCCAGCATGTGCATGGGCGTGATGGAGATGCCGTGGCCGAACGAGGCCGTGGCCGCGACGATTTCCGAGAACTGCTTGGGCACGCTTGTCGTCGTACGCTCGGGCAGCTCGGTCACCAGCGGATCGTCGAACCCCATGCGGGTGAGGAAGGCGCGGAAATTGTCCTTGCCCATCGTCTGCATGACCTTGATCGTGCCGATGTTGGACGAGAACTTGTAAATCTCCGGCACCGAGAGAATGCGGTGCTTGCCATGGAAATCGTCGATCGTGTAGCGCCCGAAACGCACGCCGAACCGCGCATCGAACGTATCGTTGATCTTGACCGCCCCGCTATCGAGCGCCCCCGCGATGGCGATCGACTTGAACGTGGAGCCATGCTCGAACTTGCCCGAGGTGATGCGGTTCATGCGCCCCTCGACCAGCGCCGTACGCGGATCGTTGGGGTCGAAATCGGGCAGCGACACCATCGCGATGACCTCGCCCGAATAGATATCCATGATCGCCCCGGCCGCCGCGACGGCCTTGTAGCGGTCGAGCGCATCGGTCAGCACGTCGTGCATCGCGTGCTGCACGCGCAGGTCGATCGAAAGGTTCACCGGCGTCAGCGCCTGCCCGCGCGCCAGGCCGATCGACTGCAGCAGCGCCACGTCTTCCTGATCCATGGACCGCTCGATGCCGGCAATGCCCTGGTTGTCGATATTGACCGCACCCAGCACGTGCGAGGCTTCGCTGCCGCCTGGATAGAAACGCTTGCTTTCGGTGAGGAAATCGAGGCCGGGAATGCCCAGCCGCATGATCTTTTCCTCGATGGCCGGGGTCAGTTCGCGCTTGATCCACACGAAGCCCTTGTCACCCTCGAGGCGCTTGCGCAGCCAGGTGGCATCGAGATCGGGCAGCACGGTGCGGATCTTCTCGACCGCTTCGTCCACATCGATGATCCGGCGCGGCTCGGCAAAGAGCGAGGGCACGCGAATATCCACGGCCATTTCCATCCCGTTGCGATCGAGGATGGGCGGGCGCGTTGCCGAGATGATGTCTCGGGTCTGCCCTTCGATGGTCGTATCGGTATCGACATAGCCCAGTTGCACCAGCCGCCCGCACACGACCAGGAACACCGCGGCAATGACCGCAATGACCCAGCGGATGCGGGCCCGCGTGAGATTGGTGCGCGCCTTGCGCGCGCCGATCAGGGCAATGACTTCGTTCGCGTCTGCGGAGATGATGGCCATTACTGCAAACTCTGGAGCGGCGCGTCGGCCGGGTCGACGCCGGTTTCAAGGGATTCGAAGAGCTCGGTCAGCGCGGCGTTATCGGGCGCTACCGGGCGCATCGGAATGATGTCGAAGCTCGAAATCTGGGCCTGCTTGAGCGGCTGCAGGTCCAGTTGCTCGGCGTGTCGGGTCACGATCGGCCCCACATGCGCCGGCTGGTTGAGATAAGCCCAGTCGGCCTTGAGCAGCGAAAGGTCCGCTTCCTGGCGCGAAATCGTTCGCTCCATCGCCGACTTGGCGCTCGCCGTCTCTTCGACCGAATATTTGAGCGCATAGACGGCGACCAGCGCCACGATGCTCGTCAGCGTTAGGATGATATTGAGATTTCGGATCATGCCGCACCCCTGACCGTCGGAACGGCCAGTCCTTCAAAGCTCACCGGCCGCGCTGGGGCCGCCGAACGCACCGCCGCGCGCAGGATCGAGGATCGCGCCCGCGGATTGCGCTCCAGTTCCTCCGCACCCGGCTTCGCCGCCTTGGCCACATTCACCCAGCGGCGCTCGGGCGCCTGCGTCACCGGCATGTGCCGCGACTGCGCGGGTCCGCCCTTGTCGGGATCGAAGAACCGCTTGACGATCCGGTCCTCAAGCGAGTGGAACGTCACCACCGCCAGCCGTCCGCCTTCCGGCAGTACGCGCTCGGCCGCGAAGAGCCCGTCCACCAATTGATCGAATTCCGCGTTGACCGCGATCCGCAGCGCCTGGAAGCTGCGCGTCGCCGGATGCATGTCCCCCGGCTTGCGGCCGATTGCCTTCTCGATCAGCCGCGCCAATTGCGTCGTGGTGGTGATCGGCTCGTTCGCCCGCGCGGCCACGATGAACTGCGCGATCCGCCGCGATTTGCGCTCTTCGCCATAGGCATAAAGCAGGTTGGCCAGCTCGGCCTCATCGAGCGTGTTGACGAGATCGGCAGCGCTCTCGCCCGATTGCGCCATGCGCATGTCGAGCGGCCCTTCCCGCATGAACGAGAACCCGCGATCGGCCTCGTCGAGCTGCATCGAGGACACCCCGATATCAAGCACGACACCATCCACCGCCTGCCCCGCAACGACCTGGTCCAGCTCGGAAAACGTCCCCGGCACGAATTGGAAAGTCTGAGGAAACTGCGCCTGCAACCGCTCGACATGCGGCGCGACATTGGGGTCGCGATCGATGGCCACCACGCGCGCGCCCGCATCGAGCAACGCACGCGAATAACCGCCGGCACCGAACGTCCCATCGACGATAAGTGCCCCCTTGAGCGGCCGGAGTGCATCGAGCACTTCCGCCAGCAAGACAGGCACATGCGGTTCCTGATTGTCGGGCACGATACGCTGGCCCATGGACGACGCAACTCCAAGCCCGGCTCCGCCCGCCGGTTTGCTTAACTATCCGCGCATTCGCGGTTCATCCTCGCAATTTGCAACACAGCCTTTAAGATTCTGTTTCCCATGGAGGGGTGCGTGGAGATTTGGCGTGAGGCGCGACGCCTCTTGGCATTTGTCATGACAAATGCCTATATCTTCGAATGCGAACCGAAATCGCTGGCATCGACTGGGATGAAGGCAATCTGGCCAAATGCCAGAAGCATGGCCTTTCAATCGAGGAAATCGAAGGGCTGTTCGGGTCGGATACCCTGACGGTATTCCCCGATCCCTTCCCGGACGAACAGTGCTATCGGTCGAGCGCCCTCGGGCCGCCACGTCTTCGTCGTCTATACGATCCGAGACATTGGCGGCGCCCTGCATATCCGACCCATCAGTGCACGGTACATGCATGAGAAGGAGATTCGGCACTATGAGCGACAGCAAGCAGCCACTTCCCGGCTTCCGAAGTGACGCGGAAGCCGAGGATTTCGTCGAGAATGCCGACCTGACCCAGTACGACCTGAGCGGCGGGCAGCCGGTTCGCTATGAGTTCAAGTCCAAGGACGCCAACATCAGCATGCGCGTTCCGCGGCAACTGCTTGATGCCGTCAAGGCGCGGGCTCAGCGTGAAGGCATCCCCTACCAACGCTTCATCCGCCGGATACTTGAAGAGGCCGTCTCCTCGCGCAAATAGAAATGCCAGTTGACCTATAAGCCGGGTTCTGTAAGGCGGGGTTGCCCCCGCGTGGCGGCCATTCCTCTGGGAAGTGCGTTGCCGCACCCCTCTAGCAACCAACCCGGATGATCAGGCCTCGAAACAGGCTGGGCAAAGCCCGCGTCATCCCTATTTGGTCTTGCTCCCGGTGGGGTTTACCATGCCGTCCCCCTTGCGGGGTCCGCGGTGCGCTCTTACCGCACCCTTTCACCTTTTCCCCGGCCGAAGCCGGGGTAGTTTGCTTTCTGTGGCACTTTCCCTGGGGTCGCCCCCGCCGGACGTTATCCGGCACCGTGTTTCGATGGAGCCCGGACTTTCCTCCCCGCTTGCGCGGAGCGGCCACCCGGTCAACTGGCAAGCGGATGTAGGGGCGCGATGCCCGGTGCGTCAAGCAGCCTGCTTGGTGATCTGTGCGTAAGCCTGGTTGATCGCGGCCATGCGTCGCGTCGCCACGCCGATCATTTCCTCGGGCACGCCCTTGGCGATCAGCCGGTCCGGATGATGCTCGGCCACCAATTGCCGGTAGACCTTGCGCACTTCATCCTTGCTCGCGCCCGGCGCCAGGCCCAGCACCATATAGGGGTCGGTGCCGTCATCGAAGAGCAGCACATGCTGGGCAGCCAATTGCTCGAAGCGGGCATCGTCGAACCCGAAGATGTCGCTCACCGACTTGAGGTAGTCGAGCTCGGCCTCGTGCAGCAGCCCGTCCGCCGAGGCGATGACGAACAAACCGTCGAGCACATGCTCGAGCATTTCCGGCTGGTCGAAGAAGAACCGCCCGATCTTGCGGGCATAGGCCTCATAGCCGGCGACATCCTGCTTGGCCATGTCGAACAGCGTCTCGACCTGCGCCTCCTGCCCCTCAGGCACTTCGACCGTGCGGTAGAACGCCCGGATCTCAGACGCCGTCACAACGCCATCGGCCACGGCCATCTTGGCCGAGAGCGCGATCAGCGCCAGCGTGAAGGCGGCTTCGCGCCCACCGGGCAGCCAGTTGTCGGGATCGAGCGCGTTGGCCAGCGAGCCCGCAACGCCTGTCCGTTGCGAGAAGGAACCCACCGTCGTTGCAATGCGCTGCCAGATCGACACGACCATCTCCAAAGCGCGCGGAGCATAGCCGCACGGCTGGAAATGAAAAGCGGTGTGGCACATGCAATTTTGCATGGCAGGCTCCAGGCCGGCTCAACCGGCGTCAGGTCAGTTCCAGAAGAAGAGCGGGCCCGTATTGACCGGCCCCAGATATTCGGTGCCGCCGGCATTGTACTCGACATAGTCGCCGTCCGCCCGCGGATCAAATTGCTGCCGACGCTGCGGCTGCTGGGCCATGCGCTTGCCGGCCTGGCGCTGGGCCAGGAAGTCCGAAAGCGGGCCGGATTCCCAATCCTGGAGGTCGCGGGCCGTCACGCGGTCAGTATTGTTGAAGCTCGCCACGGTCTGCGGATCGATGCCCGGATTAGGCTGCGTCACGGCAACCGCACGCGACTTCGGCCGCATCGAAGCCGGCATCGGGATCGGCGCGATCAGCTCGGGCTGCGGGCTGAGCGCGGCCACGTCGGTGACCGTTTCCTGCGGCGCGGGCGTCGTGACGGCAGGCTTGGTCGCTGCAGTCGCCAGCGGATCCTTGCCACCCGGCGTCGCCCACTTGGATTCGCCCCAGGTCACGGGTTTGTCGGGATTGGCGGCAGCCACCTGGCTCGCCGGCTGCTGCACGACGGGCTTGGCCGGCGCCGGCGTTTCCACCGCTGCCGTATCGCCACCCGAAATATAGGACGGCAGCTTCTTGCCGGTCGAAACGAAGCGATCGACGATGTCGTTGCCGGCCGCGGTGGTCGTCACCACGGGAGCGGCGGGCTTGGCAGCAGCCACCTGGTCACGGTTCGCCGGACGATTGGCAGGGATGGGGGCGATCAACGCCACCTGTTCGACGGCAGGCTTCTGCTTGGCCGGAACTTCGTCTACCACCATCGCCTGCCTGGATGAAAACTGGGCGGCAACCATGTCCGCTGATGGAACCGCGACCACAAGGGCCAACCCGGCCCATGCCAGACCCCAGGTAACGCGCGAATTCAGCATCATTCCAGTCCTCGTTAACCATCCTCCCCTCGTCCGCAGGGGAGCCGACTTTGATGGCCATTTTGTGTTGCCATCGATCAGCAGCTTGGCTGAGTCGACCTGAACGATAGCTGAACGATTTCTTGGCGCCACACCCTTCATCGGCAGCTTTGCGACTGTTATCGTGCTTGAGCGCAAAAATCCTGAGGCAATCGCATGGACGTCGCCCTCGCCCGCACTTTTCTCGAAATTGCCCAGAGTGGAAGCTTCGTGGCGGCCGCGAGCCGACTCAACATCACGCAGACGGCCGTGAGCGCTCGCGTCCGCACACTTGAGGACCAGCTCGGCCGCCGCCTTTTCATCCGCAACAAATCCGGCGCCCGCCTTACGCCGGCCGGCGAGCGCTTCATGCGCCACGCCATCACCTTCCTCCAGGTCTGGGATCGCGCCCGCCACCAGGTCGGCCTCCCTGAAGGGCGCACCGACGTTGCCAGCGTCGGCGCCGAAATGAGCCTCTGGAATCCTTTTCTCTCCGATTGGCTGGTCTGGATGAAACATCAGGCGCCCGAGATCGCGCTACGAGCCGATGTCGATATCCCCTCGCGCCTGCTGGATCGCATTCATGACGGCTCACTCGACCTGGCCGTGCTCTACGACCCGCCGCCACAGGGCGGCAATGCCGTGGTCGAACTGCTGACCGAGGAAAAGCTGGTCATGGTCACCACCTCGACCGCACCCAATCCCGAGCTCGGCGACGACTACGTGCATGTCGATTGGGGCCCGCTCTTCCATTCGAGCCATCAGGCGGCCTTCCCGCAGCTCGGCAGTCCCGCAGTGCAGATTTCGCACGGCCCGCTGGCCCTACTCTATCTCACCCGCGTCGGCGGCACCGGCTATTTCCGGCTGAGCGCGGTCGCGCCCTATCTCGAGGCCGACCGCCTGCACATCGTGGAGACCGCCCCGCAATTCTCCTACTCGGTGCATATGGTCTATTCGACCCTCACCGAGCCGGCGCTGATCGACCGCATGCGGCAGGGCTTCCTGGTCAGCTCGTCGCTTCCCAGTGCCAGAGTGGCTTAGCCCCGTTTCGCGCGCGACGGTTGACCTGTATCGAGGCCAACAGCCCGCTGAGTAGGCTGCGCAGGCCATCTTCGCCGACCCGGGGATTGAGCGCCCCAAGTCGCAGGGCCAAACCCTCCTCCAGTCGCTCCACGGCCAATTCGGCCGACTCGCCGGCCAATACCGGTGCCGCGACGGGTTGCCTGCCCTTGAGCCATCCGGTCAGCGCCAGATAGGCCCGCGCATAGTAGAGCGTGCGGATGTCGAAGGGCGGCAGGCCATCGGCACGCCTGCCCCTCTGATAGGCGCGCAGCAATGCGCCACACTGCCCGGCAACCGCCGCAAGCTCGGATTGCAGCTCATCGCCTTCGATATAGCCGAGATAGACCCCGTGGATCTCCCCGGCATAACAGACGGGCGAACTCGATTCCGCCGTGCCCGGCGTCGACGCTCCCAGCCAGTCGCTCGCTTCGGCAACGAGCCGGCGCATGCGCTCCCCGGCGCTCGGAATATCGGAAATCTCGCCCACTCCGGTGCCCGCATAGAGTGCCATTTCCTCGAACTGCCCACTCATGCCCTTGAGCGGGGAATCTGTGCTGAACCGATAGATCGGTCGCTCGTCTTCGTGCCCGATCACGATACGCGCGCTTGAAAAGGGCGAGCCGTGCCTGCCGCTGGTGACGCTGTTACCAAGCACCCGCACCTTGGCCCCGGCTGGCCAGTTGACGTGGAAATCGGCCGTCAGCCGCGTATCGCCGCCATTCGCCGCGACCAGTCTTTCCTTGTGATAGTCGTGTGCAAAGGCCTCGCGCGTGGCCATGAGGGCCGTGCCGAGCACGACCCCCTGCGCCCCAAGCGCCAGCGCCGTCACGATATCGGCGCCGCGCGCGATCCCTCCTGCCGCCAGCACCGGCACCGACACGGCCTCGACCACTTTGGGCAGTAATTGCCCTAGCGGCTCGTTGCCGCGCACATGCCCACCAGCCTCGACGCCCTGTGCGATGATGATCTGCGCCCCGGCATCCTCTACCTCGATCGCCTCCTCGGCCGAGCCGACCTGATGGGTGACCATTACCCCGGCCTTGCGGAGCCGCTCGACTACGCGCCGGTCGATCTCCCAGAAGAGCCCGACGACCGGCACGCCCAGGTCGATGCAGAGCCCGATCTGCCGGTCGAGCAGCGCCGGATCGGTGGCCGCCGGAATGACGTTGATGCCGAAATGCTCGTGCCCGGCCTTGCGCATCCGCTGCACTTCGGTGCGGATCAGCGCCTCCGGCTCGCGCACCATCCCCATGAAGGCGAAGCCGCCGGCATGCGTCACCGCGGAAGCCAGCTCGAACCGCGCCACGCCGCCCATGCCGGCAAGCACGATCGGGTAGCGGCATTTGAGGATCGCGCAGATGTCGGTGTGAAGCTTCATGCCTGGTTACTCAATCGGCCGGCTCTGCCTCGGTGGCAACCAGCTTCCAGTTAGGGTCCGTCGTCGAGACGAGGCGGCGGAACGTCCAGATGTCGACCGTCTCGACGACGTTGGAGCGGTCCGTGAAGATCACGTCGCCCCGTTCGTTCCGGGCGGCTCGCGCCGATAGCCCGGTAAAGCGCACCGAGATCCGCGCTGTGCTCCCTTCGAGCGAGGCGTCAACGATCTCGGCAGATTTTACGCCGGCAAACACCATGTCCACGGGAATGCCGACCCGCTCCCGCTCGCGGATCGCGCCCGCAAAAGCCTCCCAGACATCGTCGGCCAGCAGCGCCGACTCTTTCTCGACCCTGCCTTCGTCGAACGCCTTGACGATCCGCTCATAGGCAATCCGTGCCCCTTGCAGGAACTCCACCGAGGAGTCCGCCCCCGCCGCCGTCAGCACTGCGTCAAATGGACCCTGGGTCCCCTTCTCCGCCGCCTTGGGCCCGACCGCCGCACGCTGCGCGGCAGCCTGCTCGGGTCGCACCTGGAAGATGTAATAGGTCACCCACGAGGCCCCCATAGCCAGGCCCATCAGCAGATAATCGAGGAAACCAGCCGTAGACATCGGATCGCCTCTGGCGCTCTGCGCCATTGATTACGCAAAGCGTAGTCCCCGGCTCCGCCTGCGGCAAACGAATTTGATTTCGTTTAAGTGCAGGAAAATTGGTGAGAAAGCCCCCGCCCCTCACCTCGCCTGTTCCTTCCCGCACGACCGATCCAGCAGGTCTCCCTCCCCCTTGCGGGGAGGGGACAGGGGTGGGGATAAGCCCCAGACACCAATCCCGGCCACCCCAGCCACAATGCCGCACTCCAAAAGATACATTTTTGATGCATCTTTTGCGTGCGACTTGATCTAGATCAAAGAGGTCGCCCGACCTTCGGCCTATGGCCCTGTCGATGAGCAAAAGCTGTTGAGGCGCTGCAATGATATCTGAGTTGACGCGGGACGAGCGTCGTTTGGCGGTAGTCTTTCTTGGACTGCTGACCGCTGTCGGCCTAGCCATGGCCATCGGCGGACGCGACGATCTGATGGGAGTTCATGGCTGGCTGGTGGCCCTGCTGGCGGGTACGGGGACCTTCCTCGTGCTGCGCGGCCTGGATGGCCCCGAGCCCCCGGCAAGCCGGCTGACCGAATATTACGACACGCCCACCAAGGTCGGCATCATCCTGACGCTCATCTGGGGCGTCATCGGCATGTTCATGGGCCTTTGGGTCGCCGCGCTCCTCGCCTGGCCGGAACTGACGTTCGACGCCGCCTGGGCTAGCTTCGGGCGCCTGCGTCCGGTGCATACGAGCGGGGTGATCTTCGGTTTCGGCGGCAATGCGCTCATCGCCACTTCGCTGCACGTGCTCCAGCGCACTACCCGCGCCCGACTGCCCGACCAGTTGAGCCCCTGGTTCGTCCTCATCGGCTACAACCTCTTCTGCCTCGTGGCGGCGAGCGGCTACCTCATGGGCATGACGCAATCGAAGGAATATGCCGAGCCCGAATGGTATGCCGATATCTGGCTGGTCGTCGTCTGGGTCGTCTATTTCAGCATCTATATCCGCACCCTGATGCGCCGGAAGGAACCCCACATCTACGTGGCCAACTGGTACTTCATGGCCTTCATCCTAGTCGTGGCGCTGCTCCACATCGTCAACAACCTGGCGGTGCCGGTCTCGCTCACCCATGCCAAGAGCTATTCGCTGTTCTCGGGCGTGCAGGATGCCATGACGCAATGGTGGTACGGCCACAACGCGGTGGCGTTCTTCCTCACCGCCGGGTTCCTGGGCATGATGTATTACTATCTGCCCAAGCGCGCCGGCCGGCCGATCTTCTCCTACCGGCTTTCGATCATCAGCTTCTGGGGCATCACGTTCATGTATATGTGGGCGGGCTCGCACCACCTGCATTTCACCGCGCTCCCCCATTGGGTGCAGACCCTGGGCATGGCCTTCTCGGTCGTGCTGCTGGTGCCCTCCTGGGCCTCGGCGGGTAATGCGCTGCTGACCCTCAACGGCGCCTGGCACAAGGTGCGCGACGACGCGGTGCTCCGCTTCATGGCCATGGCCGCGTTCTTCTATGGCCTTTCCACCTTCGAGGGCTCGTTCATGGCCATCCGTGCCGTCAACTCGCTCTCGCATTATACGGACTGGACCATCGGCCACGTCCATGCCGGCGCGCTCGGCTGGGTGGCGATGATCACCTACGGCTCGATCTACGCGCTCGTGCCCTGGATGTGGAAGAAGCCCGGCATGTATTCCAAGCGCCTGGTGGAAGCCCACTTCTGGCTCGCCCTCTCCGGCACCGTCGTCTACGTCTTCGCGATGTGGAACTCGGGCGTCATCCAGGGCCTGATGTGGCGCACCTACGACCAGAGCGGGGACCTGGCCTACAGCTTCGTGGATAGCCTCGTCGCCATGCACCCCTACTACATCGCCCGCGCAGTCGGCGGAGGCCTCTTCCTCCTCGGAGCCGTGCTGGCCCTGGTCAATGTCTATCTCACCATCACCCGCCCGGCTCCGGCCGCCGAGGAAGAAGGCTCCGATCTGCCCGCTCTTGCGGTCGAGGCAGGGGAGTAACGGCACAAATGTTCAAGTTTCACTACAACCTCGAACGCAACGCCATCGGCTTCGTCGTCGCCATCGTCATCGTGGCCTCGATCGGCGGCTTCATCGAGATCGCGCCGCTCTTCACCATCAACCAGACGGTGGAGAAGGTGGCCGACATGCGGGTGCAGACCCCGCTCGAGATCGCCGGACGCAACATCTATATCCGCGAAGGCTGCTATGCCTGCCATTCGCAGATGATCCGCACGCTGCGCGATGAAGTGGACCGCTACGGGCCCTATTCGCTCGCCGTGGAAAGCCAGTACGACCACCCCATGCTCTGGGGCTCCAAGCGTACGGGCCCGGACCTTGCTCGCCTCGGCAACAAGTACTCCGATGCCTGGCAGACCGCCCACCTCAACAACCCGCGCGATCTCGTGCCCGAATCCGTCATGCCCGCCTATCGCTGGCTGCTGCGCGACAAGGCCAAGATCGACGACCTGGGCGAGCACCTGGCGGCACTCCGCACGGTCGGCGTGCCCTATACCGACGAGATGATCGCCAACGCCGCCATCGACGCCTATGCGCAGGCCAACCCGGATAGCCCGGAAGCCGCCAACGTCACCGCTCGCTACGGCGAAGCCACGAACGTCAGAACCTTCGATGGCGAGCCGGGCGCAGTCACCGAGATGGATGCGCTCGTCGCCTATCTCCAGTCCCTCGGCACGCTGACTGATGCCGCCTTCCAACCCCAAGTCGCGGAGGTCGAATGATGGAGTTGCATGACATCCTGGTCGGAATGTCCAAGTCGCTCGGGCTCTTCTACCTCATCGCCCTGAGCATCGGCGTCGTGGTCTATGCTTATTGGCCCGGCAACCGGAAACGCTTCAACAGCGCCGCCGAGCAGGTGGTCGCCGAAGGCGAGGACAAGCCATGTCCGTGAAGGAACGCGATCCGGTAACCGGACACATCACCACCGGGCACGAATGGAATGGCATCAAGGAGCTCAATACGCCGGTGCCCAAACCGGTCTGGGCCTTCCTCATCGGCGCCAGCGCCTTCGCTATCGCCTGGACCGTCCTCATGCCGAGCTGGCCCGGTGTCTCGGGCTATTTCGGTGGCCTGCTTGGCGCCGACCAGCACAAGGCCGTGGCCGAAAGCATTGTGGAAGCCACCGACGCCAAGGCCAGTTGGACCGACACCATCGTCTCCGGCAGCTATGAGGACCTCCTGGCCAACGAGGACGCGATGAAGTTCGTCCGCGTCGGCGGCAAGACGCTCTTCGGCGACAATTGCGCCGCCTGCCATGGCCTCAACGCCCAGGGCAATCCCGGTTATCCCAATATCGCCCAGGCGCCGACCCTCTGGGGCAGCGATCCCGAGACCATCGCCGAGACCATCCGCGTCGGCATCAACTCGCAACACCCCGATACCCGCGTCAGCCAGATGCTGGCTTTCGGCCGCGACCAGATGCTCACCCTGCCCCAGGTCGATCAGGTGGCCCACTACGTGCTCACCCTCTCCGACCCGGCCAAGGCCGCGCAGATGACGCCGGAGGCACTGGCCGAGGGCAAGCAGATCTTCGCCGACAATTGCTCGTCCTGCCACGGCGACGACGGCAAGGGCCTGCCCGATAGCGGCGCTGCCGACCTCACCGACCAGTTCTGGATCTATGGCGGCGATTTCGACACCGTGCGCGCCACGATCTATTCCGGTCGCCAGGGTCACATGCCGAGCTGGGAAGGACGCCTCTCCGACTACCAGCGCAAGCTCCTCGCCCTCTACGTGCTCGACCTGCGCAGCAAGGAGGCACAATGACAGCCATGTTTCCCTCCTGGAAACGCCGGACCTGGCTGATGGTGCTGGCCGCGGCCGTGTTGGCGCTCTTCGTCGCCAACGGGCACCTGGTCTACGTCGCCTTCCAGTCCCAGCCCGAATGCGTCACCGCCGGCGGCCTTCAGGCCGCCAAGGCAGCCTGCTGAACCCCACGAGAACCACAATGGCAAAAGCTCATTCCCTTCCCGAACTGGTTCCCCCGCTGCCGCGTGAGGTCGACCATCGCCGCAACCTGCCGTTGAGTTCGGCCTTCACCTGGCTGGCTCTCGGCTGGAAGGACCTGTGGACCAAGCCCGGCCCCAGCCTCGTCTATGGCCTCGCCGTCACCGCCCTTTCGATGCTCGTCATCTGGGCGATGTTCGAGTTCAGCTGGGACAACGTGCTGTTCCCGGCGCTGGCCGGCTTCCTCGTCATCGGCCCGGTGCTCGCCATCGGCACCTATGAGAAGAGCCGCCGGCTCGAGGCGGGCGAAAAGGTCACGCTCTGGAACATGCTCTTCCCCAAGGCCGGGGTGCAACACCTGTTCTTCGTCGGCGGCGTGCTGATGATGATCATGCTGCTCTGGCTGCGGGCGGCGGTGCTGCTCTATGCGGTGTTCTTCGGCTGGCTCCCCTTCCCCGGTCTCGACCAGCTCCTGCCTATGCTGCTCGGCACGCCGCGCGGCCTGGCATTGCTGGCGGTCGGCACGCTGGTGGGCGGGCTCTTCGCGGCCCTCGCCTTTGCGGTCAGCGTCCTCTCGATCCCGCTGGTCCTCGACAAGCAGGAAGACGCCTTCACCGCCATGGGCACCAGCGCTTCCTATGTCTGGAACAACCTGCCGGCCATGCTGGTCTGGGGCGCCATCGTGCTGCTGCTGACCATAGTCGGCGTCGCCACCGGCTTCCTCGGCTTCATCATCCTCTTCCCGCTGCTCGGCCATGCCACCTGGCATGCCTATCGCACGGTCATCGGGTGACCCGGCCATGACCTGCTGCATGCCACCGCCGGATTTCGTCGAGGCTGCCGCCGGCCCCATCAAGGCCGGCCCATCCCCCGATGAAATCAGGCTCGCCAGCCGCGACATCGGCGGTGGCTTGCGCCAGACGGACCTGTCGGTCCCCGACATCCATTGCGGGGCCTGCGTCAACGCCATCGAGAAGGCAGTCTCCCGCCTTGATGGCGTCCATGACGTGCGCGTCAATCTCTCGGCCCGCCGCGCCGCCATCCGCTGGAAGGATGCCGCCGAGCCGCCCGACTTCTCGCGCACCATCGCCGATCTCGGCTATCGCGCCCATATCTACGAAGCCGGCGACGCCGCCAAGGACGAACGTCTCTCCGGCCTCATCCGTGCCCTCGCCGTCGCCGCCTTCTGCTCGATGAACATCATGATGCTTTCGGGCTCGGTCTGGTCCGGCGCCGATGGCCCGACACGCGGCCTGCTGCACTGGTTCTGTGCGGGGCTGACGCTGCCGGCCCTGCTCTATTCCGGCCGCGTCTTCTACGAATCCGCCTGGAACGCCATCCGGCACCGGCGCACCAATATGGACGTACCGATCACCATCGGCATCTTCCTAGCCTTTGGCCTCAGCCTCTACGACACCGTTACCAACGGTCATCAGGTCTATTTCGACGCCGTGGCCTCGCTGATCCTCTTCCTCCTCATCGGGCGCACCCTCGACCACGTCATGCGCAACCGCGCCCGCAATGCCGTCCTCGGCCTCGCCAAGATCGCGCCGCGCGGGGCGCTGACCCTCAACGACGATGGCACGACCACCTATCTGCCGATCGCGGAGGTGGAGGCGGGGGCGAGAATTCTCGTGCGGCCCGGCGACCGCATTCCGGTGGATATGGAGATCATCGACGGCCGCTCCGACGTCGACCGCAGCCTCATCACCGGCGAGAGCGAGCCTGTCACCGTGGCGCCGGGCATGCGGATCGAGGCGGGGGCGCTGAACCTGCATGGTTCGCTCACGGCCCGCGCCCTTGCCAATGGCAATGATTCCACGCTTTCGGAAATGATGCGCCTCATGGAGGCGGCCGAGTCCGGCAAGGGCGCCTATCGCACCATCGCCGACAAGGCCGCCGCGCTCTATGCGCCGGTGGTCCACATCTCGGCGCTGGCCGTCTTCCTCGCCTGGTACTGGTCCACGGCCAATTTCCACGAGGCCGTTACCACCGCCATCGCCGTCCTCATCATCACCTGCCCCTGCGCCCTCGGCCTCGCCGTGCCCATGGTACAGACAGTGGCCGCCCGCCGCCTGTTCGACCGCGGCATCATGGTCAAGGACGGCTCCTCCATCGAGCGCCTCGCCCAGATCGACCGCGTCGTTTTCGACAAGACCGGCACACTGACCGCCCCTTATGGCGCCCTCCAGCTCTCGAACGAGGAAACCGGCGCTCTTTCGCTGGTCCGCACCCTCGCCAGCCGCTCGAGCCACCCCACCTCGCGCGCCCTCGAGCAGATGGCCGCCTCCGCCCCTCTGCTCACCGATCTCGCCGAAATCACCGAATTCCCCGGCAACGGCATCGAAGCCAATAGCGACGGCCACCAATACCGCCTCGGCCGCGCCGAATGGGCGGCGCCGGGCGCCCAAGAGCGCGGCACCATCCTGGCCCGCGACGGCAACATCCTCGCCCGTTTCGAGTTCGCCGACCGCCTGCTTCCGGGCGCCAACGAAGCCGTCGCCATGCTCCGCCATGCGCGCCTTCCGGTCCAGATCATCTCCGGCGACAACGAAGCCAAGGTTTCGGCCATAGCCGGCGAACTCGGCATCGCCGACCACCGCGCCCTCGCCCTGCCGCGCGACAAGATCGAGACCATCGAAGCCCTCCAGCGCGACGGCCACAAGGTCCTCATGGTCGGCGACGGCCTCAACGACGCCGCCGCCCTCACCGCCGCCCATGTCTCGATGGCTCCCGCCGAAGCCGCCGAAATTGGCCGCAACGCCGCCGATTTCGTCTTCCTCCGCCCCGACCTGCGCTCGGTGCCCTACGCCTTCGACATCGCCCGCAATGCTGCCCATCTCGTGCGGCAAAACCTCTGGATCGCCCTCGTCTATAACCTCATCGCCCTGCCTGCCGCCGCCATGGGCCTCGTCACCCCGTTCTGGGCCGCCATCGCCATGTCGGCCTCCTCGATCGTCGTGGTCCTCAACGCGCTCCGCCTAGGCTGGCACGCCCCCAGTTTCAAGCCCGCCGTCCGGCGCGCACGGCCGGTACAGGTGTCCTGATGGAAACCTTCCTCTACCTCATCCCGATCTCGGTCATCCTCGGCCTCATCGGCCTCGTCGTCTTCCTCTGGACCCTCCGCAACGGCCAATACGACGACCTCGACGGCTCCGCCGAACGCATCATCTACGACGAGGATCGGCCCAAGGTGGACGATGTGGGCCAAGCAGAAGCAGAAGCGGAAGCACACCCCCACGCCCGGCCCCACCCCCTTACTTCCCCGGGCGAAGACCCGGGACCCACGGATGATGCCACGCGAGTGGCGCGCCCCATAGGCCCCGGCTCTGCACCCGGGGGAGATCGGGGCGGTGAGGAACATCGGCGAGGTGAGAAAGATCGGGGAGATGGAAAAGCTCCGGCAGGCAACAAAGCCCCCGCTCCCACCTCGTCAAAGAACGCCCCCAAATCGGGCCACACCCCATGACCTCCCTCCTCCTGGCCCTGGCCGCCTTCATCCTCCTGCACTCGGTCCCAGCGATCCGCCCCCTGCGCGCTTCGCTGGTCAACGCCTTCGGCCGCCGCACCTATCTCATCGGCTATTCCGTCGTGTCCCTCGCCACCCTGCTCTGGGTGTTCCAGGCCGCCTTCACCGTCGACTATATCCCGCTCTGGGATTTCCAGCCCTGGCACGCCGTCGCGCCCATCGTGCTATCACCCATCGCCCTCTGGCTGGTCTTTGCCGGGCTCATGAGCCCCAATCCGCTCTCGGTCTCGATCCGCAACGACGTGCAGCCCGGCGCCATCACCTGCGTCACGCGCCATCCCATCCTCTGGGGCTTTCTCCTCTGGTCGGGTAGCCACGTCCTCGCCAATGGCGACCTGCGCTCGCTCATTCTGTTCGGCGGCCTGGCGCTGTTCTCTGCCTTCGGCATCTGGATCAGCGAAAAGCGCTCGCGGCGGCGCCTCGGCGCTGGATGGGCCTCGGCCTCGCGCGGTACCTCGATCATCCCCTTCGCCGCCATCCTCACCGGCCGCGCCCGGCTGACGGTCGACGCCCCTATGCTCATCGCCGCCATCATTGCCGCGCTGCTCACGCTTTTCCTGCTTACCGGTGGTCACGCCATGCTTTTCGGCGCCGACCCCATCGCCTCACTCGGCTAGGAGCCCATCATGACGGCCAGCCCCGGCACGCCCCTCACCCTTCGCGGCAACCGCATCCCGCCCTCGCTTGACGAGGCGATGATCCACGGCGTCGTCCACGGCTTCTATCGCCGCGTCCGTGCCGATACTGATCTCGGACCGGTCTTCGAGGCCCGCATCGCCGATGACGCCTGGCCGCACCATCTCGCCCGCATGTGCGATTTCTGGTCCTCGATCCTCCTGCGCACCGAGCGTTACGAAGGCCGCCCCCTGCCCGCGCACCTGCGCATCCCCGAACTCTCCGACCTGCATTTCGATCGCTGGCTCACCCTCTTCCGCACCACGGTGCTCGAAGAGTGCGACGATGAATCTGCTGAACTCTTCCTGTCCTTCGCCTATAGGATCGCCCGCTCCTTCAGGATGGCGGTAGCGTTCCATCGTGGAGAAGACACGCTTTCCATCCCGCCTCTCCCCATTGACGCCGCATATCTGGGAGATGCGGAAGCCTAGCCGCCCCGGCTTCTCGGAACCATCACCATGCGCCTGACCGTCTTTTCGGATTATTCCCTGCGCCTGATGATGTTCGCGGCCAGCCACGAGGAGCGCCTCGTGACGATCGAGGAGGTCGCCCAGACCTTCGGCATCTCCCGCTCGCACCTTATGAAGGTCGCCAATCTCCTCACCCGCAGCGGCTTCCTCAAGGCCGTGCGCGGTCGCTCGGGCGGCCTGTCGCTCACCCGCTCAATCGACTCGATCCGCCTCGGCGATATCGTCCGCGCCACCGAACCCGACTTCGCAGTCGTCGAGTGTTTCGGCTCCAGCAACGCCTGCCGCATCACCCCCAATTGCCGCCTCAAGGGCATCCTCGGCAGCGCCCTCCACGCCTTCCTCGCCGAACTGGACGCCCACTCCCTGCGCGATCTGGTCCTCCGCCCCACAGACTTCGGCATCTCGCAACTATCGAACTGAGTTCCATAGCTTCCCTCCCCTTGCGGCGAGAGATCGAGGGTGGGGGCGAAACTCGTCCCCCACCCAACTACCTCAAACCTGCGCCAGCGCCTGATCGATATCAGCGATGATATCGTCGATATGCTCGATACCCACCGAGATGCGCACCAGATCCTCCGACACTCCGGCCCGGGCCAGCTCTTCCGGGTTCAGCTGCCGGTGCGTCGTCGTCGCCGGGTGGCAGGCCAGCGATTTGGCGTCGCCGATATTGACCAGCCGCAGGATCATCTGCAGCCCGTCGATGAACCGGCCGCCCGCCTCGCGCCCGCCTTCGATGCCGAAGCTGATGATGCCCGAGGCCTGGCCCTTGGTGATCTTCCTGGCCGTGGCGTTGTACTTGCTCGACGGCAGCGCCGCGTAGTTCACCCACTTGACCTTGGGATGCGCTTCGAGATGCTTGGCCACGGCCAGCGCGTTCTCGCAATGCCGCTCCATGCGCAGGCCCAGCGTCTCCAGCCCCATCAGGAACAGGAACGCGCTGTGCGGGGAAAGCGCCGCGCCGGTATTGCGCAGCGGCACCACGCGGCAACGGCCGATATAGGCTGCCGGCCCAAGCGCCTCGGTATAGACGACGCCGTGGTAGGACGGATCGGGCTCGTTGAGGAGCGGGAAGCGCTCCTTGTTCTTGACCCAGTCGAACTTGCCCGAGTCGATGATGATGCCGCCGATCGAATTGCCGTGCCCGCCGATATACTTGGTGAGCGCATGCACGACAATATCGGCGCCGAAATCGAACGGCCGGCAGAGATAGGGGGTGGCCACGGTGTTATCGACGATCAGCGGCACGCCATGCTTGTGCGCGATCTCTGCGAGGCGCGCGATATCCACGACATTGCCGGCCGGGTTGCCGATGGATTCGCAGAACACCGCCTTGGTGCGCCCATCGATCAGCTTGTCGATGGCATCGAAGTCGTCCGACGCCGCCAGCCGTACTTCCAGCCCCTGGCGGGGGAAGGTGTGCATGAAGAGGTTATAGGTGCCGCCATAGAGCTGGCTGATCGAGACGATGTTATCGCCCACGCCCGCAATCGCCTGGATCGCATAGGTAATGGCCGACATGCCCGAGGCCACGGCCAGCCCGCCGATGCCGCCCTCCATTTCCGCCACGCGCTGCTCGAGCACGGCGGTCGTCGGGTTCATGATGCGGGTATAGATATTGCCGGCCACCTTGAGGTCGAAAAGGTCGGCACCATGCTGGGTGTCATCGAACGTATAGGACGTGGTCTGGTAGATCGGGACGGCGGCCGAACGCGTAGTCGGTTCGGGCTTGTAGCCGTGATGAAGGGCGAGCGTTTCGAGTTTCAACGGTGCTTCCTCGTGTTCTTGTGTTTCACCGCGCGGCGGCCTTGCGACGAACCGGCTTGGCCCTAGGGTGCCCTGCCCCGCACACCCAGCACAAGGCACGCCCACACCATTTCCTCCTATTCCCGCGCCCTTGACGGAAACAGTTTATTGTCCAATCATAGGCGCATGAGAACGTTGCGCTCCCAGATTAGCCGCTGACCTGGTTCGATTACCTGCCCGCCGGGCAAGAATCGGGCCAGGAAAACTCATTTCCCCACATCCGCCAAGCCTTTTGCTCTTCTTGAGCATCGGCTCGTCATGTCTCAACGCGCTCCGGAAAACTCCGGGGTACGGAGGAAATTACTATGGCTAAGAAGAACCGCGAAAAGAAGAAACCCAAGCAGGACAAGAAGAAGGTCGCGGCCGCGACCTCCATCGCCGACATCTCCAACCCGAAGAGGAAGTAGATGACTTACAAGTACGGTTTGGTCGTTCCCATCGTCGGCCCGCACAAGATCAAGCGCTTCAAGTCCTGGGCCAGCAACACGCTGCCGGGCCTGGACTACAACCTGCCCATGCAGACCCCCATCGTCACGACCAGCATGACGGTGCGCCTGCGGTCCATCGAGGACAAGGCCCGGCTCGAAGCGGCGTTGCCTGCGCTGGTGCCATGACCCCGCGCCGGCTCGATGCGTTCGAGCGCACGGCCCTGGGCAAGCTTGCGCAGGTCGAAAGCCTCGAACTCGGCACGCAGACGGTGATCGGCTTCGGCCGCCCGGCCCTCGAACGGCTGTGCAGCCTGGGCTTGGCCCAACGGGTGGCCGACGCGCCCACGGCCTACGCCATCACCAGCGACGGCTATCGCTGCATCTACGGCATGTCGCAGGCCGAATTCGAAGCCCACCCCGCCAACGCCAAGCCTCCCCCGCTCCGGCAATGGCAATGGCCCCCGGCCGCCTGAACTCGTGGTGCCGCGCCTCATTCACCCTCACTGCCCCCGAGGCACGAGGCAGGCACCACGCCCTCTCCCCTCACGGGGAGAGGGAACAGGAGTAGTCTGGATGTCGGGCAGCAGTTGGCCGGCGCGTGCCCACGTCCACCCGCACCCGCCACCACCACTGCACTCCCCCGGACTTGATCCGGGGCCTATTGCACCCCTCCACCCGAGTGGAGACATCCATGGGCCCCGGCTCTGCGGCCGGGGAGTTCCGTTGTGGGGTGAACTACAGAGCACTCCCAACGTTCGCCAGCAGATCTCCCTCCCCCTTGCGGGGAGGGGACAGGGGTGGGGGTAAGCCCCCTAACTCGGCCGCCGCCCCAGCAGCCTCGCCAGCGCCAGCACCAGGTTCGACCTGTTGAGCGTATAGAAGTGAAACTCCGTCACGCCCTCGTCCAGCAGCTCGATCACCTGCTCGGCCGCCACGGCTGACGCCACCAGCGCATGCGTCTCGGGATCTTCCTCCAGCCCCTCGAAGCGCGCCGCCACCCAATCGGGGATCGAAGCGCCGCATCGGGCGGCGAAGCCTGAAATCTGCTTGAAGCTGTGGATCGGCTGGATGCCCGGCACGATCGGAGCATCGATACCCGCCGCCCGCACGCGCTCGACATAGCGCAGGTAGTCGTCGTTATCGAAGAACATCTGCGTAATGGCGCGCGTCGCACCGGCATCGAGCTTGCGCTTGAGGTTGTCGATATCGGCCTGCCAATCCGGGCTCTGCGGATGCTTTTCGGGATAGGCCGCGACGGAAATATCGAAATCCCCGACCCGGCGGATACCGTCCACGAGCTCCGCTGCGTTCCGATATCCTTCCGGGTGCGGCACGAACGGCTTACCCACGCCCTCCGGCGGATCGCCACGCAGCGCTACGATGCGCGAAATCCCGGCTTCCTTGTAGCCGCGCACCACCGCATCGACCTCGTCGCGCGAAGCGCCCACGCAGGTCAGGTGCGCCGCCGCATCCACGCCGGTCTGCTTCTTGATCTGCGAGACCATGCGCAGTGTGCGCTCACGGGTCGTGCCGCCGGCACCATAGGTCACCGACACGAAGCGCGGCGCCAGCGGCGCCAGCTTCTCGATGCTGTCCCAGAAGCGTTCTTCCATCACGTCCGTCTTGGGGGGGAAGAACTCGAAGGAGACCTGGAGCTTGGACTCGATGTCCGAAAGGTGCCGGCTCGGCCGGGCCTCGCGCGCGTGGATATTCATGCTGTCTCCGTCTCGTGTTCGGCCGTCAGGCGCCAGAGGCAGACCGTCAGCCCTTCTTCGTCGTTTTTGCCGTTGGGGAAGGTCGTCAATGCATCGACCTTCATGCCGATCGCCCGGGCCCAGCCACTCATCTGCGCCTCGGAGAGGCCGAGGCGGCGGTGGGCATGGTGAGTCCGCAGGAATTCCAGTTCATGTGGTGCGAAATCGACGATCAGCAACTCCCCGCCCGGCTTGAGCGCCGACCGCGCCGCCGCCAGCATGCGGCCGGGATCGTCGAAATAATGCAGCACTTGGTGGATGATGATCATGTCCGCCTGCCCAATCGAAGGATCGAGATTGGCGATGTCGCCCAACCGCACCTGTGCATGATTGATGCCGGCCGCCACCAGCTTCGCCCGCGCGATGGCGATCATCTCGCGGCTGGAATCGACGCCCAGCCCGCGCCGGTAATGCTCGGCCAGCAGCTCGAGCATGCGCCCGGTGCCGGTGCCCAGGTCCAGCAGCGTATCCACCCTGCGCTGCCCGATCACCTTGAGGATCGCCGCCTCAACCGCCGATTCCGGCACGTGGAGATTGCGCTGCGCATCCCAGCTGTCGGCGATCTTGGCGAAGTAATTGGCCGCCTGCTCCTGCTGGGCATTGCGCACCCAGTCGAGCCGCTCCCGGTCGCGCACGCGGTCTGGATCGTTGGTGTCCAGATGCGCCACGAGCCAGAGCGCCAGTTCCGCCGCCGCGCCTTCATCGGCCAACGCGTAATAGGCCCAGGCCCCCTCCGCATTGCGCGCCACGAGCCCGGCATCGGCCAAAAGCTTCAAGTGCCGCGATACGCGCGGTTGGCTCTGCCCGAGGATTTCCGTAAGGTCCTTGACCGAAAGCTCGCCCTCGGCCAGAAGCGCGAGCAGCCGCAGCCGGGTATTTTCCCCCGCCGCCTTGAGCACTCCAACCAGCGAATCCAGTTCCGGCACTACGCACCTCGCATCATATAAAGATATCTTTATATGTAATGCGAATGCAGGTCTAGGGATTTTGGCGTGATTGCCCAGGGTGATGGGGCAGGCTTACGCCCGCCCCACAAGGGCTGCCTCAGTTCATCTCGAGCTTGAGCGCGTCGCGGATCGTGTAGAACATGTCCGTCTGGTCGGTCAGCCCGGCGAAATTGGCGGCATAGGGCCCGAAGGCGCCCACGCGCAGCTGTGCGCCGGTATGGCCCTGCGAGCTGCTTTCCGAATTGCCGTAGCTGATCGTCATCACCGCGCCGTCCTTGGTGTTGAGCGCCTGCGTCAGCCCCGGCGCCTTGGTGCCGTTGCCCACGATCTGGCTCGAATGGGCGTGGTCGGCGGTCACGATCACCAGCGTCTTGCCGTCGGCCTTGGCGAAATCGAGCGCCACCTGCACGGCCTCGTCGAGATCCACCGTTTCCCCAATCTGCCCGCACGGATTGGCAGCATGATCCTGTTTGTCGATCGACGCGCCTTCAACCTGCAGGAAGAAGCCCTTTTCGTTGCTCTTGAGCAGGTCGATGGCCTTGGCCGTCATGTCCTTGAGTGTCGGGATATCGGCAGTGCGCTCGGCATTCACCTCGCAGGTCACCGCCGGCTGGTCGATATTGCCGTAATGGGTCGCCACCGGCCCCTTCCAGCGCACCGGCATATTGCCCGGCGAGAAGAGCCCGAGCACCGGCGCATCCTGCGACGCCGCCTTGATCGCGTTGAGTTCGTCGAGATTGGAAACGAGAACGAACCCGCGCTCCTTGGCCTGGTCGAGCAGGGTCTTGCCCTTCCATTCGCCGGCCGCCGCCACTTCGTCGAACGTCTTGGCGCCGCCGCCAAGCACGACATCAGCACGGGTATTGAGCATTTGCTCGGTGATCGACCCGGCGCCGCCATTCTCCAGCGCATTGGCCGCACACTTCTCGGCCGTCGCGACCGGACCATAGCAGCCGCGATCGATCACATGCGCCAGCAGCACGGCCGGCGTCGCGTCCTGCAGCTCGGCAGTCGACACATCGCCCGTAGCGAGGCCCGCCGCCTTGGCCAGCTCAATGAGCGTCGGCACGGGCTGCCCTTTCACGTCGACGCCCACCGCGCCGTTGTAGGTCTTGACGCCGCTCGACCAGGCGGTGCCCGAAGCTGCGGAATCCGTCACGTAGTCCGGCTTGCCGCTATCCTTGTCGAGCGCGTAGTGCGTGTACTGTCCGGTGATCGGCAGGGCATCGATGCCCTTGAAGAAGCCGCCGGCGCCTTCCGCGTAGTTCCGCGCAACGGTGATTTCGGAATCGCCCATGCCGTCGCCGATCAGCAGGATGACATTGCGCACCTCGCCATCCAGGATCGCGGCCTTGAGCTCGGCCGTGGCATCGCCCGTCAGGCGGCGGGCGCCACCCGGCTGGGTCAGGTCACCCCGGGCAGCGCGCACATAGTCGGCCGGCTTGGCGGCTTCCTGCGCGAATGCGGCGGGCGAAGCAGAAACGAACAGCGCAACGGCTGCCACCGTGGTCATCAATGAATTGGGAGAGGTCATCACGATGCAAATCCTCGAGTGGGGTTGGACGAGGCGGCGGGCTGCCGCCCTGCCCCAATCCTTTTCCCTGCTCGTGAACGCTTGGTGACACCCTTGTGGCCAGTACGTGACTGTGGATTAGCCGTGGAAACTCACGGCCCCCGGTCAGGCGTGCCCGACCATGTCCCCCACCGTGCTACCGCGCTTGCGGAAGGCATGTGCGCGCCAGAGCTCGAAGATGCCGAGCGCTTCCTCGGGGCTCAGCGCCTCGAAACGCGCCCGCACGTTGACCTTGTCGGCCTCCGTCGGCAGGTCGCGCCAGGGCATGGTCGCCACCACCGCCTCGAAGAGATCGGGCGAAAGCCCGGCCGCCCGCAACGCCACGGTGATCGCCACATAATCCTGCATGGCCATCCACTTGACCACGACTTCCGGTCCCACCCGCAGCATCACCGTCAGCGTTGCCGCGCAATGGTGACCATAGCCGAAGCGGGCGAAGCGGATCAGCGCGCGCTCGTCGAGCTGCTTGCGGTCCGAAAGCGCCTTCACCTGGTTATAGGCGACCTTCCACTCCTGGCTGTTGAAGCCGGCGCGGTTGCGCATGCGGTTGTAGACCACCGAATTGATCTTGCCGGCCGTGACCGGATCCACCCGCGCCTGCCCGATTTCATCGAGCACCTTGTTGGCGGCATTGTCGATTTCGTTGCGCAGCGTGCCCCAGTCGATATCGGTGCGGTTGCGCAGTTCGTCGGCGATATCGCCGTCCTTGGCCGCCAGCGCCACCAGGCGCTCGATGGCCGATTGCCCGAGTTCGGCATTGGTGTTGCGCACCAGCCGCGAGATCGAAACCTTGTCGCCATGCTCGGTGATGGCGTCGCTCACGCGCTCTGCCAGCGCCGTACGGCTCGCCACGGCCTGGCGATGCGCCTCGCTCTGGTTGATCACGATGTCGATGAGGTCGTCATCGGAAAGCACGCTCGAGAATTCGAGCAGCGGCTTGGCCACTTCGATCACGTCATTGGCCAGCTTCACCACCACGGTGCCCGGCGCCCGTTCAAGCCGCGAAAGCAGCTTGGCGACATGCGCCCGCGCTTCCACCTCGACGAGTTCGGCCAATTGGCAAAGCACTTCGTCATACTGGACGACCTGCTCGTCGTCACACCGGTCCGACACGAAGGAGAAGAGTTGCGCCATATTGCGGAAGAGCTGTTCGCGCTCCATCGCGTTGGCGTCGCCGTTAAGTACTCGAAAGGTCGAAAAAGCTTTCGTGCCTTCTTCGATTTCTTGCATGTAGTCCTCCGAGCGGAATTCTGCCGCCGATCCTGCGGAGTTTGGCATCGCCCGTTGGCCGCGGGCTAAAGTGCGACGCCCACATTTGATTCAAATTTTATCCTTTGCTTCTGGGGATAAATCCGCCGCCCTGAAGACCCGCTCCAAGCGCGCCGCCTCTCTCCATCCGTCAAGGCCCGTCCGATGAGGCGAACACCCCTGCCCGACGGTCCGCCCCCTGCCGAAAACAATTAACCAAAAGCAAGAACCCGGCCGTTGGGCCGGGTTCCGCAGATTCGTTTCTGGCGTGAGGCCTATTCGGCCGCTGCCGTCTCTTCGTCCGAGATCGCATCCGCGGGACGCTTGTTGCCAAGGGCAGCGCGAGCCGCGCGGATACCGTCGCCATATTCCTTGGCGATCAGGTCGAAATGGACGAGCTGGCGGTTGATGATCTCGTCCGGCACGCCATCCATCGCCGCTGCCAGGTTCGAGAACAACCGCGCCTTCTGCGCGTCGTCGAACAGGTTGAAGAGGTCGCGCGGCTGGCGGTAGTCGTCGTTGCCGTCGCGATGGTTGTAGCGATCGGCATCGCCCGAAATCCGCAGCGGCGGCTCCTGGATCGACTTGTCCTCGACCGGGCCGCCGAAGCTGTTGGGCTCGTAATAGGCATCCGGGTTCGGATTGTTCGGGAAGAAGCGCATCGCCCCGTCCTTGTGGTAGTGATGCACCGGCACCTTGGGCGCATTCACCGGCAGCGCTTCGTAATGCGTGCCCAGGCGATAGCGGTGGGCGTCGGCATAGGAGAACACGCGCGCCTGCAGCATCTTGTCGGGCGAATAGCCGATGCCCGGCACCTTGTTGGACGGCGAGAATGCCGCCTGCTCGATCTCGGCGAAATAGTTGTCGGCATTGCGGTTGAGCTCGACCACGCCGACCTCGATCACCGGATAGTCGCCATGCGGCCAGACCTTGGTGAGGTCGAACGGGTTGTACCAATGCTTGTCGGCATCGGCCTCCGGCATGATCTGCACCTGCATGGTCCAGCGCGGGAACTCACCGCGATCAATCGTGCCGAACAGCTCTTCCTGATAGGATTCGCGGCTCTCGCCGATGATCTTCTCGGCTTCAGCGTTGGTGTAGAACTTGTGGCCCTGCTGGGTCTTGAAGTGGAACTTCACCCAGAAGCGCTCGCCGTCATCGTTCCAGAACGAATAGGTGTGCGAGCCGTAGCCGTTCATGAACATCGGCGCCACCGGCAGGCCGCGATCCGAGAACAGCGTCGTGACCTGATGCAGGCTCTCCGGCGACTGGCTCCAGAAATCCCACATGGCGGTCTTGGAGCGCAGGTGGGTCTTGGGATGGCGCTTCTGCGTGTGAATGAAATCGGGGAACTTCAGCGGGTCGCGCACGAAGAACACCGGCGTGTTGTTACCCACCAGGTCCCAATTGCCCTCGTCGGTATAGAACTTCATGGCGAAGCCGCGCACGTCGCGCTCGGCATCGGCGGCGCCAAGCTCGCCGGCCACTGTCGAGAAGCGGATCAGGAGGTCCGTCTTCTTGCCCACCTGCGAAAAGATGTTTGCGCGCGTGTACTTGGAGATGTCGTTGGTGATGGTGAGGGTGCCGAAAGCACCCCAGCCCTTGGCGTGGACGACGCGCTCGGGAATGCGCTCGCGGTTCTGATGGGCCAGCTTTTCGAGCAGCTGGTAATCCTGCATCAACACCGGGCCGCGCGGACCGGCCGTCTCCGAATTCTGGTTGTCGGGAACCGGCGCGCCGGCACTCGTCGTCATACGGGGACGATCGACCATGGCAGTAACTTCCTGTCTGGATTGTCTCAACGCCCTGATTGTACCCAGCAGAAAATGATTAGGCAAATTGATAAGTCTATAAATCCTGATAACATACGCTTATCATGACCATCACCCTCAAGCAGATGCGCTATGCCGTGGCCTTGGCCGAAACCGGTCATTTCGGCCGCGCCGCCGAGCGCTGCCGCGTCACCCAACCCGCCCTCTCCCAGCAGATCCAGCTCATCGAGGAAATCTGCGGCGCCCCTCTCTTCGACCGCCTCGGCAAAACCGTCCGCCCCACGCCATTCGGCGGCGAACTGGTCGAGCGCGCCCGAAAGGTTCTGGAGAGCGCCGATGACCTCATGGCCTTCGCCCAGGGCCATGCCGGCCAACCCTCGGCCCCCATCCGCTTCGGCCTTATCCCGACCGTTGCGCCCTATCTCCTGCCCGACATCTTCCCGGCCCTGCAGACGCAGTTCCCGACTTTGGCCTTCCGCGTCAGCGAAAGCCGCACCGAGACCTTGCTCAAGGCCCTGGCCGAAGGCGACCTCGACCTGGCGCTCATCGCCACCGACCCACCGCCCGGCGGCCCCCGGCTGACCGTCTCGCGCCTCTTCCCCGATTCCTTCGTGCTCGCCACCTCGCGCGTCGACGCGCCCGAAGAGCCCGTGCAGCTCGCCAGCCTCCCCGCCGAACGCATCCTGCTGCTCGATGAGGGCCATTGCTTCCGCGATCAGGCCATCGCCGCCTGCTCCATCGCTGCCGATCCCTCGGCCCGCGCCTTCGCTGCCACTTCGCTCTCGACCATCGTGGAGTTCGTCGCCAACGGCCAGGGCATCACGCTCCTGCCCGAGATCGCCGTGCGCAAGGAAGCCACCGACCCGCGCATCGTCATCCGCTCGCTGGCCGCCCCTGGCGCCGGCCGCGACCTGTCGCTGGTCTGGCGCGAAACCACGCCGTTTGCCGCCCTTTTCGAGGAGATCGCCGAAATCATCCGGCAGTCACACGCCGATCGCGCGATCCTCGCCGCCTAGCGCGCCACGCCCGGGCGACGCCGCAACCCATCGACGGTGAAGATCACCAGCGACACCCAGATGAGCGCAAAGCTCAGCAGCCCCACCGGGCTCAGGTGCTCGCCGAACACCAGCACCCCAATCAGGAACTGGAGCGACGGCGAGATGTACTGGAACATGCCGATCGTCGTCATCCGCAGCTGCCTAACCGCATAGGCGAAGAACAGCAGCGGGATCGCCGTCGCCGGCCCGGTGAAGATCACCAGCGTCAGGATATAGGGATCGGTCAGCGCCCCCGGCCCATGCATCACCCACGAATAGACCGCGAAGGCCAGCGCAAGCGGCGACAGCAGCAGCGTCTCGACGAAAAGCCCGATCGCCGATGGCGCCGACACGGTCTTGCGGAAATAGCCGTAGAACCCGAACGTCAGTGCCAGCCCCAGCGAGACCAGCGGCAGGGTGCCCAGCGCCACGCCCTGGATGACGATGGCAACGGCCGCGATAACGATCGCCACCGTCTGCCACCGGTTCTGCTTCTCGCCCAGCAGCACGATGCCGATGGCCACATTGACCAGCGGATTGATGAAATAGCCCAGGCTCGCCTCGAGCACGCGCCCGCTCTGCACCGCCCACACATAAAGCAGCCAGTTGCACCCCAGCAGCAGCGCCGAGATGAACATGGTGCGCAGGCTCCGCGGATCGGCCAGTACCGCCCGCACCTCCGCGAACCGCCCGCCAATGCCCAGCAGCGCCGTCACGAATACGAGAGACCAGAGCGTGCGGTGGGCCACCACCAGCACCGGATCGACCGGCGTCAGCTGGTGGAACAGCAGCGGCAGCACGCCCCAGGACCCATAGGTCGCCACGGCCGCCAGTACGCCGCCACGCGTATCCGCGATGGTCACGAGTTCCTTTGCCGGCGCCCGGCTAACGGCGGCGCCGTCCTGCGAAGCCATATTGTTCTTCCGCCCAGTCTCTGTGAGACTGTCTACCAGCGGCCGCCACGTGCCGCCAATTAGAGTTTGTGATCAATTGGACTGGAATCGGTGATGCGATCCAACCATTCTCAAACCTTCGCGTTCCCCCATTTCATGCAAGAGGAGTAAGCCGATGAAACCGGTCGTAACCTGGATTGTGATCGCCGACGGGACGCAGGCGCGAGTGTTCGAAAATGCCGGCCCCGGAAAGGGCCTCGCGCCAGTGGATGGCCTGCGCCTCGAGGAGGAGGCGCTCAAGACCTCCGAGATCGTCACCGACCGCCAAGGCCGCTCCTATTCCTCGGTCGGGCACGGCCGCAGCGCCATCGAGCCACGCACAGATCCGGCCGAATACCGCGAAACCGAATTCGCCCGCCGCGTCGCCGCGCTCCTCGATGAGAAGCATGCCGAACATGCCTTCAAGCGGCTGATCATCGCCGCCGCGCCGACCACCCTGGGCGATCTGCGCAAGGCGCTGTCCGCGGCCACCCGCTCGGCCATCATGGCCGAAATGCCCAAGGACCTTACCAACATGCCGCGCCAGCAGCTCGACAAGCAGTTCGCCGACCTCCTGGCGCTTTAGCCGCCAAGGCGGGGAGGACGCTCAGCCCTCCCCGTCCTCGTCAATATCCTCATCGTCGCCCACGTCCGAGTGACCGGCGACCGCATCGAGGAATTCCAGCAGCAGCGGATTGAAGATCTCGGGCTTTTCGAGGCTCGGCAGGTGTGCCGTATCCTCCAGCACCACCGCAAAGGAATTCTCCATCTCCTCGGAAAGGTCGCCATGCCGCTCGAGGATGTGCGGGAAATCGAGTTCTCCCACAACCAGCAGCGTCGGCGCTGCGATGCCGCCCACAACGTCCACCGCCGGCTCGCGCTCCTCTTCCTGGGTCAGCTTCGGCTTGGCCAGCACTTTCCCGTTCATGTCGAGAAACAGCGCCCGCGCCGGCCCGTCCACGCGTCCATTCGGGCTGAGCGGCCCATCCAGCCAGAGATGCGCCTCGATCTTGTTGACCGAGCCGGTATTGCCCCGATCCTCGGCGTAGTGAAGCGCATCGAGGATCAGCTCGGCCTCTTCCGGCAGTTCCGGCTCGGGCGAACCCGAGAGCGCCGTGCCGACCAGCACCAGCCCGACCGTCCGCTCCGGGTTCTCGATGGCGAAGTCGATCGCCAGCGCCCCGCCCGCGGACGAGCCGACGAACACCGCCGCATGAACGCTCAACTGGTCGAGAATGGCTTCCAGGTCATCGAGATGGCTGAACGGCACATCGGGCGATTCCGTGTCACCATGCCCGCGCCGGTCGTAGGCAATGACGTGGAACCCGGCGTCGGCCAATTCCGTCATCTGGCTTTCCCACATGCGCCTGTCGGCCACGCCGGCATGCAGGAACACTACCGGCAGGCCGAAACCGTCCGACTCACCGGAAAACGTGGCGCCGTCCAGACGAACCTCGAAGGGTGTCGCCATTTGTCTTCTCCAACACTAGGGGATTTGCATTGAGGCGCTCCCTAACACGGATGCGCCCGTCTGTCCCCCTCCTCAGCGTCGGGCCACGATGAACAGTCGCGGAAACCGCAGCAGCACCTTGCCGCCCTCGACCGGTGGATAGGCTTCGGCGATCTTCGCCCGATACCGCGCCAGGAACTCGGCCCGTTCCGCCTCATCGAGCGGATCGATGAACGGGCGCAGGCCGGTGCTCTTCACCCATTCCACCACAGCATCGGCATTGGCGAGAACATGGTTGTAGATCGAGTGCCAGATATCGATCCGGCTCGCATCCGACGCCAGCGCCTCGTAATAGACCCGCACCGGCGGCAACACCGCCCGCGCCGCGCCCCTGAGCTTTTCCGCCCAGGGCCCCTCGGCCGCCACCTCGCGCATCAGCACGTGGCTCGGCTCGCCCATATTGTCCGGCATCTGCACCGCCAGCGCCGCGCCCGGCTCCAGCGCCTCCATCACCCGCCTCAGCGCCCCCAGATGATCGGGCACCCACTGATAGATGGCATTGGCGAACACCACATCGGTCCCCGCCTCGGGCACCCAGACATTGGCATCCGCGACCTCGAACCGAGCCGACGGCACGCGCTCGCGCGCCTCGGCCAGCATGTTGGGCGAAGTATCCAGCCCCACCACCTGCGCCCCAGGAAACCGCTCGACCAGCAATTCCGTCGAATTCCCCGGCCCGCACCCCATATCCACCACCAGCCGGGGCGCCTCGACATCCACCTGCGCCAACAAATCCCGCGCCGGCCGCGTCCGCTCATCCTCGAAACGGCGATAGAGGGAGGGGGACCAGTCTTTCATGCGAGATACTCCTGGATGAAAAAAGAAAGGCCGGACTTTCGCCCGGCCTCATCAGACTTATCGCGTCAGCGGCTTGTAGGTGACCCGCTTGGGGTTCACCGCGTCCGCGCCGAGGCGGCGGATCTTGTCGGCTTCGTAGTCCTGGAAGTTGCCTTCGAACCATTCCACATGGCTGTCGCCTTCGAAGGCGAGCATGTGGGTGGCAAGGCGATCGAGGAACATACGATCGTGGCTGATGATCACGGCGCAGCCGGCGAATTCTTCCAGCGCTTCTTCGAGGGCCGCCAGCGTTTCGGTGTCGAGGTCGTTGGTCGGTTCGTCGAGGAGCAGGACGTTGGCGCCGGACTTGAGCATCTTGGCCAGGTGCACGCGGTTGCGCTGCCCGCCCGAGAGATTTCCGACCTTCTGCTGCTGGTCGGTGCCCTTGAAGTTGAACGCCGACACATAGGCGCGGCTGTTCATCTCGCGCTTGCCGAGCAGCAGCACTTCGTCGCCGCCCGAGATTTCTTCCCAGACCGTCTTGTTCGGATTGAGCGCGTCGCGGCTCTGGTCGACATAGCCCAGATGCACGTTGTCGGCGACCGTCACGGAACCCGAATCCGGGGTTTCCTGGCCGGTCAGCATGCGGAAGAGCGTGGTCTTGCCGGCGCCGTTTGGACCAATGACGCCCACGATGCCGCCCGGGGGCAGCTTGAAGGTGAGGTTGTCGATCAGCAGGCGATCGCCATAGGACTTGGAGAGCCCGTCGATGTCGATGACGTTGTGGCCCAGGCGCTCACCCGGCGGAATGATGATCTGGGCGGTCTGCGACTGCGTACGCGCCTCGTTGATCTTGACCAGTTCGTCATAGGCCTTGATACGCGCCTTGGACTTGGACTGGCGCGCCTGCGGGGACTGACCGAGCCATTCCTTTTCGCGCTCCAGCACCTTTGCGCGTGCTGCGTCTTCGCTCTTTTCCTGCGCAAAGCGCTTGGCCTTGGCTTCGAGGTAGGCCGAGTAATTGCCCTCGTAGGGCACGCCGCGGCCGCGGTCGAGCTCGAGAATCCAGCCGGTCACGTTGTCGAGGAAGTAGCGGTCGTGGGTGATGATCAGCACCGCGCCTTCGAACTCGCGCAGATGCTTTTCCAGCCACGCCGTGGTCTCGGCGTCCAGGTGGTTGGTCGGTTCGTCAAGGAGCAGCAGATCGGGCTTGGAGAGCAGCAGGGCGCACAGCGCCACGCGGCGGCGCTCGCCACCCGAGAGCTTGGTCACATCGGCATTGGCCGGCGGGCAGCCGAGCGCATCCATGGCCATCTGCACCTGGGATTCGAGATCCCAGAGGTTTTCGGCGTCGATCTTGTCCTGAAGCTTGGTGGCTTCGTCGGCCGTCTCGTCCGAATAGTTCATCATCAACTCGTTGTAACGGTCGAGGATATCCTTCTTCTCTTTGACGCCGGTCATGACGTTGCCCATGACGTCGAGCGCCGGGTCGAGATCGGGCTCCTGCGCCAGGTAGCCGACCTTGGCCCCCTGCGCGACCCAGGCCTCGCCGGTGAAATCGGTGTCGATGCCCGCCATGATCTTGAGCAGGGTCGACTTACCCGAGCCGTTCGGACCCAGCACGCCGATCTTGGCGTCGGGGTAGAACGAGAGATGGATGTTATCGAGAACCTTCTTGCCACCGGCGTAAGCCTTGGACATGCCGTGCATGTGATAGATGAATTGGCGGGCCATAAAGCGCGTGCCTCTTGAAAATCGCGACAAATCGGAAAGCTGGCGGCCTATGTAGGCCAACCCGCCCTCCCCTTCAATCACTGAAACGTCGCGCCCCCGGAAGCCCCCTTGCGGCGCGCGTTATCGTGCTGTCACATCGGCTTTCTAAGTCTGGCTGAACTCATGCTTTGGGAATTTTCCAGGTGTCACACAATCTGCCGGTCATCGGCGCCGCCCTCTACATGCCCGATCTCGACCGCCACCGCGATTGGCTCATCGAAAGCCAGCGCGATCTCGAAATTCAGGATTTCATCTTCCCCGAAATCCTCGATGGCGACCTCGAAGCCTTCTGCCGGGACGCCAGGGCGCGCCTCGACGGCTTCACCGGGCGCCTGGGCATTCACGGCCCCTTCTACAACCTGCCGCTCAACGCCCGCGATCCGCTGATCCGCGACGTCGTCAAGCGCCGCCTCTGGCAGGGGCTGGATGCCTGCGAATGGCTGGGCGCCACGCATATGGTCGTCCACAGCCCCTATACCACCTGGGGCTACAATAACCTCGACAAGACCCCGACCGGCCGCGAAGAACTCGTCGAATATTGCCACCTCACCATGGCCGACGCCGTCCGCCGCGCCGAGACTATCGGCTGCACGCTGGTGATCGAGAACATCGAGGACAAGGACCCATCAGCCCGCGTCGAGCTGGCAAAATCCTTCGAATCCAGGGCAGTCGGCGTCTCCATCGACACCGGCCACGCCTATTACGCCCACGGCACCACCGGCGCGCCGCCGGTCGATTATTTCGTCAAGCTCGCCGGCAAGCACCTCGCCCACGTCCACATCCAGGATGCCGACGGCTACGCCGACCGCCACTGGCCCCCGGGCGCCGGCACCCTCAACTGGCGCGCGTTCTTCGAAGCGCTGGCCCAGTCCGAAGCCAATCCGCGCCTCGTCCTCGAACTGGACGACAACAACCGCATCCTCGAAGGCGCGGCATGGCTGATCGCCGAGGGACTGGCGCGCTAGGTTCTAAGAACAAGCTAGGGAAGAATTCTCTCCGCCTCTCTCCATCCCTCCCCACCCCCGACTTCCCCGGGCGAAGACCCGGGGCCTATTGCACCCCTCCACCCGAGTGGAGATATCCATGACCCCCGGCTCTGCGGCCGGGGAAGTGCAGTGCGGGCGGAGGGATTTATGATGCACCGGCTGACCGCGAAGGAAACGATCTCCTCGGCAAACTAGCCCTCGCCCCCTAAACCACCTCATCCAGCAGCCACTTCGTAATCGGCCACGTCGCCCGAAAATGCTGCATGCAAATCTCGATCACATCGGGGCTGCTGGCCGCTTCCACCGGCAGCTCGATCATCGTCGTCAGCCCCTCGTAGAGCAGGTATTCCCGCCGGTCTTCATCAGCCTCGAACCCGCGCGGCAGCAGTTTTCGCGTTTTCTCGCCGATCTCGTAGGGTCCGGCCTTCTTCACCGCATCCACCGCCGCCAGCAGCGCCCGGCCCGACCGCGGGTTGATCACAGATTGCCGGTAGGAATCAAGCTCTTCCTTGTCGAACCGATACATGCCGCCGCCGACATAGAGCCGCTCGGCGGTCAGCGAGAACCAGAAGCCCGGACAATCCCAGCTCCGCCGCTCGCCATGCCAGAACCAGAGATCGAGATGGTTCTTGTAGGGCCGCTTGTCCTTGGAAAACCGCACGTCGCGATAGATGCGTGACAGCGAGCCGTTGACCTTGGGCGCGAACTGCACCTCGGGCGAAATCTCGCGCAGTCGCGGCCCGAGTTCGATCACCGCAGCAGCACCTGCCCCGATATAGCCGACGCCATAAAGCCCCCGGTTCTCCTCGAACCACGCCTTATCGTTATGCTCGGCAATGCCGCGCAGGAAGGCGAAGGTTTCCGACGGAAATCCCTGGAATGCACTCACGATACTGGCCCTTTCTGCGACTCGTCGGCCAATCTATCGGCTCGTATAGCCGCCATCCACAACCAGGATTTCGCCGGTCACGTAGCTCGAAGCCGGCGAGCAGAGAAACAGCGCCGCTGCCGCCACTTCCTCGGCCGAGCCCGGTCGCCCCATCGGCGTCATGTTGAGCCAGGTCGGTGCCCAGTCCGGGTCCGCCAGCCCGCCCACGGTCATGTCCGTCGTGATATAGCCCGGCGCGATGGCATTGACCCGGATGTTGAACGCCGCCAGGTCGCTCGCCAGGCTCCGCGTCAGCATATGCACAGCGGCCTTCGACGCATTATACGCCGCCTGCTGCTGGGGAATGTTGGAAACCAGCCCCGAGATCGAGCCGATATTGAGGATCACCCCGCTTTTCTGCGCCTTCATGATCGGGATCACCGCCTGGCACGCCCCGAACACAGCATCGAGGTTGATGCTCATCACATCGCGATAGCTCTGCTCCGGAAACACCTCCGTCGCTCCGTGCCGCGCCACGCCCGCATTGTTGACGAGAATATCGAGCCGCCCCACCAGCGCCTGGGCCTTTTCGACCACCGCCCGCGCCGCTCCCGGCTCACTCAGGTCCGCCTCGATATGATGCAGCTCGTACCCTGCCGCCTCGAGTTCGTAGATCGCCGCCTCGTTGCGCGTCTTCGAGCTCACCACCAGCCGCGCACCCGCCTCGCCGAGCACATTGGCGATCGCCAGCCCGATGCCGCGCGAGCCACCCGTGACCAGTGCAACCTGGCCGTCCAGTCGAAACCGTTCCAGCATTACCCGTCCCTCCCATGGCTCCCCGCCATCGACAGCCTAACGGCGGAATGCTAGTTTTCACAGATGTCTAGGAGCATTCTACTGGCCTTGGCGCTCGCCGCCGCCACCGGATTGCCTGCGCTGGCGCAGGACCTGCCGTTGCAACTGCAGTGGCGGCGCACACCCGACATTTCGATGCGCCAGCTCATCGACCAGGGCTTTGAGATCAAGAGCGCTACCAGCACCACGGAATCGATCGCCGAAGCGCGCTACGACACTATCACCTACCTTCTCCAGAAGGGTTCGGAAGTCTATCGCTGCCTCGAAGGCGGCGTGCTGGATAACGAAGGCACGCTCAAATCGCAGGTCGTCTACTGCACCGTGCTCGTCGCCCCCTATGACGCCAAGGCAAAGGCGGCCGGCTGAGAGGAGCTGATCCCATGGACCTGTTCGACAGCATCCGGAAAGGCGCGAACGAAGAGGTCCTGGCAGCCATCGCCCGGGATCCTGCCAACGCCGCGCAACGCAACGCCGATGGTGCCTCCCTCCTCACCGTCGCCGCCTATTTCGGCAACACCGCCCTCGTCGCCGCCCTGCGCAACGCTCTCCCCGGCCTCGATCCCTACGAAGCCATCGTCGTCGGCGATCTCGAAGCCGTCCGTTCCGCCATCGGCGAAGGCTGGGAGCCCAACACTCGCTCACCGGATGGCTTCACGCCACTGGCCCTCGCCGTCTTCTTCCGCCAGCCCGAAATCTTCGACCTGCTGCTGCCGGTAACGAGAAACGTCAACGATCGGGCGACCAACAGCCAGCAGGTCGCTGCCCTCCACGCCGCCGTCGCGGTCGGCAACCAGAAGGCCGTCGAGCGCCTGCTCCGCGCCGGTGCCGATCCCAACCTCGCCCAGGCCGATGGCTTCCTGCCGCTCCACGTCACAGCCCAGCACGGCGATACCATATCGACCGCGCTCCTCGTGCTCTTCGGCGCCCAGGCGACCCGGCCCAATTCCCAGGGCAAGACACCCGCAGACTTCGCCCGCACCGGCGGCCACGATTGGCTCGCCCGGTTGCTCGAAGATCGCGGCTAGGGTCCGTACTCAATTGCACCGGTAGATGAGGTTGCGATGGCCGCCCCACCCACCGGACTTCCCCGGACTTGATCCGGGGCCCATTGCCACCTCCACTCGAGTGGAGGTGTCCGTGGGGCCCGGCTATGCGGCCGGGGAAGTTCAGTGGTTGTGGCGCGGCCGACGGACAGCGCTTCCGTTGGAATCTGTGGATGAAGAGATAAGCGCTCCGGGGGCGCCGGGACTTATTGAGTACGGACCCTAGAGCGGCAAACCCGTCCGCGCCTTGACCGTCCTGATGCTCATGTTCGAGTGAATCCGCGCCACGCCCGGCAGCCTGGCGCTCAGCCGGCGATGCAGCCGCTCGAAATCCTCATGGTCCCGGCAGATGACACGCAGGATATAGTCCGATTGCCCCGCCATGAGGTGGCATTCGAGTACTTCGGGAATATCCTTCACCGCCGCCTCGAAGGCATCGAGCGCCGCTTCGCTCTGGCTGATGAGCCCCACCTCGATGAAGAACTGCATCGAAAATCCCAGCGCCGTCGGATTGAGCAGCGCATGATAGCCCGCGATCAGCCGCCGCTCTTCCAGCGACCGCAGACGCCGGTGGCAGGCCGAGGCTGAAAGCCCCACCGCATCGCCCAGTTCCTGCACGCTCTTGCGGCTATCCTCCTGCAAAATGCGCAACAGCTTTCGATCAATTTCATCCAGCTGCAATTTTCTTGCGTCTCCACGCGCCACTATCGAATGACATTCGAAGACTGGCGTGAGGAAAGCGCGCTTTGCAAGGAAATTCACCCGCACCTTTGCTCAGATGCTCTCATAAGCACAAAGGGAGGATGGGTAATGCTCGTTGGCGTTCCCAAGGAAATCAAGAACCATGAATACAGGGTGGGCCTGACGCCGGAGAGCGTGGCAGAGCTCACCCACCAGGGCCACGGCGTCGTCGTCCAGACGCAGGCCGGCGCCGGCATCGGCGCTTCGGACACCGACTACCAGGCAGCGGGCGCCACGATCGCCTCCGACGCCGCCGCTGTCTTCAAGGCCGCCGACATGATCGTCAAGGTCAAGGAGCCCCAGGCCGCCGAGCGCGCCATGCTCCGCCAGGACCAGGTCCTCTTCACCTATCTCCACCTCGCGCCCGATCCCGATCAGACCCGCGATCTCGTCAAGTCCGGCGTCATCGCTATTGCCTACGAAACCGTCACCGACGCCACCGGCGGACTGCCCCTCCTCAAGCCGATGAGCCAGGTTGCCGGTCGCATGTCCATCCAGGCCGGCGCCACCGCGCTGCAAAAGGCCCATGGTGGCCGCGGCGTATTGCTCGGCGGTGTGCCGGGCGTACAGCCGGGCAAGGTCGTCATCCTGGGTGGCGGCGTCGTCGGCTTCCATGCCGCCGAGAATGCCGTGGGCCTTCAGGCCGACGTCACAATCCTCGACAAGAATCCGCTCGTCCTCGAGCGTCTCGCCACCCATTTCGGCGCCCGCGCCCGCGTGCTCTATTCCCACAAGGCCGCCATTGCCGAAGCCGTCGCCAGCGCCGATCTGGTCATCGGTGCCGTCCTCGTCCCCGGCGCGGAAGCACCCAAGCTCGTGACTCGCGAAATGCTGGGCACGATGAAGCAGGGCGCGGTGCTCGTCGATGTCGCCATCGACCAGGGCGGCTGCTTCGAGACCTCGCACGCCACCACCCATGCCGATCCCACCTACGTCGTGGATGGCATCGTGCACTACTGCGTCGCCAACATGCCCGGCGCCGTGGCCCGTACGTCGACCTACGCACTGAACAATGCGACGTTGCCGCACGTGGTGCGCCTTGCCAATCTCGGCTGGCGCGAGGCGCTTGCCGCTGATTCACATTTGCGCGCCGGTCTCAATGTCTGGCGTGGGCACGTGACCTGTGCGCCGGTGGCCCAGGTGCAGCACTACACCCTTCTATCGCCTGAGGCGGCCCTGGCTGCCTGATATCTGAGTAAACCCTCCAAGCACTCAAACTTGTGGCCCGGTGCGATCCCGAAAGGACCGTACCGGGCCTTTTTCGCCGGGTAGGGCCGGCGATCCGGGGCGAGGCGGGAGGAAGGATGAACCGCGCCCCCGAAATGGGATTCTGTGCTTTCCGCTTGTGCAGCGCGCCGCTGTCGTCATCGCCAACCGGTACTGTTGCGACCTGGTCGCGACCTATTAACGGCGACAACGACAGCAAAACGCCCGCCGCAAGCCGGACAGCCATAGCGCGAAGACTATGACCGAATTCCGATAATAAATAATTGAACAAAGGCCCTTTGAAACGCCGGCTATCTACGGATCGATTCTGGATCCGATCAGTACAAACTACTGAGGAATCGACGATATGGCATAACCGGCTATGCCGTCAATTCTTATCGACGGCACGAAAAGCATATCTCTCATTGGATTTAAGGCCCTTGACGGAGGCCTCGCCAGAAAGGAAGGCGCCGGAAAATTCCAGCGCCTTCCGCAATCGTCAGTAGACGTAGACCGTCACGGTCTTGCCCGCCTGGTTGACGCCGAGCACGCGCCCGGCATTCGACTTGGCGCGGTTGAGCGAGGTGCTGATCAGCGGATCGCCCGCTACCGCCTGCTGCATCAGGCCGAACGTCTGGTTGCTCGCAGCCGCCGCCGCGAGGCTGGAGCGGGCCGAGGCGCAGACCTTGAGCGGCACGACCTCGATATTGGTCGCCTGCGACCAGCCATTGACCATGCGGTTCGAATACTTGCTGCCCGCAACGAGTTGCAGCACCTGGGCGCCATTGGCATTGGTGCAGCCCGGCCCGGTCACTGCGAATCCGGCAGCGCCGCCGCCACCGCCGCCGCCATTGAGCGCAAGGCCGCCGCCACCAAGGCCACCGCCTCCGGTGCCGCCACCCGTACCGCCATTGCCGCCACCGGTGCCGCCGCCAGTTCCGCCACCGCCGATTCCGACGCCGACCGTGGCAAGGCCGCCGACATTGGCGTTCACGCTCAGCAGGCCGCTATTGCCGCCACTCGTGACATTGGCCGTCGCCAGCGGGCTGGAGCCGCCGCCGACTCCCACGCTGGCAATATTGTTGGGGCTCGAACTGTTGCTGCCCAGGCCAACATTAACCACGCCATTGTCCTGCGCCGCGCCGCTATTGAGCGTGACCAGGCCGCTGTCGCCGTTGGTTCCGACCACACCAAGCAACGAACCCGCCGATGCGCCCGTCACAAAAATGGCCGATGTGAGCAAAAAAGACGCTGCAAGCTTGATTGAAATACGTGTCATAATGCCTCTCCTTGTTACCATGACGCAGATAAAATTACGTCATGCCACAGTAACGAACTAGACCACGGAGAAAGTTGCATTGAAACGCATTTTATGCGCAGCATTCTAAATGCTGTTTCGTAAAGCTTATGAGGAATATGGATTCAATTGAATTCTTCACACGACTCTTGACGCCGCGCCTAACAACAAGGGACGCGAAGCCGAAGCTCCGCGTCCCCGTCGGAGGCATCACCGAGGGAGCGTCAGCCCTCGACGCACCAACCGACTGCCGTGGTCCGAAACGGACCTCGCTGACGAAACGAAGCGCATCGCGAAAAGTTGCGACCTGGCGGCTCCGGGCTAGATCGTCCCGGTAACCCCAAGCACGAACTCGGTCTTTTCGTAGGTCTCGATCGTGTCAACATGTGACGTATGGCTGACCTTCGCCCGATAGGCGAAATGCGCGTTGAGGCTGTGCTCGAAAGCCAGCGCCAGCACCGTCTCGTCCGAAGTCATCGTCGGATCGATCAACCCCACCCGCATCACCCGCCCGGCGCTCGCAAGCACGGCGAATTCCGGCTGCAAGGCATAGCGCAACCCGACCGACAGCCGCCGGTCATGGCTTCCCGCCGCATCGAGATTGTCCACCAGCTCCACCCGCTGCCCCGCCACCGCCTCCAGGGACAGGCTGTCCGTCACCGCGAGCGCCAGCCGCAGCCGCGCATAAGGCAGCAGCAATTGCCGCTCGTCGACCCACACCACCTCGCCGCCCCCTTCGGCCAAAACGGTAACGCTCCCCCACCCCAGCTCGCCCCCGAGGCTCCCCCGCAACCTGCGCCCCGGCAATCGCCCCAGATCCACCTGGTCCCGCTCGGGAATATCGACGATCTCCCCCTCGACCTCCGCCAGCCCGACAACCGCCCCCAGCGCCTGCCGCACGCTCACCTGCCCTCGATATCGCGTATCGTCTGCCTGCAGCTTCATCGGCTCGAGCGGCAGCGTCGGAAAGCTCGCATCCCCATAGCGATGCCCACCCAGCTCGGCCCTTGCCTTGATTTCCGTGTCCCCCGCCCGCCACACCGCCTCCGCGCTCCCCTCCGCCGCGATCGAAGGCGTGCGCGTTGCGATGTAGAAACCCAGGAAGTTCCAGTCGTCCCCCACATCGGACACCTGCGCCGATACCGCGCCGCGCAGCAGCAGTTCCGGCGTCACCTGCCGCCCCACCGCCAGGCTCACCCCCAGCGACTGGTCGTTCTCGATCTCCTGCACCCGAAACCGCATGTCCTCGAACCGCACGCTCCCGCGCAGCGCCAGCTCCGGCGTTTCCGAGCCAATCTCGAGCACATGCACCTGCCGCACGAACGTATCCGGCTCGCCGATGCCGCTATCCGTGCCGTTGCTGGTAAACCCCGCCTCGATCTGCGACGTCGCCCGTGCGCCCAATTCCTCGCCCTGCGCCGGAAAATGCAATGACAGCAGCACGAGCGCGATCAATATCGATAGAATTACGTAGGGGACGTCTTTCCACATTCTGTGGACTCGATCTCGATGCACAATATCGATCAGATTGCCGACGCCGCTTTAACGAATGAGTAGCCATAAACTACGGATATCTACCTACGCACCGCGCTTCCGGATTAACAATAAGCCTCAATAATACCTCAGTAACCAATTGCATTAACTGTCATTTTCGCACGAGCCGGTCTTAGCTCGAACCCGGATTTGAACCAGGGAGACCGGAAATGAACCAGCCGCATGAGATCTGCGTGGCGCTTCGCTCCTACCGGATCAAGGCCCGGATCAAGCAGCAGGTCATCGCGCAGGCGCTCGGCGTCGCACAGAGCCAGATTTCGCGCTGGGAAAGCGGCCGCGAAATTCCGCGCCCGCATAATATCGAGGCCATCCGCCTGCTTTTGTGGGGCGACGCCGCCACCCCGCTGCAATCGCTGATCTACTTCGTCCGCACCTCGGCCCTGCCGCTCGTGCTCATCGACCAGTCACGGCAATTGCTGGCCAGCGGCCTGCCCTTCCAGGTTCCGGGCAACGATCTCGAACGCTTCGGCTGGGTCTTCGACGAAGCCACCAATCCCGAACTGCGGGAAGCTCACGGTCCTTATCGCGAGGCCCTCGCCGATCCCCGCGGCATTGTCGGGCTCGAACTGCGCGTGCCCTTCGAGTACCAGGGCGAGCCCTGGATCGGCATCTCCCACAAGACCATCTACGCCATAGACGGCAAGCCGATCTGCCTCGCCGATATCCGCTTCATGCGCGCAGCCAACGGCAACCAGCTCTCGCGGCCCACCATGCGGCGCCTGCCGGCTAATCATCCTGCAGACGCGCTTTCCTCTCTTGCGCGACGCGAGCATTGAGCCGGTCGCGCAGGACCTTCACCTCCCGCTGCAACGCCGCATTCTCGGCCTTGAGCTGCCGCATCCGCGACTCCGCCGCATCGGCGTGATCGATGCCGATCTCATGGGCGCGGATCACCACCTTCTGCCCGCCCGGCAATCGCGGCCTCGCGCCTGACGACAGCACATCCCACCAGCTCAGCCCCAGCCCCGAGACCAGCCGATGCGCCGCCAGCGCGGCGGCAGCGCGCTCCCCGGCATGGCTCGAGCCGAACATTCCTGCGATCCGGTTGAGCTTGGTGAGCGCTGCGGGTTTGAGCATGTCGGGCACCTCCTCTGCCACAACTCCCATATAGTCGCGCCACCGTGCCAAACCACCGCCGCGCTCGCATATTGCCCCTGCGCGCCACCCTCTTGCTGACCGCCATGGATTTGATAGGTTCAATATGCGGAAAACGAACCGCACCTCCCCCCAGATCACAGCCCCTCCAAAACAAGACCTCCCCGTTTCGCAGCGGGGCGAAACGAGGAGGAACGAGGCGACTGAAGCGCCTCGGGCGCCGCAACCCGTGCTGGGGCTAGCCGGGGTCCGCGCAAGGGAGGAGAAAATACCCGCCGGCAGGGCAGCGGCGGGTAGAGTTTGGAGGTCTTGGTGGGCTTACCAGGACTTCTTCTTGGGCTGGAGAATGTTGAGCAGGCCATTCTGGCCGGTAATGCCGATGCCGCTGAGCAGCGAATTGCCATTGGCATTGCCGTTGAGAATACCGCTCAGGATCGAGCTGTTGTTCCCGACGGCCACGGTATTGCCGTTGAGGATACCGATGCCGCCCACCGACACGGCAATATTGGGCGAGAGGATCGGCTTGCTGACATAGCCGCCACCATAGCTACCGCCATGGCTGCCACCAGCAAAGGATTGAGACGTAAGCGCCATGAGCGCAGTGACGGAAAGCACGATTACTGTCTTCATTTACTCATCCAATCTCATTTACGGGATCGGCCTCTGACGAAGGCGAGCAAAACATCGGCGATTTCTTGAAGCAATCCTTGCGACCGATTTTATGCATTTGATGCGCATTATGCGCGATATCGCCCTGATTAGCCGCTATGCTAACCATCTCGCTCAGGGAGAATACTGATGAAAACTGCAATCGCCTCGCTGCTGCTTCCGATGATCTTGGGTCTTTCCGCCCCTGCATTGGCTGATGGCTCCGCCTCCCTCACCGGCACCAATTGGCAATTGTCGAGCCTGGGCTCCACTGTTGCCGCCGAGGGCGTCAAGACCACGATGCAGGTCGCCGCCGACGGCACGGTCTCGGGCAATGGCGGCTGCAATGGCTATGGCGGCTCGGTGAAGGTCACCGGCAACCAGCTCGCCTTCTCGCAGATGCGCTCCACCATGATGGCCTGCGAGGAAAAGGCCATGCAGCAGGAACACGGCCTGCACCAGGCGCTCGAAGCCACCAAGTCCTTCGAGATCCAGGGCCAGACCCTGACGCTCCTTGATGGCTCTGGCGCGCCCACAGCCACTTTCGAAGCCGGCGCTCCCGCCTAAAAACCGGGCACGCCTGCCCACCGAACCGGCACCGCGGCTCATTTCCCTGACGCCGCCGGTGCCGGTCCTCCAGCCGAATACCGTTGGATTTCAGCCCGCTAGCTCCATGCACCCGCATCTGGCACGGCCCTTGCAAAATTCTCTCAGTGTCCATTAGGGACTGAAGGTAAGGTAGCCGACCAACGACGATGCTTGGGCTCGCAAGGACAGACGACGTGCTCGCCGCAGATAATCCCGGTCCTGCCATGCAGCGCGCCCGCGGCACTGCCCGCATCGGCACGGCCACCCGCAACGGCCAGACCGAACTCGCCACCCTCTACCAGGAGGGCTGCGCCAAGATCCGCCTGCCTCGCACCCATGACCGCAGCCTCCAGGCCGTGCTTATCAATACCGCCGGCGGCCTCACCGGCGGCGACAGCATCTCCTGGTCCGCCGAGGCCGCGCCCGATGCGCGTCTGGTGCTCACCACCCAGGCCTGCGAGCGCATCTACCGATCCCTCGGCCCCAGCGCCAACGTCACTACCCGCATCACTGTCGGCCCCGGCGCCCATGTTGATTGGCTCCCGCAGGAAACCATTCTCTTCGAGGAATCCCGGCTAGCCCGCAGCCTTGAGGTCGATCTCGCCGAAGGCGCCAGCCTCTGCGCCGTCGAGGCCGTCCTCCTCGGCCGTGACGCCATGGGCGAGAGCGCTCGCCGCGCCATTCTGGCGGACAGTTGGCGCATCAGGCGCAACGGTCGCCTCATTCATGCCGAAGCCACCAGAATTTCAGGAGATCCGGAGCGCGAAAGGGAGGGCCTTCCGCTGCTCCGCGGTGCCAAGGCGTTCGCCACCGTGCTTTATGCCGGGGCGAACGCCGAAGCCTGCGCCCATCGCGTACGCGCGGTCCTGCCCGACGAATCGAACATCGGCATGAGCCTCATCGGCGAACGCCTGATCGTGCGCGCGCTCGCAAATTCCGGCCTTGAACTCCGTCGGCGGATCGTTCCAATTATCGCCATGCTCGCCGCTTCCGGCAGCGTGCCGCGCCTCTGGTCTCTCTAGGAACCGCCATGAATCTCACCCCACGCGAAAAGGACAAGCTGCTCATCGCTATGGCGGCGATCGTGGCACGGAAGCGCCTTGAGCGCGGCGTGAAGCTCAACCATCCCGAAGCCATCGCGCTCATCACCGATTTCGTGGTCGAGGGCGCCCGCGACGGGCGTGCCGTGGCCGAACTCATGGAAGCGGGCGCGCACGTCCTCACCCGCGATCAGGTGATGGAGGGCATCCCCGAGATGATCCGCGATATCCAGGTGGAAGCCACCTTCCCCGACGGCACCAAGCTCGTCACCGTCCACCAGCCCATTCGCTAGGAGCCAGCGATGATCCCAGGCGAAATCATCACCCGGCCCGGCGATATCGTGCTCAACGCCGATGCGCCCCAGATCACGCTCGAAGTCGCCAATGCCGGCGACCGCCCGATCCAGGTCGGCTCGCACTACCACTTCTACGAGACCAATGCCGGCCTCCGGTTCGATCGCGAAAAGACCCGCGGCATGCGTCTCGATATTCCCGCCGGCACCGCCGTCCGCTTCGAGCCAGGGCAGACCCGCGAAGTCCGCCTCATCCCGCTCTCGGGCGCCCGCATCGTCTACGGCTTCCACAAGAAGATCATGGGCAAGCTTTGAGCGCCTTGCGCCACGACCGGCTGGCAGCTTCCTCCGATCCGCACCCCGGCGTTGCCGGGCTGCACTTGACTTGTGGCCGGTTCCGCTCTCTTTCCCCCGTTGTATTCAAAGCGAGGGTGATCATGAGCGCCGAAAAAGAACTGAAGCAGCGTCTGGCCTTGGTCCTGCACGATCTCAAGGAGAGCGGCACGGAAGATGGCGAGGCCATGTTCTTCCTTGGCAACTTTGCCACGCGCATCTGCGACAAGGCCGGCAAGGTCGGCTGGACCGATGTGAAGAAGAACCTCACCCAGGTTGATTACGATCTCCTGCTCAAGGAATTCGAGACCCAGGGCAACCGCCTCTACCAGGAGGGGAACCTCAAGGCCGCCTACGCCGTGCAGGCGCTGGCGCTGTCCCTCATTGCCCACACCCAGGGCGACCAGCACATCAGGTCCGGCGCCGCCCTTCTCGATATCGTCATAGACGCTGCCATCGGCAATTTCCGCAAGCACGCCAAGCCGAAGGCCAACTAGCCGGAGTCATCATGCCAGCCCGCATTTCCCGCGCCACCTATGCCGACATGTACGGCCCTACCACTGGCGACAAGGTGAGGCTGGCAGACACCGAGCTTTTCATCGAGGTCGAGAAGGACCTCACCATCTACGGCGAAGAGGTCAAGTTCGGTGGCGGCAAGGTTATCCGTGACGGCATGGGCCAGAGCCAGGTGACCCGCGCCGACGGCGCAGTTGACACCATCATCACCAACGCGCTGATCGTGGACGTCACCGGCATCTACAAGGCCGATGTCGGCCTGCGCGACGGCCGCATCAGCGCCATCGGCAAGGCCGGCAATCCCGATACCCAGCCCGGCGTCACCATCGTCATCGGCCCCGGCACCGAGGTCATCGCCGGCGAAGGCCGTATCCTCACTGCAGGCGGCATGGATGCCCACATCCACTTCATCGCGCCCCAGCAGGTCGAGGAATCGCTCGCGAGCGGCGTTACGACCATGCTCGGCGGCGGCAGCGGCCCGGCCCACGGCACGCTCGCCACCACCTGCACCGGCCCCTGGCACATCCACCGCATGATCGAAAGCTTCGACGGCTTCGCGATGAACTTCGCGCTCGCCGGCAAGGGCAACGCCTCGGCCCGCGCCCCCATCGAGGAGATGATCCGCGCCGGCGCCTCCTGCCTCAAGCTGCACGAGGACTGGGGCACCACGCCCGCCGCCATCGACACCTGCCTCTCGGTCGCCGATGACTACGACGTGCAGGTGATGATCCACACCGACACCCTCAACGAAAGCGGCTTCGTCGAGGATACCATCGCCGCTTTCAAGGGCCGCACCATCCACGCCTTCCACACCGAAGGCGCGGGCGGCGGCCATGCGCCCGACATCATCAAGGTCGCCGGCCTTCCCAACGTCATCCCGTCCTCCACCAACCCGACGCGCCCCTATACGCACAACACCATCGCCGAGCATCTCGACATGCTCATGGTGTGCCACCACCTCTCGCCCTCAATCCCCGAGGACGTCGCCTTCGCCGAAAGCCGCATCCGCAAGGAAACCATCGCTGCTGAGGACATCCTCCACGACATGGGCGCGCTCTCGGTCATCTCGTCGGACAGCCAGGCCATGGGCCGCGTCGGCGAGGTGCTGATCCGCTGCTGGCAGACCGCCGACAAGATGAAGCGCCAGCGCGGCGCCCTGCCCGAAGAAACCGGCGACAACGACAATTTCCGCGTCAGGCGCTACATCGCCAAGTACACGATCAACCCCGCCATCGCCCACGGCATGAGCCGGCACATCGGCTCGGTCGAAGTCGGCAAGCGTGCTGATCTCGTGCTCTGGAGCCCCGCCTTCTTCGGCGTGAAGCCCGAAATGGTGCTGCTCGGCGGCTCCATCGCCATCGCCCCGATGGGCGACCCCAACGGCTCCATCCCCACCCCGCAGCCGATCCATTACCGCCCGATGTTCGCCTCCTACGGCAAGCTGCGCACCAATTCCTCGGTCACCTTCATCTCACGGGCCGCGCACGACGATGGCCTCGCCGCCCAGCTCGGCGTCGCCAAGGCGATGATCCCGGTCGAGAACACTCGCGGCGGCATCGGCAAGGCTTCGATGGTCCACAACAGCGCCACGCCGCATATCGAGGTCGATCCCGAAACCTACGAGGTCCGCGCCGACGGCATCCTCCTCACCTGCGAACCCGCCACTATCCTGCCGATGGCACAGAGGTATTTCCTGTTCTGAAAGCGGCTGCTACCAATTGATGCAGCTGATTTGGGGGGAGATCGGCTCATGCGTCATTCGTCTGGCGCTCCGTTACTTGCCCAACGCATAGTCCCACGGCCTCCCCGGCCGTTTCTTCTGCGCAACAAGCATCCGTAGGCGGAGGTTTCGAATGTCTCTCTACGTCTTCGCACTCTTGATCGGTATCGTCGCCGGCCTGCGCGCCTTCACCGCGCCCGCCGTGGTGAGCTGGGCTGCCTATCTCGGCTGGATCGACCTAGGCAACACCTGGGCCGGCTTCATGGGCGCCACCATCACCCCATGGATTTTCACGGTCCTCGCCGCCATCGAGCTGGTGACCGACCAACTGCCCAATACGCCCAGCCGCAAGGTCCCGCCCCAGTTCGCCGCCCGCGTCATTTCCGGCGCCTTCAGCGGCGCCGTGCTCGGCGTAGCCGGCGGCTCCTGGATCGGCGGCCTCATCGCCGGCGCCATCGGCGCCGTCATAGGCACGCTGGGTGGTGCGGCTGTCCGCGGCTGGCTCGCGGGCCTTTTCCGCTCCGATCGCCCGGCCGCTCTCATCGAGGATGCAGTCGCCATTCTAGGCGGTCTCTGGATCGTTTGGGCTTTCGTTTAGGAAGAGGTGTCACAGTTCTGCCGGAAGCCACAGATTATGCTGGGTAAAATCACCAGGAGACCGCCATGAGAACCGCAGCCGCCGCTCTGATTTCGCTCAGCCTTGTCGCGCCAGCTCTGGCCATCGAACCCACGATGCAGATCGTAATCCCGCTCGGCGCCAATGCCCAGCAGGACCTCAAGACCTACCAGTGCGAGGGGATCGACGAGCCGCTGGCCGTGCAATACGTCAATTCCGAGCCGACCTACCTCGCCTTCGTGCCGGTGGAGGGCGAAAAACGTCTCTTCGTCAGCGCTTTGGCAGCATCCGGCGTCAAATATGTCTCGGGACAATATGTCTGGTGGACGAAGGGGGCGTCCGCCGACCTCTATGACGAGACCAAGGGCGAGGATGCGCCGCCCATTTCCTGTACCGAAGTCACCGATACGCCCTGATCTGCAAGGAGTGCCATGGAGCCGGCAAGCTTTCCGTCTGAACTGTTTCCCCATATCCGCATCGTCATGGGTATGGTCGTCGGTCTGGGCATCACCAAGCTTCTGACGGGGCTGGCCACCTTCATTCAGCATCCCGGGCGCATCAAGCCCTACCCCATCCACCTCTTGTGGGTGGCAACGCTCCTGCTTGAACTCGTCCACTTCTGGTGGTGGCAATACGCGCTCTACGGCATTTCCTCGTGGACCTTCGCGCTCTTCGTCTTCCTCATCGGCTACGCCATCGTCCTCTATTTCATGTGCGCCATCCTCTTTCCGGATCGCGTCGATGAATACGATGGCTACGAGGGCTATTTCATCTCGCGCCGGAAGTGGTTCTTCGCGCTCTTCGCCTCCACCTTCATCTGCGACCTGGTCGACAGCCTCGTGAAGGGCCCGGAATATTTCTCGCGGTTCGGCTACGAATATTACATCCAGGTTCCGGTCGGCATTCTGTGCTGCATCATTGCCATGTGGACGGCAAATCGCCGCTACCACCTGGCTTTTGTCACCATCCACCTGATCTATCAGCTATCCTGGATTCTGCGCCTCTTCTATGCAGTGCCCGTCGCCTTCGCCCAGGGACATTGATGCTTCGCGTCCACGCCTACATTCCTGCTGCGGACGTCAGATCCGCCCCCTACGATACCATCGTCCTTGAAGCCGACGAGCGGCGTCTCCGCCGCAAGGTGCTGCGCCTCATGGGCGGCGATGAAATCCTCATCGATTTTCCCGCCGCCATCACGCTCAGCCACAAGGATGCGCTCGAACTCGAAGACGGACGCCTCGTCGGCATCATTGCCGCAGACGAACGCCTCTACGAAATCCGCGGCCGCGACCGGACGCATCTCGTCCGCCTCGCCTGGCACCTGGGCAACCGCCACCTGCCCGCCCAGCTCGAGGAAGCGCGCATCCTCATCCGCCGCGACCACGTCATCGCCGAAATGCTCAAGGGCCTCGGCGCCACCATCAGCGAAATCGAGGCGCCCTTCTCGCCCGAGCACGGCGCCTATCACGATCACAGCCACGGCTCCGCACAGGGCCACGCGCTCCTCTACCGCAAATGACGACGCCCCAGGCGCTCCAACGCCTCCTCACCTGGCTGTCGCCCGCCTTCCCGGTGGGCGCCTTCGCCTGGTCGGCCGGCCTGGAAACCGCCATCGCCGAGCGCGCCGTCCATGACGCTGCCACCACCCGGGTCTGGATAGACGGCAATCTCCATCATGGCGGCCTGCGCACCGACGCCATCCTCCTCGCCCACGCCCATCGCGCCGTCGGCGATCCGCACGCTCTCGGCGAACTCGCCGATCTCTGTCTCGCCCTGACGCCATCGAGCGAGCGCCATCAGGAAACCCTCGCCATCGGCACCGCCTTCCTCGCCGCTGCCCGTGCCTGGCCCTCCCCGCTTCTCGATAACCTCCCTGCCAACTGCCCCTACCCGATCTCCGTGGGCGCCAGCGCCGCGGCCAACGACATCGCAGTCGAGGATGCGATCATCGCCTTCCTCTCATCCGCCGTGCAAAGCCAGGTGTCCGTCGCCGTCCGCCTCATCCCGCTCGGCCAGACCGCCGGCCTTGCCGTCATCGCCGCGCTTGAACCCCACGTCACCGCCTTGGCTGCAACGGCCGTCGCGGCAAGCCTTGCGGATATCGGCTCGATAGCCTACGCCACCGACATCGCGCAGATGCGCCACGAAACCCTCGGCACCCGGATTTTTCGCTCATGAACATGGTCATCGCCTCGCTGGTCTGCATCGCGTTGCTGGCTGTGTCGCTGGCCCATTTCATGTGGGCCTTCAACCGCCCCTGGCCGATCCGCGACCGCAAGCTCCTGGCAAAGACCGTGGTCGGCTTCGCGGGCGTTGAAACCATGCCGCCCTGGTACATGTCGCTGGGCGTCGCCATCCTCACCTTCCTCGCCGCCTTCTTCGTGCTCGCCCTTGCCGATCACACCGGTGGCGGCCCGACGACCACCCTCATCGGCGCGCTTATCGGCCTCGTCTTCCTCGGCCGCGGCATTGTCGGCTACCTGCCTTTCTGGCAGCGCCTGACCCCGGAAGAGCCCTTCCGCACCAACGATTTCAGGGTCTATTCTCCCCTTTGCCTGCTCGTCGGGGCCGGCTTTTTCGCACTGGTTTTCATGAGGCTTGCATGAGCACGCAGAACGGCCCGCTTCGCGTCGGCATCGGTGGCCCGGTCGGCTCCGGCAAGACGACCCTTTGCGAAATGTTGCTCAAGGCCATGCGTGATCGCTATTCCATGGCCGTCGTCACCAACGACATCTACACCAAGGAAGATGCCCTCATCCTCGCCCGTGTCCAGGCGATCTCCGAGGATCGCATCGTCGGCGTCGAAACCGGCGGCTGCCCGCACACAGCCATCCGCGAGGACGCCTCTCTCAACCTTGCGGCCATCGACGAGCTCAATCGCAAATTCCCCGATCTCGATGTCATCCTCATCGAATCCGGCGGCGACAACCTGGCGGCCACCTTCTCCCCCGACCTTGCCGACATCACCATCTACGTGATCTCCGTGGCCCAGGGCGAAAAAATCCCGCGCAAGGGCGGCCCCGCCATTTCGCGGTCCGACCTGCTGGTCGTCACCCATACGGACCTCGCGCCCTATGTCGGCGCCAGCCTCGATGTCATGGAAAGCGATACGCAGAAAGTGCGTGAAGGCCGGCCCTACGTCTTCACCGACCTGCTTCGTCGCGAAAGCCTCGATGAGATCATCGCCTTCATCGAGCATGCCGGCGGCCTGCAGCCGGCTCGCGCCGCGGAATAGAAAAAGCGCCGGATACCGCGGAGTATCCGGCGCCTCCTCATCTCAGCTAGGGTTCTAAAGGAACGCGACTTCCCCGTTCGATACGCCGACGACGCGGGCGGGGCTGACGTGGTTCTTCTTGGCCCAGGCCTTGAACTTGCTGTCGCCATTGAGCGCTGTATGCAGCTTGGCGATTCCGGCCTTGTCGGCCTTGGCGGCCGCCTCGATCATCTTGAGATCCTTGGCGCCATAGGCCTTGCGCAGATCGACGATCTTGACTGCCTTGGCGGTGTCGATCCCCGAAATGTCTGCCGCACTCCACCGCCCGACGAGGCCGCTGGGGTCGGTGACCGGCGCCATCTTCATCGCCGCCGGCTTTGCCGGAGCTGACGCGGCGCTTGCCGCAAAGGCACCGCTCGCCGGCACCGCGACGACCGCTGCAAGAACAAGTGCAGTGGCAAGCTTGCTGATATTGATCATCTTAAGCTCCGTAGGAAACTGAACCGTTCCGCCAGGGCGGGGCCAGGATGGGGGCAACACGGCCCCACCCGGCGGAAACGTGCCGTTAGGCCAGGGTCTTCATCCAGGCGTCGAATTCGGTCTTCGACAGGGTGCCGTCATGGTCGGCGTCGGCCTTCTTGAACTGATCGTCGGTCAGCTTCGGATAGACGGCCTTGAGCTGGGCTTCGGTGATCTTGCCGGACTTGGCGGTGTCGATCTTGGCATAGTCGAGAGCCGGGGCCGCAGCGAACGCCGTCACCGGGACAGCCGCGATGAGGAGGGCAGCAGAGATCTTGAGAAGGGATTTCATTTCAAACTCCGAAAGACGTTTCTTGGAGATTGGCCGTCGGCTTATGCCAGGCGGTCGTCGGCGAAGCACCGTCGACGGGCTGTATGAAGCACCCGCTCATGGGCGGAATTTCGGAAACATTTAGAAATGTTCAAGACACAATAACGTCGGATTTGCGTCTTTTGGAACGTGTCCAAATACGGCCATGATTGCCGCAATCTGAGACCCTCAACTGTGGCAAACCTGCCCCAAACCCTAAGAAATCTCACGCATTCGTGAGGCTGGCGGGCTTCAGGCGCTCCGTGCCTGTCCGACGCTTCAGTGTTGCTTCCCGCCAAACGTCGAAATTGTTTCTGAATCGTACGGATCAATCCCGGATCGCAAGAAGGGCAGCCAACTTGTCCCCGCTCCCTGAAGCCAGGCTACAATCCCTGAGCCCCTGCTCACCCCGTCAATTCAGGCACGTCGGAGACACCCTCGAAAACAGTCCTCAAAAGCAGTCCAAAACCCCGCAAAATCCACGAAACATCGCCAAAGATGCCCCGAAATTCATTCAAAATTTAACGATTTGCGGCCCCTGAATCCCATTCAACATCATATAAATCAAAGACTTACTGGAGAAACGTCATTCAAAACACTTAAAAAAACGCACTAGATCGCCAGCGACACCACATGGCTCACCAGCCCGTCCGCGTTGAACGCGTGGACCATCAGCCCCGGTGGGTCGACGCTGGCCGGCTCCCCGCGTCCATCGATGATCAGGGGATTGACCCGCGTCAGCGACGGACACATCAGCGCCGGCACCTGCCCGATCCGCGCGAACATCGGCCTGTGCCCATGCCCGCAGACCACCCCCGCCACCGGGTCGCTCGCCTCCGCCAGCACCCTGGCGAAGCCCTCCGCGTTCCGGCACATGTTCCGGTCGAACGCGCTCATCCCGGTCGCGAAGGCGTTCTGGTGCATCATGATGATCGTCGGCGCGGTATCGCCGGCATTGAGCTGCTCGGCGAGCCAGTCGAGATGCGGCCCCGCATCCCCATGCACTGCGCCCGGCACCGTCACGTCCAGCCCGATCAGCCGCACGCCCTGGTCAAACTCGTGGCAGAAATTCATTGGCCCCTCGTCGGGCCAGTAATCGTGTTCCGGAAACGCTTTCCGCATCGCCGCCCGGTCATCGACATTGCCCGGCACCATGAAGATCGGAAACCGCAGCCCGGCAAAGGCAGCCTTCACCAGCTCGTAGCCACGCTCATGCGGCTTGTTGGAGATATCCCCGCTGATCACCACCGCATCCGGCCGCAACCCGCCCAGCCACAACATCGCGTGGTCGAGCGTCACCAGGGAGGCGGCGCCCTCGAAGGCATGGATATCGCTGATCTGCGCAATCAACACGTGGGTCTCGCCTCCGTGCGTCGGGCAATCAGCGTGTCATTCCTGCGGGTTGCTGTCCACTTGGCCTTCCGGTGGACGCACCAGCGCCAGCACCGAGCGCGGCGGCAGCACGGTCTTGCCTTCGGCCACCGTCACCTCCACCTGGTCGTCCGAAACCAGCCCCACCGCCCACTCGCCTTCCGGCAGCCTGGCCTCCTGCGCCTCGGCCTTGCGATTGAACCAGACCAGCACCTGGTCGCCCGCGATGTTGAGCTGCATGCCCAGCACGCTCGCCCCCACCGCGTTCCAGTCGCCCTCGTTCATCTCGCGCCCATCCGGATGCAGCCACACCACGTCGCGCACCCCGTGCCGCTCCTGGCCGGTGAGGAAATGGTCATTGGTCAGCGCCGGATGCGCCTTCCTGAAATTGTGGAGCGCCGCCACATAGTCGACCAGCACGCCATCGGCGTTCTCGAAGTCGAGCCAGGTGATCTCGTTGTCCTGCGCATAGGCGTTGTTGTTGCCCTGCTGCGACCGCCCCAGCTCGTCGCCCTGTTGCAGCAGCAGCGAGCCGCGCGACACGAAGAGCGTCGCCAGCAGCGCCCGCACGTCGCGCTTGCGCGCCGCGATGATCGCCTCGTCGTCGGTCGGACCTTCCGCGCCATTGTTCCACGACGCGTTATTGTTGTGCCCGTCCCGGTTTTCCTCGCCATTGGCCTCGTTGTGCTTTTCGGCATAGGAGACGAGATCCGCCAGCGTGAACCCGTCGTGCACCGCCAGCAGGTTCACCCCCGCCGATGGCTTGCGCCCCGCGAAGTTGAAGATCTCGGCCGAACCCGACACCTTGCCTGCCAGCGCGCCTATCCGGTTGTCGTCCCCTCGCCAGAAGCTGCGGACGTCATCGCGATAGGTGTCGTTCCACTCCCGGAATTCCTTGCCGAACTGCCCGAGCTGATACCCGCCCGGACCTGGGTCCCACGGTTCCGCCACGAGGATGGCCTTCGAGAGCAGGGGATCGCCTTTGATCATCTGCAACATCTGGGCGTTCGGGTTGAACCCGGGTTCACGCCCCAGTACCGGCGCCAGGTCGAAGCGGAAGCCCGAGACCCCGCCCACCTCGATCCAGTAACGCAAACTCTCGATCACCAGCCGCTGCGTCGCCGGATGGTCGCAGCGCAGCGTGTTGCCAGTGCCGGTGTCGTTGACCAGCACCTGCTGCCCGTCAGCCTCGACAAACCGATAATAGCTGCGTGCATCGAGCCCCTTGAGACTGAGCACCGGCCCCTGATCGTCGCCTTCCCCGGTATGGTTGTAGACCACGTCCAGGATCACCGAGATACCGTTCTTGCGGTAGAGGTCGGTCATGTTGCGCAGTTCCTGGATACCGCGCGGCGCGAGGCGCGGGTCCGGCGCAAAATAGGTCACGGGGTTGTAGCCCCAGGCATTGGTGAGCCCCAGGATCGGCAGGTGTGCATCGTCGATGAACGCCGCGATCGGCATGAGCTCGACCGTGTCCACCCCAAGGTAATGCAGGTGGTCGATGATCTGGTGCGTCGTCAGCCCCGCTATCGTCCCCCGCAGCGCGCCCTGCACGCTGGGGTGGCGCATGGTGTAGCCGCGCACGTTGAGTTCATAGAACAATCCCGGCTGCTTGCGCCGCGGCGTCGCCGGCTCGGAGGTCTTGCCGACCACGATCGCCTTGGGCACCAACGGCGCGGTATCGACCGCGTCCTCGCGCGGCAGCCTCAGGCGCGGGCTGCGCACGAAGGGCCGGTCGAGCCGCCGGGCATAGGGGTCGACCAGCAGCTTGTTCGGATCGAAGAAATAGGCTTGCGCCGGATCGTAGGGACCATCGGCACGGAAGCCGTACTTGGTCCCCGCCCCGATCCCAGCCACGAGGCCGAAATGGATATTGTCCTCATGCCCGTCGAGCTCGAACCGGGCGATCTCCTTGTCTAGCTCGTCATAGAGCGAGACGAAGAGCGCCGAGGCGGTCTCCGAATAGACGGCGAAGTTGACGCCTTCGGCGGTGACGGTGGCGCCAAGATGTTCGGCGCTCCCGCCATGGGGAACGAGCGTGGGCTTCACGTCGGTAGGATCCTCAGGTGATGACGTCGGGCGCCTGGCGGCCCGTACGGGCCTTGATACCGGCAAGCTGCTCGGCGAGAGCGATGAGAGGTTCGAGAGCGGCTTGGGTCTCGAGATCGTGCTGCCCATCGGCTGGCTCATATCGTTCGACATAAAGCCGCAACGTCGCCCCGACGGTTCCGGTTCCACTCAGCCGCAGGACGATGCGCGAGCCATCCTCGAAGCCGATGCGGATGCCCTGCTTCGGGCTGACCGAGCCATCGATCGGATCGGTATAGGAAAAGTCGTCCGCGTAGGAAACCTTGAGGTTGCCGAAGCTCTTCCCGACAAGCCCGGGCAACTGCGCCCGCAGGTCATCGACCAGCTTGTTGGCGATCGCGGCATCCACCTCCTCGAAGTCGTGGCGCGTATAATAGTTGCGACCATAGGTCTTCCAGTGCTCGCGCACGATCTGGTCGACGCTCTGCTTGCGCGCCGCGATGATGTTGAGCCAGAGCAGCACCGCCCAGACGCCATCCTTCTCGCGCACGTGGTTGGAGCCGGTACCCGCGCTTTCCTCGCCGCAAACGGTCACCCGTCCGGCATCCAGCAGGTTGCCGAAGAACTTCCAGCCCGTCGGCGTCTCGTGCATTTCGATGCCGAGCTTCTCGGCCACCCGGTCCGCCGCCGAGCTCGTCGGCATAGAGCGCGCGATACCGGCAATGCCGGCCGCATAGGCCGGCGCCAGCGGCGCGTTGGCCGCGAGGATCGCCAGCGAATCCGAGGGCGTCACGAACCGGTTCTTGCCGATGATGAGGTTGCGGTCGCCGTCGCCATCCGAAGCCGCCCCGAAATCCGGGCCATCCGCCGACATCAGGAGGTCATAGAGGTCCTTGGCATAGACGAGGTTCGGGTCCGGGTGTCCGCCACCGAAATCGGGCGACGGTACGCCGTTAATGACAGTGCCCTTGGGCGCGCCGAGGATGTCCTCGATGATCCGGTGGGCATAGGGCCCGGTCACCGCATGCATGGCGTCGAACTGCATGCGGAAGCCACTCTTGAAGAGGCTGGAGATCGCTTTGAAGTCGAAGAGCGTTTCCATCAACGCCGCATAGTCGGCAACCGGATCGACCACCTCGACCACCATGTCGCCCGACTTCTGCGTACCGATGCGGCTGAGATCGACATCGGGCACATCGGCAATGCGATAGGCGCCGATCACCTTGGACCGCGCGAACACCGCCTCAGTGATCGACTCGGGGGCCGGCCCGCCATTGGCGATGTTGTACTTGATGCCGAAATCGCCGTCCGGCCCGCCAGGATTGTGGCTGGCCGAAAGCACCAGCCCACCGAAGGCCTTGTAGTGCCGAATGAGATGGGAGGCCGCCGGCGTCGAGAGCAGGCCGCTCTGCCCCACCATCACCTTGCCGAACCCGTTGGCGGCCGCGATCTTGATGGCCTTCTGGATGGCGACGTCATTGTAGAACCGCCCGTCGCCGCCGATCACCAGTGTCTTGCCCTGCCGGTCCTCGAGCACGTCGAAGATCGACTGGATGTAGTTCTCGACGTAATTGGGCTGCTGCCAGACCGTTACGCGCTTGCGCAGCCCCGACGTGCCCGGCTTCTGGTCCGCATAGGGCTTGGTTTCAATCGTCTTGATCGACATCGCGTTTTACTCCGATCAGCCCGGCATAGAGGTCGGCATAAAGCTCCGCACTCGCTGCCCAGGAAACATCCGACTTCATGCCCCGGCGCTGAATCTTGCGCCAGGTCTTCTCGTCGGCAAACATGTGTATGGCCTTGCGAATGGCCTCGTAGAGCGCATGGGAGCTGTCGGCATCATGCTGGAAACCCGTCGCCACGCCCGCGCTCAACGCTGCCGGGTTCGCATCCACGATCGTATCGGCCAATCCACCGATCCGGCTCACCACCGGCACGCAGCCATAGCGCAGCCCATAGAGCTGCGTCAGCCCGCAAGGCTCGAAGCGCGATGGAATGAGAATGGCATCCGCCCCGCCCTGCATGAGATGCGAGAGTGGTTCGTCATAGCCGGTCACGAGGCTGACCTTGCCCGGATGCCGCGCCGTCGCCTGGCGGAAGCCCTCTTCGAGGTGCGGCTCGCCCGAGCCCAATACGCACAGCCGCCCGCCCATGGCTACCAGCCCATCGAGCACCTGGATCAGCAGGTCCATGCCCTTCTGCCCGGTGAGGCGGCTGACGACGCAGAACAGCGGCCCCTCGTCGCCATCGAGCCCGAAACGCTCGACCAGCGCCTGCTTGTTGACGCGCCGCTGATGAACCGTCGCGGCGGTGTAGTTCTGCTTGAGCGCCGGGTCGGTCGCCGGGTCCCAGGTATCGATGTCGATGCCGTTGAGGATGCCGAACACGGTATCAGCGCGCCCGTTGAGCAACCCCTCCAACCCCATGCCGAAAGCCGGCGTCCTGATCTCGTCGGCGTAGTTGGGGCTCACGGTCGTCACCACGTCCGCGCATTCGAGCCCCGACTTGAGGAAGCTCACCCCACCGTAATACTCTACCCCGCCAAGCCCATAGGCATGAGCCGGCAGCCGCAATTGCGGGAAGATGTCCGAGCCGAACGAGCCCTTGAAGGCGATGTTATGAACCGTCATCACCGTCTTGATGCGATCGGACGGACCGAACTTGATATAGGCCGGCGTCAGCCCCGCCTGCCAGTCGTGGCAATGCAGCACCTGCGGCCGGTAGCCATCGACAAGCCCCAGCGCCAGTTCGCTCGCCACCCACGAGAGCGCCGAGAACCGCTTCCAGTTATCCGGCCAATCCCAGCCGTCCGGCCCCATGTAAGGGTTGCCCGGCCGGTCATAGAGATGAACCGCCTCGATGGCGATGATGTCGAGCCCTCCGGCACGGCCGGCCAAGAGACGCGCCGGCCCACCCCAGAGATCGACGATCTCCGCTACCTGCCGCCCGCCCTTGAGCTTGTCGAGCACGGCGGGGTAGCCGGGCAGCAGCGTGCGCATGGTGACGCCGCGTGGCGCGAGCGCCGCCGGCAACGCACCGGCGACATCCGCCAGCCCACCCGTCTTGATCAGCGGATAGGCCTCCGAGGCTACCGAAAGAACTTCGATCATCGGCCCGCCAGATACTTGTCGATCATCGGCTGGGTGATGAGCGTCACGCCCTCTTCCGTGCGCCTGAACCAGCGCGCATCGAATTCCGGGTCCTCGCCCACGACCAGCCCGTCCGGGATCTGCACGCCGCGGTCGATGACGACCTTGCGCAACCGCGCGCCCCGCCCGATCTGGCAATAGGGCAGCACCACCGCCTCGTTGAGCTCGGAATAGGAGTGCACCCGCGCGCCGGTCGAGAGCAGCGTGCGATGCAGCATGCCGCCCGAGACGATGCAGTCGCCCGAAACCAGCGAGGACACCGCCGAGCCGCGCCTTCCGTCCACATCATGGACGAACTTGGCGGGCGGGGTGATCTCCGCATAGGTCCAGATCGGCCAGTCGCGGTCGTAGAGGTCGAGCTGGGGCACGACGTCCGTCAGGTCGATATTGGCCTTCCAATAGGCGTCCACCGTCCCGACGTCGCGCCAATAGGCCACGTCCTCCTTGGAGGAACGGACGCAGGAGCGCGTGAAGCGGTGCGCCCAGGCAGTGCCGTTCTTGACGATGTAGGGAATGATGTCCTTGCCGAAATCACGGCTCGACCCCTCGGTCGCCGCATCGCGCCGCAACTGCTCCATGAGGAACCGGGTCTCGAAGACATAGATGCCCATGGAGGCGAGCGCCAGGTCGGGTCGATCGGGAATGCCCGGCGGGTCTTTCGGCTTCTCGATGAAATTGACCACCCGATCGCGCCCGTCCACGGCCATCACGCCAAAGCCTGAGGCTTCCATGCGCGGCACCTCAAGGCACCCGATGGTCACGTCCGCGCCCGTATCCACGTGCTGGCGGAGCATGATTTCGTAGTCCATCTTGTAGATATGGTCGCCCGCCAGCACCACGATGTAGCGCGCGCCGTAATCCTCGATGATGTCCATGTTCTGGTAGACGGCGTCGGCCGTGCCCGCATACCACATGTCTTCCGACACGCGCTGGCTGGCCGGCAGGACGTCGAAGCTCTCGTTACGCTCGGGCCGCAGGAAGTTCCAGCCGCGCGACAGGTGCCTGATGAGGCTGTGCGCCTGGTACTGCGTCGCCACCGAAATGCGGCGGATGCCCGAGTTGAGGGCGTTGGAGAGCGCAAAGTCGATGATGCGCGACTTGCCGCCGAAATAGACGGCCGGCTTGGCCCGCCGGTCCGTCAATTCCATCAGCCGGGTGCCGCGCCCCCCGGCCAGGACATAGGCCATTGCCTCGCGTGCCAGAGGCGATGGGGTCCGATAATCAGCCATATCTCAAGCCCTCCCGAAGCCCGGATTACTCCGGGTCGTATTTCAAGATCAGTGTAGCGAGAGGCGGCAGGTAGACCTTTGCCGTAGCGGGCCACCCGTCACCGGAATTCTTCTGCGCGATGATCGCGCCCTGGTTCCCTTTGTTCGATCCGCCATACCAGCCGGCATCGGTGTTGACCCGTTCAACCCACCGTCCGGCCTGCGGCATTGGCAGGCTATAATTCTCCCGTGGCACTGGCGTGAAGTTTGAGATCACCACTACCGGGTCCTCGCCTGGCGCACGCCGCGTCCAGGCCAGAACCGAATTCTGGTAGTCGTTTCCGATGATCCATTCGAAGCCTTCCGGCTCGCAGTCGCGCGCATGGAGCGCGGGCAGTTCGCGATAGGCGCCGTTGAGGTCCCCGATCAGCCGCCGCACGCCCTCATGCATGCTGGCATCGAGCAACCACCAATCGAGCGCTTTGCTCTCGTCCCACTCGTCGCGCTGGGCGAACTCCTGGCCCATGAACAGCAGCTTCTTGCCCGGGTGTCCCCACATGAAGGCGTAGTAGGCCCGCAGAGCCGCGAATTGCTGCCAGTCGTCGCCCGGCATCTTGTTGAGCAGCGAGCCCTTCCCGTGCACGACCTCGTCGTGGCTGAGCGGCAGCACGAAGTTTTCCGAGAAGGCGTAGATGAGCCCGAAGGTCATGTCGTTGTGGTGGAACTTGCGGTGAATGGCCTCCCGGCTCATGTACCGCAGGGTGTCGTTCATGAACCCCATGTTCCACTTGAACCCGAAGCCCAGCCCGCCAGTATGCACCGGATGGCTGACGCCCGGCCAGGCAGTCGATTCCTCGGCGATCATGAACGTGCCGGGATGGAGCCGGTAGGCCTCCTTGTTCACCCGCTTGATGAACTCGATGGCTTCCAGGTTCTCGTTGCCGCCATGCTTGTTGGGTATCCATTCCCCGGCGCGGCGCGAATAATCGAGATAGAGCATCGAGGCCACGGCATCCACGCGCAGCCCGTCGATGTGGAAATATTCGAGCCAGTAGAGCGCGTTGTTGACGAGGTAGCTCACCACCTCCTTGCGCCCAAAATTGTAGATCGCCGTGTTCCAGTCCGGGTGGTAGCCCTTGCGCGGATCAAGGTGCTCGTAGAGCGCGGTTCCATCGAACCGGGCAAGCCCGTGCTCGTCGGTCGGGAAGTGCGCCGGCACCCAGTCGAGGATTACCCCGAGCCCGGCTTCGTGCGCAGCATTGACCAACCGCGCGAACCCGGCCGGATCGCCGAAGCGCGAGGTCGGCGCATAGAGCCCGATCGGCTGGTAGCCCCATGAAGGATCGAACGGGTGCTCGCTGACCGGCAGCATCTCGATATGGGTGTAGCCCATGTCGGCCACATAAGGCACGAGCTGCTCGGCAAGCTGGTCATAGGTCAGGAAGCCGCCATCCGGCCGCCGGCGCCATGAACCCAGATGCACCTCGTAGATGGACATAGGCTCGCGCCGCCAATCCTTCTTGCGGCGCTCCTCCATGTACTCGGCATCGGACCAGGTGAAGGGCGTCGGATCGGGCACGACCGAGGCCGTTGCCGGCCGCATTTCCGATTGCCGCGCAAAGGGATCGGACTTGAGCGGCACGAGCTCCCCGTCCTTGCCCACGATCTCGTATTTGTAGAGCGTTCCCGTCCCCAGCACCGGGATGAACACTTCCCAGATGCCGGTATCGAACCGGCAGCGCATCGGGTTGCGCCGGCCGTCCCAATCGTTGAACGGGCCGACCACGCTCACGCGCTGGGCATTGGGCGCCCAGACCGCGAAATGCGTGCCGTGGATGCCCTCGAACTCCATCTCGTGGGCGCCCAGTTTGTCGAAGAGCCGCAGGTGGCTGCCTTCGGCGATGTAGTAGTCGTCCATCGGTCCGAGCACGGGACCGAAGCTATAGGGATCGTAGACGTCCCATTCCCCGCCCGTATTGCGGGCGTGGTAGCGGATGGGTCCGCGCTTGTCGATATCGACCCGCCCCTCGAAGAAACCAGCCGGATGCCGGGGCGTCAGCGCCCCCAGTTCCTTGCCGTCGAGGGTGAAGGCATGCACGGTCTCTGCATGCGGAATGAAGGTGCGCAGCACCCAATCTTCGCCGATGCGCTGCAGGCCCAGGAAACCGAACGGATCCCTATGCGTGCCATTGACGACCGCCTCGACGTCCTTCGGGTCCGCCTGCCAACTCGCCTTAGCCACGCGCGCTACTCGCCCCCAGTTACCGGTACGCTCCAGATGTCTTCGGCATATTGCCGAATGGTCCGGTCGGACGAACTCCATCCCATATTGGCGGTGTTCCTTATGGCCATGGAATACCATTTGTCGGGGTTATTCCAGAGCTTATCGATCTCGCGCTGCTTGGCGGCGTAGGCATCGAAATCGCGGGCGACGAAGAACCAGTCATGGTCGTAGAGCCCGCCGACAAGATCGCGATAGCGATTGCGATCGTCCGGCGAGAAGAGACCCGAGGAGATCGATTCCAGCGCCTCCTTGAGACGGGGCGAATTGTCGATCGCCGAACGCGGCACTTCGCTGCGCGCACGACGCTCGGCCACCTGCTCGGCGGTGAGCCCGAAGATGAAGATGTTCTCCGGTCCGACATTGTCGCGCATCTCGATATTGGCGCCATCGAGCGTGCCGACGGTCAGCGCGCCGTTGAGCCCGAACTTCATGTTGCCGGTGCCCGACGCCTCCATGCCGGCCGTCGAGATCTGCTCTGAAAGGTCGGCTGCCGGGATGATGGTCTCGGCGAGGGACACGTTGTAGTTGGGCAGGAACACCACCTTGAGCAGCCCGCGCACCGACGGGTCGTTGTTGATGACCTTCGACACGTCGTTGATGAGCTTGATGATGAGCTTGGCGTTCCAGTAGCCCGGGGCCGCCTTGCCGGCGAAGACCTTGACGCGCGGCACCCAGTTCCGTTCCGGATGCGCCCTGATATCGTCGTAGAGCGCCACCGCCTCGATGATGTTGAGCAGCTGGCGCTTGTATTCGTGGATGCGCTTGATCTGGACGTCAAAGAGCGCGTCGGGCGAGACCACGACACCCATCCGCTCGCGGATGAGCTCGGCCAGCACCGCCTTGTTGGCGCGCTTCACCGCCGCGAACTGCTGCTGGAAGTTCGGATCGCCCGCATGAGCGTCGAGCGCCTTGAGCAGGGTCACATCATCCTGGAAGTCCGGGCCGATCCTGTCGGTGATGAGCCGCGTCAGCCCCGGATTGCATTCGAGCAGCCAGCGGCGCGGCGTGATGCCGTTGGTCTTGTTGTTGATGCGGTTCGGATAGAGCGTGTGGAGGTCCTTGAAGACCGTCTTCTTCATGAGCTCGGTATGGAGCGCGGACACGCCGTTGATCGAGTGCGACCCGACAAAGGCGAGCTGCCCCATGCGGACGCGCCGTCCGGCATTCTCGTCGATGAGCGAGATCGAGGCGATCTGCCCGTCGTTGAAGCCGGCGCGGTTGCGGGCGTCGGCCAGCACCTCGGCATTGATCGCGTAGATGATCTGCATGTGCCGCGGCAGCAGCCGTTCGAGCAGGGCCACCGGCCAGGTCTCGAGCGCCTCGGGCAGCAGCGTATGGTTGGTGTAGCCGAAGACGCCGCGACAGATGTCCCAGGCCGAAGAGAACTTCATGCCATGCATATCCATGAGGATGCGCATGAGTTCGGCCACGGAGATCGCCGGGTGGGTGTCGTTGAGCTGCACGGCCACCTTGTCGGGCAGCGAGCCCAGGTCGCCATATTGCTGAAGATGCCGACGGACGATGTCCTGGAGCGAGGCCGAGGAGAAGAAGAACTCCTGGCGCAGCCGCAATTCCTGGCCGGCCGGCGTCCCGTCGGCCGGATAGAGCACGCGGGTGATAGATTCCGCCTTGGCGCTCTCTTCGAGCGCGCCGATATGGTCGCCCGAATTGAACTTGTCGAGGAGGATCGGATCGATCGGTTGCGCGCTCCAGAGCCGCAGAGTATTGACCCGCGCCCCGCGCCAGCCGACAACCGGCGTATCGAAGGCGACGGCCAGCACGTGGTCGGACGGCCGCCATTCCTGCCGCACCGTGCCATCGGGCTCGGTGATGGGCTCGACATGGCCGCCGAACCCGATCTCGTAGGAGCTCTCGCGACGCTCGAACTCCCAGGGATTGCCGTGCGCCAGCCATTCCTCGGGCAGCTCGACCTGCCAGCCCTCGCTCATTTCCTGGCGGAAGAGACCGTGGACGTAGCGGATGCCGTAGCCATAGGCCGGGATCTTGAGCGTAGCCATGGATTCCATGAAGCACGCGGCGAGGCGTCCGAGGCCACCATTGCCGAGCGCCGCATCGGGCTCGAGCGTGATGAGCGAGCTGAGGTCGACATCGAGCGACTTCAGCGCGGACTGCACCTGCTCCATGATGCCGATATTGCTCATGGCATCGCGCATGAGCCGGCCGATCAGGAATTCGAGGCTGAGGTAGTAGACCCGCTTCTTGCCCGTGCGCCAGGTGTCGCGCGAGGATTCCATCCACTGATCCATGATGCGGTCGCGCACCGTCAGGATCGTGGCGGTCAACCAATCATGCGGACGCGCTACTGCCGGGTCCTTGCCGACGGAATAGGTCAGCCTCTCCAGGATTTCCTGGCGAAGCGTCTCAACCGACGACGTGCGTGGTTCGGGACGAGGAGCATTGGAGTCGATAACGAGTGGCTGTTCGGCCATTCCGCTTATCCGTGTTCATAGCAATGTTCCCCTCTGGCAACACTGTGGCATGCAATCGATATAGTTGGAAAGCCCGTAAAATGATTGCCGGGCCTCCCCCTCGAAGCTGCCCGCTCAGACCGGCTGGCGCCCCTCTATAGAACTTTCTTCTTCCGGAGACGGAGCCGGTACTCCGCCTTCGCGCGCCTGCTCTTCCGCATTGCTGATGAGGAGGTTGAGGCCCGCCGCGATGCCGCCGGTTCCCATCTGTTGCAGCTCGAAACGCTTGGCGTCTCGCTCGCGCACGCCCTGCAGCACCTCTGCCGCTTCCTCGGCCGAAGCGCCCAGCGCCTGCGCGACCCTGCCGCCGAACACCAGAGCCGATTCGAAGGTTTCGCGGATCTGGTATTCGACGCCGGCATTGACCAGCTCGATGGCGTGGCCGCGATCGAAGGCGCGGGCGTAGACGCGGACGAGCGGGCATTCGTCACGCAGGAGCTCGGCGATGCGGGTCGCCGATTCCTTCTTGTCGACGCAGATCATGATGATGTCCGAGGTCGAGGCGCCGGCGGCACGCAGGATGTCGAGCCGGGTGCCGTCGCCGTAATAGACCTTGAAGCGCAGTTGGGTGGCGGCGCGGATCATGTCGGTGTCGTTGTCGATGATCGAGACGCGATGCTTGAGTGCCAGCAGCGGCTGGGAGGCGATCTGCCCGAAGCGGCCGAAGCCGATGATGAGCACGCGGCCATGCAGCCCGTCGGGGATCTGCTCGATGCCTTCCATCGACTGCACCGGCTTGGGCATGATGTAGCGCAGGCCGATGAGCGTGAACGGGGTCACGACCATCGAGACGATGACGGTGGCGGTGAAGATGTCGTTGGTCGGGCCCGAGATGAGGCCGGCCGAGACGGCGGTGGTGTAGAGCACGAAGGCGAACTCGCCGCCCTGCGCCATCATCACCGCCCGCTCCAGCGCCTCGCCATGCGAGCTGCGGGTGACGCGGGCGATGACATAGATCGCGCCGGCCTTGACCACCATGAAGCCGACGACGCTGAGCGCGATGATCTGCCAGTTCTCCAACACGACCGAGACGTTGAGCGCCATGCCGACCGAGAGGAAGAAAAGGCCGAGCAGCAGGCCACGGAACGGCTCCACATCAGCTTCGAGCTGGTGCTTGAAGGTCGAGGTGGAGAGCAGCACGCCGGCAAGGAATGCGCCCATGGCCATCGAGAGGCCGCCCACCTCCATGACGAGGGCAGCGCCGAGCACGACGAGCAGCGCGGCGCCGGTCATCACTTCACGGGCCTTGGAATCGGCGAGGAACTTGAAGACCGGATTGAGGATCCAGCGGCCGACGGCGACGAGGCCGATGACCGAGCCGAGGGCGACGCCGATGCCGACGAGGCGGGAGGTGAAATCCCCCTCCTCCCCGGTGGGGGCCAGGATGGCGACGATGGCAAGAAGCGGCACGATGGCGAGATCTTCGAGCAGCAGGATCGAGACGACCTTCTGGCCAGGCTCGGTCGCCAGTTCCCCACGCTCTTCGAGCACCTGCATGACGATGGCGGTGGAGGTGAGGACAAAGCCCATGCCGAAGACGAAGGCCACCGGAGCGCTGAAGCCGAGAAGGATGCCGACGCCGGTCAACAACGCGCCGCAGGTGAGGACCTGCAACACGCCGAGGCCGAAGATCTGCTTGCGCAGGCTCCAGAGGCGCTGCGGCTCCATCTCGAGGCCGATGATGAAGAGGAAGAGCACCACGCCCAGCTCGGCCGCATGCAGGATGGCCTGCGGATCGCTGACGACCTTGAGGCCGAAGGGACCGACGACGAGCCCCGCAGCGAGGTAGCCGAGAACGGAGCCGAGGCCCAGCCGGCGGAATATCGGTACGGCCAATACCCCTGCTGCCAGGAGTATGACGACCTGCACCAGATCGATGCCGCCATGCGCCGCCATCTCGGCGGCGTGCGTGCCTGCGGTCTCCATGAGATTCTGCCTCTGCGAAAACGGGGAGCTAATTTCGACGCCCGAAGGCGAAGACGTCAAGCATTCAGCTTGCCGCGGGCGCGCTTGTCCCCTTGCCGGCGCCGGGACGGCGGCGCGAAGGCTTTTCGACCACCGCCTCCTCCGCCTCTTCGGCCTGCCGCTCTTCCTCCTCCTCGCGCCGCCTGGCCGCGATCTCCTCGCCAGCCTCACGCACTACCCGCGCCCTTACCCGGGCCGGAATCGGGGCCTCCCGATCGACGCCGCGCGGGAGCACGTGATCGAGGAACGAGGTGAGCATGAGGAGCGAGGGCACGGCGACGAGACCGCCGACCGGCCCCCAGACCCAGATCCAGAAGCCAATGGAGAGGAAGACGAGGAAGGGATTGAGCGTCAGCGTGCGCCCCAGCACCTGCGGGGTGATGAGCTGGCCCTCCGAGAAGCTGATGATGAGGTAGAGCCCCACCGGCAGGAGGACATGGACCAGATCGTCCTGGGTGCCCATGGCGACCACGAAGAGCACTGTGACCATAACCGCCTGGGCGACGTAGGGGATGTAGTTGACCATCGTCGCCAGAGCGCCCCAGAGCACGGGTGACGGCATGCCGGCCGCCCACATGGCGAGGGTGACGGCGACGCCGACGCAGAAGTTGATGATGGTGACCGAGAACAGAAACCGCGAGACCTTGGTCTCGACGTCGCGAAAGACGTGCGCCGTGCGCCAGCGCATGCGACGGGTGAAGCACATCGAGAGCACGCCGACGCGGATCTGGTGGCGGGTGGCGAGGAAGAAGTAGAGGCTGACGAGGAACACCAGCACCTGCGCGCCGAGCGCCGGCGCCTGGAAGGCGATGTCGGTGACCGGATTGCCGCTCTCGACCGCGACCGACATGGTGGCTGTGCCGCCGATGATCTCCTGGATCTGGTCCTGCAGTGTCGCCACCGCCGAAAGCGGTTCGCGTAGGGCCATGGCCTGCTCGCGCAGTCTGTCCCAGATGACCGGAATGCGCTCGACCCATTGCGAGAGGGGAACGGCGAAGAGCGTTATGCCCAGCGCCAGCAGCACGATCAGCAGGATGACGACGATGCCGGCCGAAAGGCTGGACGGCACGCCGCGCTTTTCCAGCCGGTCGGCGAGCGGGCCGAACATGAGGCCGATGGTGACGGCGAGGAAGACCGGCGCGAGGATCACCTGCCCCGCATCGATCGCGGCGAACGCAACGACGCAGGCGATAAGCACGATGCCGATCGCCGCCGTATTCCAGAGGACCCGTTCGAACTGCGTGTCTCCCGGACCCACCGGGAGCGGTGTCCGTTGCCCCAAACCGTTGCTGGCCAAATCGCTGGTCCCTCCGACGCCCGTTAACGGGGAGCGGGGCCAGTTCGTTCCGTCGCCAGCCAATCGACGGCGGCCGCAAGCGCCTCTATTCTCCGCGCCGGATTCGAAACGCTCCTGAGGGCTTGTATAGTGAAGAAGAAGATCATCATCGATACCGATCCGGGCCAGGACGATGCCGTCGCCATCCTCCTCGCGCTGGCCTCGCCCGAAGAGCTAGAGGTACTCGGTGTCGTCGCGGTGGCCGGCAATGTCGGCCTCGCCAACAATTCGAAGAACGCCCTCAAGGTCGTCGAGCTTTCCGGCCGCACCGACGTGCCGGTCTATGCCGGCTGCTCGCGGCCGCTGCGGCGCACGCTGGTGACGGCCGAGCATGTCCATGGCGACACGGGCCTGAACGGCCCCGACCTGCCGGAACCGGCCATCGCGCTCCAGAAGCAGCATGGCGTCGACTTCATCATCGAGACGCTGCTGGCCCATGAGCCGGGCACGGTGACGCTCTGCACACTGGGGCCGCTGACCAATATCGCCATGGCGCTCAACAAGGCCCCGGAGATCGCCCCGCGCATCGCCGAGATCGTGATGATGGGCGGCGCCTATTTCGAAGTCGGCAACATCACCCCGGCGGCCGAGTTCAACATCTATGTCGACCCGGAAGCAGCGGACGTCGTGATGCGGTGCGGCGCGCCGATCACCATCATGCCGCTCGACGTGACCCACCAGATGCAATCGACCCGCCCGCGCATCGACGCCATCCGCGCGCTCGGCAACCGCTCGGGCGTGGCGGTGGCCGAGATGCTGACCTTCTCGGAAAGCTTCGACCTCAAGAAATACGGCTGGGCCGGCGCACCGCTGCACGACCCCTGCGTGACCGCCTACCTGCTCGAACCCGGCCTCTTCGAGGGACGGCTCTGCAACGTCGCCATCGAATGCGCCAGCGAGCTGACCGTGGGCATGACCGTGGCCGACTACTGGCACGTGACAGACCGCCCGCGGAACGCAACCTTCATGCGGAACGGCAATGCCGAGGGCTTCTACAAGCTCCTCACCGAGCGGCTGGCGCGACTGCCGTAAGACGTGCGGTCCCCGGTTGCGGCCGGGGGCTCACCGGCGGCGGAAACGGCGGCAGAGCGCGCCTTGCGCTGGTTCGGCGGCTGAGGGGGAACCGGTGGTTTTGCCCCTTCAAAATGAAACACAGTTGTTTTGCGGCGGTTTTTTCGTAACCATATCTGACAAGACAGTCAGGCAACACATTGATATTACGACGAATGTCGAAGAGACGCACTCGGCAAATCGTTAAATTTTGACTCAATTTCGGGTCATCTTTGCGCATCTTTTGCGGGGTTTGGGGGCAATTTCGGCCTTCGTTCGACAAGTCTCCGTGGGTCGGTTCTGCAGGGTGAAAACGGGGGCGCGCGAGAGGGGTCGCGAACGCTGTCCGATCATTGTATCCGGGGCTTTTGCGGGGGTGGATAAGTTGGAAGTGCGTGTGCTCGGCCACCCTCTTCTCGACCATCGCGAAATCCACTAATCTCCGCCCTCCTCCGGAGCGCGCCGCCAAATGGATTTCTTCACCCTGCTCACCTTCACAGTGGCTTATGCCATTGCCGTGCTCGTGCCCGGCCCCGGTGTCGCGGCGGTGGTGGCGCGGGCGCTGGGTGGCGGCTTCAGGGCGGCGCTGCCGATGGTGCTGGGTATCCTCGTGGGAGACCTGGTCTATCTCGTCTTCGCGGTCTTCGGGCTGGCGACCATCGCGCACTACTTCAACGCGGTGTTCGAGATCGTTCGCATCGCGGGCGCGCTCTACCTGCTCTACATCGCCTGGACGTTCTGGACGGCCAAGCCCGGCTCCGAACAGATCGGCCCGCGCGCTGAGGAGCACTGGAGCCGCACGTTCCTCTCGGGCTTCTCGCTGACGCTGGGGAACCCCAAGACCATCGTGTTCTACCTCGCACTGCTGCCCACGGTCATTCCGCTCGAGCAGATGAACCCGCTGGCGTTTACCGAAATCACGGCGATCGTCATCGTGGTGCTGCTGATCATCGGCTGCGGCTACGCGTTCCTTGCGGCACGGGCGCGCGAGATGTTTACGAGCGCGAAGGCGATCCGGCGGATGAACAAGACGGCGGGGGTGATGATGGCTACGGCGGCGGGGCTGGTGGCGTTGCGGGTGTAGGGGATAGGCTCTCGCTGCATTTTCTTGGCTTCGCAGTCTTTCCCTGCCTTCGCCTGGCTTCCCCGCCTTTCCCCATCCTTCCTGCCATCCCCTATCCTTCCCTGCCATCCCCTAGCTTTCCCCATCCTCGATCTTCCCCGGCCGAAGAGCCGGGGCCCATGGATGGCTCCACTCGCTGGATGGGTGCAATAGGCCCCGGGTCTTCGCCCGGGGAAGTAAGGGGTGGGGGAAGCTTTGTGGTGGAGGAGCTTCCTCGGTGGAGGAGCTTCCCGGAGGAGTTTCCCGGAGGAGCAGTATCCTCGGTGGGGAGTATCCTCGGGGAAGTATCCTCGGTGGGGAGCTCTGTGGTGAGATTCCCGTGGAAGTCCCCGTTGTGAGAGCTCCGTGCTACCGGATCACGCGCTCGGCGGCGTCGAGGCCCCATTCCAGCAGGGCTTCGGCGCGTTCGGGGGTGGCGGCTTCGGTGTAGCATCGCAGTTCCGGGGCGTTGCCGGAAGCGCGGTAGTGGATGACGTCGTTGTTGGCCAGGGTGAAGCGCAGGCCGTCGACTTCGGAGACTTCGAGCACTTCGCCCAGTTCGGCGAAATAGGCGGCGGCATCGCGGCGGAGTTGCTCCATGAGGATCGCGGCGCGGTCGGGCGGCACCTGCTCCAGGCGGTCGCTGCTGCCGAAGCGTGGGGGCAGCTCGGCGACGAGTTCGGACATTGACTTGCCCTCGGCGCGCATCAGGCCGAGCACGGCGAGGATGGGCAGCAGGGCATCGCGGGTGGGGAGCGGCGAGAGGCCCCTGGCCTCAGAACCCAGCAGCACGCCACCATTGGCCTCAAAGCCCACGACGACGCCTTCCGCGTCGCGCATCGCGGCGATGACATAGGGCGAGCCGACGCGCGTGCGGATGACGCGGGCGAAGGCGCAGGAGGCCTCGATGGCCGAGTTCGAGGTGACCGGCGTCACCACCGCGTCCGCGCCGAGAAAGCGCGCGGTGAGGAGGCCGACAAGGTCCCCGCGCACGAAATTACCGCACTGGTCGATGATGAGGGGCCGGTCGGCATCGCCATCGGTCGAGACGATGGCATCGAGCACGAGATCGGCCGTCCACACACCGGCGCGGCGGGTATTGTCGGGGCTGATGGCCTCGGTATCGACGGGCACGAAAATGTCGGACCTCCCGAGCTCCACGGCATCGGCGCCCAGCGCATGGAGGACGCGGACAAGCAGGTCGCGGGCGACGGAGGAATGCTGGAAGACGCCGATGCGCAGCCCCGCGAGCGCGTTCTGTCCGAGAAAGCCTTCATAGCGGCGCTCGTAGCGCGCCAGGGCCGAGCTTTCGCCCGAAGCCAGCGGCTTGACCTCGATGGCGGCGCCATCGACATGCGGAAGGGCGTCGAGGATGCCGGCTTCGTCGACCTTGTCGATCTCGCCCGCTGCCACGTAGAATTTGAGCCCGTTGCGGTCGGCGGGAATATGGCTGCCGGTGACCATCACGGCCGGCACGCCGAGACGCTGGCTTTCGAGCGCAAGAGCAGGCGTCGGCAATTCGCCGCAATCGATAGGGTTGAGGCCGGCATGGCGCGCTGCGGCAACGACGGCCCCGGCGATGGCCGGGCTCGAATCGCGCAGGTCGCGGCCGACCAGTAGCGTCCCGCCTTCGGCGAGTTCGCCCTTGCCCTTGAGATAGGCGATGAAGGCCAGCGTGTAGTTGACGCTGGCCGCGCCCACGAGGTCCGTCACAAGCCCGCGCAGGCCGCTCGTCCCGAATTTGAGGCTGTTGCCCGTCATGCCCAAAACCCTCGTTGCGCGCGAGCAGTGGCACGGCCATAAGCAGAAAGGCAAGTCCGAGACCACGAGCGAGAGTCGCTTTGGATAACCAGTCCCTGCTGCAATTCTTCGATCGCGAGGCAACGCTGGTCGCCCCGGCGCTGCTCGGCTCGACCCTCCTGGTCAACGGGATTGGCGGGCTTATCGTCGAAACCGAAGCCTATCATCCGCAGGACCCCGCCTCCCATTCCTTCCGTGGCCCGACCCCGCGCAATGCGGCGATGTTCGGGCCACCGGCACGCGTCTATGTCTACCGCTCCTACGGCATCCACTGGTGCATCAATTTCGTGTGCAGCCATGCCAGCGCCGTACTGATCCGCGCGATCGAGCCGACGGCCGGGATCGAGACGATGCGCGAGCGCCGCGGCGTCGAGGACATCCGCCAGCTCTGCTCGGGGCCGGGCAAGCTCTGCGAGGCCATGGGCGTCACCCGCGACCTCGACGGCCACGCGCTCGCCTTGCCCCCGTTCAGCTTCACGCCCAATCCGGACCCGCCGAAAATCGCCATCGGCCCGCGCATCGGCATCACCAAGGCGGTGGAAAAACCGTGGCGGTTCGGGGTGGCGGACTCCCCGTTTCTCAGCCGGAAATTCGCGCGGGAATAGCGGCTTAACCCGAATGAACTAGGTCGCCCATCGGTCGCGCCGGGTAGCATCCGGCGCATGAAAATACTGGTGTATCCCACTGACCTGATTATCGGCGGCAGCCAGATCAATGCCATCGACCTGGCCGCGCGCACCGCCGCGGCGGGCCACGAGGTGATGATCTATGGCCGCCCCGGGCCGCTGGTGGACTACATCCGCGGCAAAGGCCTGCGCTATATCGAGGCCAACGACCTCCATTACCGCCCTGCCCCGCAGCGCATTGCGCAACTACGCGATCTGGCGCGGCGCGAATCCATCGACCTGATCCACGCCTATGAATGGCCCTCGTGCCTCGATGCTTATCTGGGCGCCGGGATTCTGGGCAAGGTGCCGGTAGTCTGCACGGTGCTCTCGATGAGCGTCTCGCCCTTCGTGCCGGCTTCCCTGCCGCTGGTCATGGGCACGGCAGACCTGGCCGACGAAGCGCAGGCCATGCGCCCCGGCCCGGTCTGGACGCTGGAGCCGCCCATCGACACCGAGCTGGACAACCCGGATATCGACGGCTCGGCCTTCCGGCGGAAACTGGCATTGCAGCCGGGCGAAGAACTGATCGTCAGCGTCTCGCGGCTGGCGGTGGACCTCAAGCTCGACGCGCTGGTGCGCGCCATCGATGCGGTCGACCTGCTGTCGGTTCGCCACCGACTGCGCCTTGCGCTGGTCGGCGGCGGACAGGCCGCAGCGGCGCTGGCCAATCGCGCCGCTCAGGTCAACACCCGCCATGGGCGCGAAGTGGTGACGCTTGCCGGCGAGGAATTCGACCCGCGGCCCGCCTATGCGGCGGCCGACATCGTGGTGGGCATGGGTTCATCCTCGCTGCGCGCCATGTCGATGGCGCGACCGGTCGTGGTGCAGGGCGAGGATGGGTTCTCCGAGATCTTCTGCCCTGAAACCCTGCCCCTCTTCATGCGCCAGGGATTCTATGGGCTGGGCGAGAGCGAACCGAGCGCGCGCAAGCTGGCGGACCAGCTTGCCGTGCTGATCGAGGACAAGGCGCTGCGCGAGCGGCTGGCAACGTTCGGCCGCCAGTGCGTGGAAGAGCGCTTCAGCCTCGAACAGGCCTCGCAGCGGCTGCTGGCGATCTACGAAACGGCAGCCGTGGCGCGGCCGGGCTATCGCTGGAGCGAGACGGCACAGGTCTGCTGGCGGGCGCTGATGCAGGAGGTCCACAACCACGAACCGGCCCGCAAGCGGCGGCAGCGCCAGCGCGAGGAAACCCTGCTCAGCGCCGCGGCGCTCGGCGCCTGGCCGCCGGCCGAACTGGCGAGGCCCTGATGAGCGCCGACGCCGCCCAGCCGCTGGTTTCGGTGATCCTGCCGACCTATAACCGCGCGGCGACCCTGCCCGCGGCCATCGCGAGCGTGCTCGGCCAATCCTACACCAATCTCGAACTGATCGTGGTCGACGACGCCTCGCCGCAGGATATCCGCGCGCTGGTCGAGGCGATCGGCGATCCACGGCTGCGCTATGTACGGCGGCCGGCCAATGGCGGCGCCGGCGCGTCGCGGAATACCGGGCTCGAGCACGTCCGTGGCGAGCTCATCGCCTTCCAGGACAGCGACGACCTCTGGCTGCCCGGCAAGCTCGAACGGCAGGTGCGGACCATCATGGCCCTGCCTCCGGCGATCGGCGTGGTGACGGCGCCCAAGATACTCTATGGGCGCGACGCCGCTTTCAGCTTCGGGCCGGGCAAGGTGGCCATCGCGCCCGATCCGGCGGGACGGCTGGAACCGGGGGAGGACCAGGTTCGCCACCTGCTGCGGCAGAACCGGATCAGCCTCCAGAACACGCTTTTCCGCCGCGCGAGCTGCCCGCCCGCGCCATGGTTCGATCCCCTGGCTCCCGCCAACGAGGACTGGGAATTCGCCATACGGCTGGCCCGGCAGACGCGGATACACGAGGATATCGAGCCGGTGGCGCTGGGCTTCATCTCGCCCGACAGCATTTCGCGCAATACGCGCAAGGAATGCCGCGGCGTGCTGCGTATCGTCTCGCGCAACAAGGATATTCTGGCCGGCGAGCCTGCTTTGCGAGCCCATTTCCTGCTGCACCTGGCGCGGCAGATGCGCGCCATCGGCCGCCCGAAACTGGCGCGGCGCATGATCATCGAAAGCGTTCGGATTTATCCGCCCAGCGTTTTAGAACTCATAGCGGTGATGGGGCGGCGGCTCAGGCGGCTCCTGCACAGGCAGCCGAAAGCGGCTCCTGCCTATTCCGCCGCCTCAGCGCCCGCCTCGACGCTGCGCGACAGCCTCGCCCAGACCGGCAGGTGATCGGAGGCCGTGCGGGCCCGCTGGCTGCCATGGACGCCGCTTTCGACGATGGACAGCTCAGGGCTGGTGATGATCCGGTCGAAGCCGAAGACCGGGCGGACCGAGGGGAAGCTCGGGCCGGGCTGGCCCACATGGTGCTCCAGCGCGAAACTCTTGAGGCACCCGCCGTTGACGCTCCACTCGTTGAGATCGCCCATCATGACGGTGGGCAGCGTCTCTTCGAGGTCGCCCAGCGCACTGAGCACCGCCTGCGCCTGCCGCTTGCGCCAGAGGCCGACGAGCCCCAGATGCATGCCGACGACGCGCAGTCGCTCCGGCCCGACCTTGAGATCGGCCAACACCGCGCCGCGCGGCTCCAGCGCCGGGAGGGTGATGGTACGTTGCGCGAGCACTTCGACATTCTTGCGAATGAGAATCACGTTGCCGTGCCAGCCCATGCTCCCCGGCCGCACGCCGAATCGCACCGGGCGGTAGTCCGTCTCATTTTCGAGGGTGGCGGCGCTGAGCGAGGAGACACGGGCGCCAAAGCGGCGATCGACCTCCTGCAGCGCCACGACATCCGCATCAAGCTCCTGGAGCACCGACAGAATTCGCTCCGGACGCCGCCGGAAATCGGTGCCGATGGATTTCTGGATATTGTAGGACGCCACCGAAATCATGATCGGCCGGTATCTCCCAAGCAAACGAGCGGCAAACGCCGCTCCGAAGCAAAGATGGTGTTCCAGTCTGCCCAGACAAGCCCGCCCGCGCAACAGCGGCCTTCATCACAACCCGTTTGACTAACGGCATCGGCCTGCTATGAGGCGTGCTCAGGGGCCCATAGCTCAATGGTTAGAGCCGACCGCTCATAACGGTCTGGTTCCAGGTTCGAGTCCTGGTGGGCCCACCAACACCACCGATTTTGCGCTTTGGTGTGGAATGCAACGAGATCGTGGATCGCGGAAGCGAGACGAATGGAGATCTCCAGCAGTCGCTGTCCCTCGGAAGTCCCCTTCTTTTATCCTGGTCGGAATCGAGTTCCGGACCACTGGCCGCGGCTCTTCTGCGCTCGCCGAAGATTTTTTGGAAAAGCTGTCACAAGTCGCTGCGCTCCAGCGTCATCAAGGCAGCGAGCCAATGATGGTGACGCAGAAGAGAGAGCAAAAATGAACCAGCGCATGCAGAACCCCGCCTTTGCCATCGCCAATGTCGGCCCCGCCCTGATGTCGCTCGGGCAGGCGCTCGGCGCCGCCCGTACCGGCAATATCCCGCCCAAGCTGGTGCTGTTGACGCATATCCGGACCAGCCAGCTCAATGGCTGCAGCTATTGCGTCAGCTTCCATTCCCGCGAGGCGAAGAAGGCAGGCGAGACCGAAGACCGGCTCTATGCCGTCGCAGCCTGGCGCCATTCGAGCCTCTTCACGCCGGCAGAGAAAGTCGCGCTCGAATTGACCGAGGCCGTGACTGTGGTTGGCGGCGGCGAGATGGTTTCGGACGACCTCTGGGCCGAAGCCAGCCGTCACTTCACCGAGGAAGAACTGGCTACGCTTCTGCTCGAAATCGCGACGACCAATCTCTGGAACCGCATCAATGCCGCAACCCGGCAGCAATTCCACCTCAAGGCAGCCGCTGCTGCGTGAGGAATTGACAATCGGGGACCGGTAACCAGCCGGTCCCCTTGAGGATCAACCATGACCACTGCCGCCCTACTCGACGAATTCGAAGCCAACCGCCCGCGCCTCCTGAGCATTGCGCGGCGTCTGCTTGGCTCGGCCAGCGATGCGGAGGACGCGGTGCAGGATGCCTGGATGCGCCTCACCGGCAGCGACGCGACCGCTATCGACAATCTCGGCTCCTGGCTGACGACCGTCGTCAGTCGCCTCTGCCTCGACCGATTGCGCAGCCGCAAGCGGCGCGGCGAGGAGGCTTTGGAACCTTTCGAGGAAACCGTCGTGTCCACCACCGATCTGCCCGATGCGGCGCGCGATCTCGCCGATGCCGTGGGTGATGCCATGGCCCAGGTGATCGACCGCCTGCATCCCGCCGAGCGTGTCGCCTTCATTCTCCATGACATGTTCGACGTACCGTTCGAAACCATCGCGACCATTCTCGGGCACAGCCCGGCTTCGGCGCGCCAATTGGCCAGTCGGGCCCGTCGCCGCGTTCAGTCCGGCCCACTGGCCGCGCCCGACCGCGAAGCGCGAGCGGCGGCCGTTTCGGCATTCCTGCGAGCGACGCGCGAAGGCGATCTGCCTGGCCTGATCGCGCTGCTCGCGCCCGACGTCCGCTTCGACTTCGACGACGTCGCCGCGCGTCTCGGCTCCGAACAGGGCCTCCACGGGGCAGAGGCCGTCGCCCATTTCTTCAGCGGCCGCGCCAGAACAGCGGAGCTGGCCGTGGTCGATGGCGATCCGGGGATCATCATCGCGCCGGCAGGCACGGTGGCGCTTGCCCTGCGCGTCACCTTCTCGGGCAACCGCATCGTCGCCATCGAAGCCATCGCCGATCCCGACTTCATCGCGGAAATGGCCATTCGCTCCCTGCCTTGAGAATGGAAGGTCGCCGCGCGGCGGCCGGCTTGCTCTTGCTTCTTGCAGATCGGAATTCAGACACATATACTGAACTACATGGTTCAGTATTCTCAAACTCACTTTGATGCTTCCTTCGCCGCGCTCTCGGACGCCACCCGACGTGGCATTCTCGAGCAGTTGGGACGCGCCGACGCCTCGGTCTCGGACCTTGCCGAGAGGTTCCACATGAGCCTCACGGGCATGAAGAAGCATGTCAGCGTCCTCGAACAGGTGGGGCTGGTCACCACCGAGAAGATCGGCCGCGTGCGCACCTGCCGGCTCGGCGCCAGCCGCCTCGAGCAGGAGGCGGAGTGGATCGAACAGTACCGCCAGCTTTGGGACGCCCGTTTCGACAAGCTGGACAAGGTTGTCGAAGAACTCAAACTCAAGGAGAAACGCGATGAACGATAGACAAGAGAATGGCTCGGTCCTGATCGAGGGCCGAACCACGGTGAAGCGGGCATCCGAGGTCGAGATGGTGGTGACGCGCATCTTCGATGCACCGGCCCGGATCGTGTTCGAGGCCTGGACCAATCCGGAGCTGTTTGCGCGCTGGTGGGTGCCCAAATCCATTGGCATACCGCTGCGCTCCTGCGAGATGGACGTGCGCACCGGCGGTACCTACCGCCTCGAATTCGGCAAGGACGCCGAAAACACCTGGGCCTTCTTCGGCAAATATCTCGAAGTGGTGCCACCGTCGCGGATCGTCTGGACTAACGAGGAAGACGAGAACGGCGCCGTCTCGACGGTGGTTTTCGTGGAAAAGGACGGCAAGACGCTGCTGACCTTCACTGAAGTCTACCCCACCAAGGAAGCGCTCGATGAATCCCTGGGCGGAATGGAAGGCACGCCCGAACAGTTCGAGCAGCTCGACGAACTCCTTGCCAGCCTCAGCGCCGGCCGCGCATGACTGGAGAGCCATTGCAAAGGGCGCGGTTGCGAACACCGCGCCACTTTGGCGACGGGTGCTGAGTTATGCCGCCTGCTTCAACCCGCTATAGGCCGACGCGCCGCATATGCTCAGGTGGATAGCGATTGCCTTCCACCGGCATCGTAGTCTTGCTCTCGTTGAGCTCACGCAGATCGCTCTCCGAGAGGCGGACATTGAGCGAACCGATGTTCTCGTCGAAGCGCTGAATACTGCGCGTGCCGAACAGCGGGACGATCCAAGGTTTTTGCGCCATCAACCAGGCAAGGGCGACCTGTGACGGCGACGCGCCATGCGCCTCCCCGATGCGGCGCAGCATATCGACCAGGCGTTGGTTGGTTTCCCGGTTCTCTGGCTGAAACCGCGGAACCGTGTTGCGCATATCCTTGTCACCGAACTTGGTGCCGGCATCGATCGTGCCCGTCAGGAAGCCCTTGCCGAGCGGGCTGAATGGCACCATGCCGATCCCAAGTTCCTCCAAGGTCGGAATGACCTCGTTCTCCGGCTCGCGGGTCCAGAGCGAATATTCGCTCTGCAGCGCCGCGACTGGCTGAACCGCATGCGCCTTGCGGATCGATCCCACACCCGCTTCCGACAATCCGAAATAGCGAACCTTACCCTGACCGATCAGGTCGCTGACCACGCCGGCGACGTCCTCCATCGGCACGTCGGGATCGACGCGATGCTGGTAGTACAGGTCGATATAGTCCGTGCCCAGGCGCTTGAGACTGCCTTCGACGGCCTGCCGGATTTGGGCCGGTTTGCTGGTGACCCCACCGCGATGCTCACCCGTCTGCTGGTCAATGTCCCAGCCAAACTTGGTCGCGATGATGACCTTGTCACGCATGTCGGCGAAGGCTTCACCCAGCATTTCTTCGTTCGTCCACGGGCCATAGACTTCGGCGGTATCGAAGAAATTCATGCCGCGATCGACAGCGGCGCGGAGCAGCTCGATCATCTGCGGACGGTCGGGAATGTCGCGCGACTTGCCGTAGCCCATTGCGCCAAGCGAGAGCGCCGACACCTCCAGCCCCTGTCCAAGCTTGCGTTTTTCCATGTTCATTCCCCTCCAAGTTCAGGCGGCATCGGAAATTTCCGAAGATGGCATCAGCCGGCAGAGTTCATCCAAGACAAAAGTTATGGCGATTTCCGGTCTGGTGGCCACCAATGAGTTCAAGGGTTGGCGGATTTACCGCCGGCCCCCTCACCCCCGCCCGATGCTTGCCATCAGCGTATCGATCAGCGCGTTGGCGATTGTCTGGCCCCTGCCCGGACCGAGTGCTGCGAATTCGACCTGGCCCAGTGGCGGAAGGCCGCTGGTTTCGGGGATAATGGCGAGGCCCGTGGGCAGGAGGCGGGGGGAGTGGGCGGCTACGCCCATGCCGGCGAGGGCGGCGGCGCGGATGCCGCTGAGACTGCCGCTGGTGCAGACGAGGTGCCAGTCCCGGCTGGCTTCGTTGAGCGCGTTGACGGCAAGCGTTCGGGTGACCGAGGGCGGCGGATAGGCGATGAGCGGCACCGGCACCGAGGGATCGAGGCTGAGGCCGGGGCGACCGATCCAGGCGAGGTTTTCGCGCCAGGCGGTGACGCCGCGACGATCGCCCTGCCGACGCTTGGCGAAGATCACGTCAAGCTGGCCGGAATCGAAACCATCGTAAAGCGCCTGCGAGAGGCCGACGGTGAGTTCGAGGTCGACGTCCGGATATTGCCGGCCGAAGCTGTGGAGCACATCGGAGAGCGCGAGCAGCGCGAAATCCTCGGAGATGCCGAAGCGCATGCGACGGCGCTGGGCGAGGCGGATGAAGTGGCCGCCGAGGCTGTCATGCGCACCGATGACCTGCATGGCGAGATCGAGCGCGGCCGCGCCTTCGGCGGTGAGGGAAACGCTGTGCGTGGTACGCGAAAGCAACCGCCGACCGAGGGCGGCCTCGAGGCGCCGGATGTGCTGGCTGACGGTCGATTGCTGGAGGCCCAGCTCGCGCGCCGCCTGCGAGAAGCTTTCGCAGCGGGCAACTTCGAGAAAGGACCGGAGCCAGCTAGGCTGCAGATCGGGAACGGGCACGGTCATCACAATTCATGATCGGCGATATGTTGCCTATCATGCTTCATTCTTACCGAGCACTGCAATATCCATCTCTGATGGAGACCGGAACATGCTGACCCAGCTCAAACGCTACGGAATTGACCTCTACACGCTGCTGCTGCTAGGCACGGTGGCCCTCGCCATAGTGCTGCCGGCGCGCGGCGCGGCGGCGCCGATCGTGTCGTCGGTGGCCTATTACGCGGTGGCGCTGCTGTTCTTCCTCTATGGCGCGCGACTGAAACTGGAAACGGTCTGGGCCGGGCTGACAGACTGGCGGTTGCAGGGGCTGATGTTCGGCTCGACCTATGTGCTGTTCCCCATCCTGGCGCTGATCCTCGCCTGGACGCTCGGCTCAATGATCGGGCCGGAGCTTTCGGCGGGCATCATCTTCCTCGGCATCCTGCCTTCGACGGTGCAATCCTCGATCGCGTTCACGGGCCTCGCCAAGGGCGATGTGGCGGGCGCGATCTGCGGGGCGACGCTCTCCAACCTGGCCGGTGTCTTCATCACCCCGGCCCTTGCGGCGCTGATGCTGGGGGCGACGGGCGGCGGCTTCAGCTGGCAGGCGGTGGGCAGCATTGCCGTGCAGATCCTGCTGCCGTTCATCCTGGGCATGGTGCTGCGCCGCTTCATCGGCGGCTGGGTCGAAAAACAGCGGATGCTGACGCTGACGGTCGATCGTGGCTCGATCCTTCTCATCGTCTATTCGGCGTTCGGCGCTGGCGTCGTCGCGGGCGTCTGGCAACAGGTGCCGGTGACGGCGCTGCTGACCATCATCGCAGTCGATGCGGTGCTGCTCGCGGTCGTAGTGGTGTGCCTGCGGCTGGCGGGCTCATGGGCGGGCCTCGGCACGCCGCAGCAGACGGCGCTGCTGTTCTGCGGGGCGACCAAGAGCCTGGCCAGCGGATTGCCTATCGCCGTGCTGCTGTTCCCCTCGCAGATCGTGAGCATCGTGGTGCTGCCGCTCATGCTGTTCCACCAGCTGCAATTGCTGGTTTTCGCCTCGGTGGCGCAGCGGCGTCGGCTGCAATTGAGCGAAGCCGGCCTCGCTGCCACGCCTTGAGCGCCATGTGATTCTCGGGGTTTTAAATTGTGCATTTCAAATTATGATTTAGCCTCCAGATGAATCGTTCGGCAGAGGGGCCGCCAATGAACTTCGATC